>NZ_DAMCLZ010000002.1:0-365166 GCF_032109125.1 Chishuiella sp.
GCTTATAATTTACGTAATATGTACAATGTACAAAGTATTCGGGGTTGTTAAGTTTAAAATAAATGTATTACTTAGAACTAACAACTTATAACTTCTAATTTAGTTTTTCAGTTATTAGATACTTACATCTTAAGTTTGAAAAACATTAATAAAGAATAAAAGTTATAGGTTTAAAATTGGAAATATAGAACTATATTTGATTATAATGCTTATAAGGAAGTTTACGATTAATTATGTTTATTATTTATCAATTTATTTTGCTATTATTTTGTGTATTTATGTACATATTTTATCACCTACACATTCAACATATTTGATATATCAATATTATCATTTTTTTTTATTATAATATTTAATATATTCTTTTTATTTTCAGATTTCAAAGTTGAAAAAAACTCTATTGTTTTTAAAAACTTATTTAAAAAGAAATATTACCATAAAGATGATTTTAGAGAAATAACTAAATATTTTTTTTATTTTAAAAAAATAGAAATGAATGATGATAAATCATATATAGTTTGGGATATTTTAGAAAGTATAGAATATAAATAATAGAATGAGTAAAAGCATTGTTTTATTTGTAGCAATAAAATTATATTTTTTTAAGAAGTCTTTAAATTTTTTAGTAGCCAGTATTTTATCATTATTTTAAAAACTATTGTTTTAAATTCTATATCAGGTCTTCTAGATTTTAGTTATATAGTGTTTAAGTTTTTCAGTTATTAGTTTTTAATAATTAAACGTATTATGTAAAACTTATAACTTAGAATTACTTCTTCTAGTTTCTAAATTCAGACTTCCTAAGTTGCAATAGGGATTGCAGTGAAAATCCTTTTATAAACTGATGGCTGAAGGTAGTCGAAGTCTGTTTGGAAAGATTGTAACATAAAGCCTATTCCGAAGGGATTGCCTAAAATTATTAATATTTAAGTATAATTATTAATTTCTTAATTTTTTAAAAATTATCTGATGTACATTTGCAAAAATTATTCTAATTAACATTGATGCAGACAACAGAGTTTACTTCTCAGCAAAAAAATAGAATCAGAATAGCTGTTTCTTTATTTTATTTTTCTCAGGGATTGGCTTTTTCTTCTTGGGCAAGTCGTATTCCTACAATAAAACAAGCACTTGGTATTACTGAAGGACAATTAGGAACTTTATTGCTTATGATGCCAATTGGTCAACTATGTACAATGGTTTTATCTGGTAAATTAGTTTCTAAATATGGAAGTAGAAATGTATTACGAATAGTAGTATTAATTTATCCTCTTATTTTATGTTTAATTGGTTTTGCTCAAAATTTTTATCAATTAGCATTAGCATTATTCTTTTTTGGAGTTTTAGGAAATATGTGTAATATATCTGTGAATACACAAGGGGTTGAAGTTGAGAAAATATTTGGTAAGTCAATCATGTCTTCTTTTCATGGAGCATGGAGTATAGCTGGTTTTACTGGCGCATTGATAGGTTTATTAATGATGAATTTGAATATAGGCACTCCAATACATTTTATAATTATTTATTGTATTATAATAGTTAATTGGTTGATTAATTCTAAGTTTTTACTAAACTCAACAGGTGCAGTAAAAACAACTGAAAAAAAATCTTTTTTTTCTAAACCAGAAGGAGTTCTTGTTCAGCTAGGTATTATTGGTTTTTTAAGTATGGCTACTGAAGGAGCTATGTTTGATTGGAGTGGAGTTTATTTTCAGGATATAGTTAAGGCTCCTGAAAATTTAGTAGTTGTAGGATATGCATCTTTTATGGTAATGATGGCTACAGGACGTTTTATTGGAGACTATTTTATAAGTAAATATGGTAAGAAACGTATTATGCAAATTAGTGGTTTTTTTATGTCATCTGGATTATTACTTTCAGTTTTTTTTCCTCAGCTTATTGTTTGTACACTTGCTTTTATGATGGTAGGTTTAGGAGTTGCTTGTAACGTACCAACAGTTTATAGTGTTGCTGCAAAAAGTACAAAAGGAGCTGCTGGTGTTGCATTAGCAACAGTATCTAGTGTTTCTTTCCTAGGTTTTTTAATGGGACCTCCGTTAATTGGGTATATAGCTGAACTATTTGATCTGAGATATTCTTATGCATTGTTTGCATGTTTTGGACTTATTATGATTATTATGGTTGGACGTATGAAAGCTTTTAAAGAATAAAATAATGTATAACAGATATTTTTGTAACTTGTAGTATTATTTGATATTGCATTATGAAGAATTTATTTATTATTTTTTTACCATTATTAACATTTGCTCAAGGGAATTTTGATAAAAATAATAAGTTATCATTTTCTTTTAATCAAACAAATAAATATTTAAGTCATACTTATAAACAAGATTTATCCATAAAAATGAGTAATGAGTTAATAAAAAATAATTTATTTAATCAAACAAATAGTATACGTTTTTTTACTCCTTTAGAAAATCAAGATGATAAAATTCTTTATGAATATGATGATAAAAAAAGTGTTAGTGAAAATCTTGCTCTAGAGATTATACATACTATTTTCTTTAGTAAGAAAAAACATTTCTAAAAATATACATAAAAGCTCAATCCTAGGATTGAGCTTTTATGTATATTTTTAGAATTTTATATCTTCTGTTGTAGTAATTAAATCTTGAATTGTTTCACGACGACGAATTAAATAATCTTTATCATCAATTAATAAAACTTCTGCAGGTTTTAAACGTGAATTATAGTTTGATGCCATAGAAAAACAATATGCTCCAGCATTATGGAAACATAATACATCTCCTTCACTAATTTGATTAATTTTACGATTTGTACCAAAGGTATCTGTTTCACAAATATAACCAACAACTGTATAATAGCGGCTACGACCTTCTGGATTAGAAATATTTTCTATTTCGTGGTGAGCACTATAAAACATAGGACGAATTAAGTGATTGAAACCAGTATCTATTCCTGCAAAAACAGTAGAAGTTGTTTGTTTTACAACATTCACAGAAGCTAAGAAACTTCCAGCTTCGGAAACCATGAATTTACCTGGTTCGAACATTAATGTTAATGGTTTTCCATACGATTTTTCGAAATCATTGAAACGTTTTGATAAACGCTCTCCTAAATATTCAATATCTGTTTCTGCTGCACCTGGATAATAAGGAACTTTGAATCCTGAACCAAAATCGATGTAAGATAAGTTTTTGAATTCTGCTGCTACTTCGAATAATATTTCTGCTCCTTGTAAGAAAACATCAATATCTAAAATATCAGAACCTGTATGCATGTGTACTCCATCTAAATGTAAACCAGTATTTTCTACAACACGTTTGATATGTGGTAATTGATGAATAGATATTCCGAATTTAGAATCGATATGTCCTACAGAAATATTTGCATTTCCTCCAGCCATAATATGTGGATTGATACGAACACAAACAGGATAATTTGGATAATCTTGACCAAAAGTTTCTAATACTGTTAAATTATCAATATTAATACGTACTCCTAATTCTATTACTTGCTGAATTTCATGATAAGAAACTCCATTTGGAGTGTATATAATTTCTTTTGGTTTAAAACCAGCCATTAACCCTAATTCTACTTCTTGTATAGAAACAGTATCTAATCCTGAACCAAGAGATTTGAAATACTTTAAGATATTAAGATTAGTATTTGCCTTACATGCATAATTTAACTTTAAACGTTTGACAGTAGAAAATGCATTAGTCATTTTTTCATATTGCGATTTTATTTTATTCGCATCATATACATATAGTGGTGCACCATATTTTTGTACTAATTCTAATAGACGTTCTCTATTTAGTTCCATTTTATTATTTGTTTAAAGTTAAATTTGGTATGCAAAATTACATAATCCTATTCGTTTTCTGACGAAAATTCAAAATAAACTTAGTATAAATAATTTATTTTGAATTTTATATAGATTATTAAATGTAATTAAGAATTATATTCGATTATAAAGCATTTGTAGCTTTTACAATTCTTTATAAATATTAGAAATAATAGTTTTTACTCTGTTTATAAATTAAATTTACGATAGATCAATTAGAAATTACCTATAATTATTTAAAAAAATAGTAATTTGTGATTTCAATTATTTGAAATGAGAAGGATAATTTTTAATAATAATAATTAGAAAATAAGTTTGAAATAAATAATAGAAAATGATAAAAATGAAACTGAAAATACAAAGTTCACTACTATTACTATTTTTTACGTTTTGTGTAACCAAAGCAGAAATTATAGGAAATAAAAGAGATACAATTAATAATGATACTATTTCCATTTCTCGATTAGATAGTGCAGATGAATTTTATAGTTTTGATAATAACTATAGAAAACCGAAGAAGAAAAAAATTACAGGTAAAGCATCTTACTATTCAGATAAATACCAAAGAAAGAAAACTGCAAGTGGAGAAAAATATAAAAGAAGAAAAAAAACAGCTGCTCATAGAACTTTACCTTTTGGGACAAAAGTAAGAGTTAAAAATCTTGCCAATGGAAAATCAGTTAAAGTAAGAATTAATGATAGAGGACCTTTTGTTGCTGGTAGAGAAATAGATTTGAGTAAAAAAGCATTTTCGAAAATAGGGAATTTAAAAGATGGAATACTAAATGTAGAAATGACTATTCTGAATTAGATTTAGACCTTTCTGAAAAAAATAGTAATTTGCAGACTGAATGATAAATATACATTTGGGCTAAATTTTATGATTCCTTTTTGCGTTAGGGATTGCAGTGGAAATCCTTTTACAAACCGATGGTTGAGCGTAGTCGAAGTCTGTTTGTAAAAGATTGCAACGAAAAGCCCGACCTAAGGGAACGCCCAATTTATAAAGAAGTTGAATACATCAATTTTAAAATAATAAAAACAAATTATTCTATCATTCAATAAAATTTTAAACAGGACGCTTAACATGAATTTGACAACATACATTCATCATCAATTAAAAGACATTTCCGAAAAATCGATAGAGAACACCATCAATTGTTTGAACAACGATAATACAATTCCATTTATAGCGAGATATCGTAAGGAATTAACAGGGAATTTGGATGAAGTACAGATTTCGAACATCAAAAAATACAAAGCATTATTTGAAGAAATAGAAGCTAGAAAAAATTTCATTTTAACGACCTTAGATGAACAAAACCTACTAACGATAGAATTACAACAGCGTATTCAGAAAAGTTATGATTTGGTTCAGATAGAGGATTTATATCTTCCTTACAAAAAGAAAAGAAAAACAAAAGCTGCCATTGCCAAAGAAAAGGGATTGGAACCTTTGGCAAAAATCATTATGAAACAGAATAATATTTCTGATTTAGAAGATTTGGCAAAAAAATATATCAACTCAGAAGTTCCTACTTTGGAGGATGTTTATGCAGGAGCACAAGATATAATTGCGGAATGGATAAACGAAAATGAATATGTACGTAATAGATTACGAGGAATTTTCAGAAAATCGGCAATCATAGAAAGCAAATTGGTAAAAAGCAAAGCTGATGACGAAAAAGCAGCTACTTTTTCTAATTATTTCGATTATTCTGAAGCTCTAAAGAAAATAGCATCGCACCGATTATTGGCTATTTTGCGAGGAGAAAATGAAGGTTTCCTAAAAGTAGCGGTTAGTATAGAGAAAAAAGAAGCGATAGGTTTCTTAGAATATACGTTGATAAAATCTGTTCAGCCAGAAGTTTCTTGGGTAATAGAAGAAGCGATAAAAGATGCGTACAAGCGATTATTAGCTCCATCGATTTCTAATGAAATATTGAATGAAGCAAAGAAGAAAGCAGATGAAACATCGGTAGAAGTTTTCTCCAAAAACTTAAACCAACTGCTATTAGCTCCACCATTGGGAGAAAAAAGAATTTTAGCGATAGATCCTGGTTACAAATCGGGTTGTAAAGTAGTTGTTTTGGACGAACAAGGCGATTTGTTGCATAACGAAAACATTTATCCGCATGCTCCACAAAGCGAGAAAGCACAAGCTACAAAAAAACTAAAATCACTGGTGAATGCCTATGCAATAGATGCGATTTCTATAGGAAACGGAACAGCATCTCGAGAAACAGAACATTTGGTACAAAACATAGCCTTCGACCGTCCGCTGAAAGTATTTGTTGTGAACGAGGCAGGTGCATCTATTTATTCGGCATCGAAAATTGCACGAGACGAATTTCCTGACAAAGATGTTACTGTTCGTGGAGCAGTTTCTATTGGTCGTCGTTTGCAAGATCCGTTGGCAGAATTGGTAAAAATAGATCCTAAATCGATAGGTGTAGGGCAATATCAGCACGATGTCGACCAAACATTATTGAAAGATGAATTGAATGATGTTGTTTCTTTTTGTGTAAACAAAGTTGGTGTTAACCTGAATACTGCGAGTAAACATTTACTGAATTACGTTGCTGGAATAGGGGAAAAGATGGCAGAGAATATTGTGGCTTATAGAACAGAAAACGGAGCTTTCGAATCGAGAGAAGAATTGTTAAAAGTTCCTCGTTTGGGCGAAAAAGCTTTTCAACAAGCTTCGGCATTTCTTAGAATTCAGCAAGCTGCTAATCCGTTAGACAATTCTGCTGTTCACCCAGAATCTTATGCAATTGTCGAAAAAATGGCAAAAGACCTTAAGGTGCAAATAAAAGATTTAATAAAAGACAAAGAACTTATCAATCAGATAGATCTTACGAAGTATGTAACCAATTCTGTTGGTTTGCCTACGTTACAAGATATAAAAAACGAGTTGGAGAAACCAGGTTTAGATCCACGTTCTACAGCCAAAGTTTTTAGTTTTGATTCTAAATTAAAGAAATTCGAAGATTTACAATTGGGAATGAAAGTTCCAGGAATCATAAATAATATTACCAATTTTGGTTGTTTTGTAGACATAGGAATTAAAGAAAATGGATTGGTGCATATATCAAAAATATGCAACGAGTTTATTTCTGATGTTTCTACAAAAGTACATTTGCAACAACAAGTAGAAGTTACGGTTATTGGAATAGATACTGACAAGAAAAAAATTCAACTTTCTTTGATAGATTAGTTTTATTTGGGCGTTCCCTTCGGGCGGGCTTTTCATTACAATCTTTTCAACAACAAACGGGACTTTGCAAAGTCCCGTTTGTTGTTGAAAAGGATTTCTATTGTAATCTCTAACATGAATGTTTTTTATGAAAAAACATTCATTTATGGTTTTCCGTATTTTTATTTAAGTGTTTAGTTTTATTTTTGTGGGAGTGAGTTTAAAATAGTCAAGTTGTTTAAATTTCTAGTATAATTCATAACTATAGTGTCATTCATAATGTTTAAATTTTCATTTTGAATAGTTTATGAAATTTATAAAAAATTATATTTCGGCAGGCTCAACGTAACATAAAACAATAAAAACAAACAAGGATATAATTCATTACTATATCAAAAAAAATTTTAAATGAAAATTAAATTTTTATTTCTACTATGTTTAATTTACTTCAACTCTTTTGGTCAAAAAGTTATAAATGATGAAGTAACAAGTTTTGAAATTAATGATAAAAATCAAAAAATTGAATTTATTGTTTATGATAATAAACTAGAAGAAAAGAAATCAATTCTACTTTGGTGTCAAGGTTCATTACCTTATCCTATTTATGTAAATACAAATGATGGTTATTGGTTGATTGGAGGAGGAACTACAAATTTTGATATAGAATATATAAAAAAGTATTATCATTTGGTAGTGATATCAATGCCCGAAACACCATTAATAGTTAATGAAAATGAAATTAATGATTCTTATTGGTACTTTGGTAATTCAAAAGATAAGAATACACCAAGTATAGAATTTCAGAATGCAGATTATCTAGATAATTATGTTAATAGAGCAATCAAAGTTTTGAAGTATTTAAAAAAACAAAATTGGGTTGATAGTAAAAAAATAGTTGTAGCTGGTCACTCTCAAGGTAGTAAAGTTGCAACTAAAATAGCTAAGCAATATAAACATGTTTCAAAATTAGGATTATTTTCTCCCAATCCATTTGGTAGAATAGATCAAAACATAAGAGCATATAGAAAAAGAGCTGAAAATAAAGAAATTAATTGGGAAACTGCTTCAGATAATATAGAAAAAGAATATCAAATATATTATGATTCGTTTGATGAAGCAAAACGAAAAAAGTCTCCTTATTTAATTGCTTGG
Organism: Chishuiella sp.; assembly: GCF_032109125.1. Classification (NCBI taxonomy): domain Bacteria; kingdom Pseudomonadati; phylum Bacteroidota; class Flavobacteriia; order Flavobacteriales; family Weeksellaceae; genus Chishuiella; species Chishuiella sp. Next base: position 8,181 of record NZ_DAMCLZ010000002.1, read on the forward strand.
AATTCTTTTTCTGTTCCTTTAATAGATGATTGGTTAACATTTAATAAACCTATTTATATTGCTTATGGTACGAATGATATAGCATCAGAATTATGTGATTTAGTACCTCTTTATTTTATCAGAGAAAAAAAAGAAAATTTAACTTATAAAAGATATTTAAATTCTGAGCACAACTTTTTTCAAATTGACGAAAATGGTAAACCAGATCATCGTAATCCGAAATGGGTAGAAGTAATGAATAATTTTATAGATTGGTCTTTAAAATAATTTTTATTTACTGATGAATTTTATTGAAAGTATATCAAATTATGTTTTAGAGAATTTTACTGTAAAAGATTTACCAATGATTGGAATGATTGCTTTAACAGAAAATATTCAATCAGAATCTATTTACATTTTAGCTGGAATGAACGAAAATGATAATACATTTGAAATCTTACAGTATTTTAATTATAGTTTAAGTGAACTAAAAATTGTATTACCTTCTAAAATAGAATCAGCTAAAATTCTTACAAAATACTATTTAGGTAAAATAGTAAATAATCCAGATAATGCGTTCGAAATTATGAATAAGCTGAATAATGAAGTTTATATGCAAATGAATTGGGATTTTAAAAATTGTAAGAGAGAATATATTGGAGAAGAATTATATCTTGAACATCTTTATACTTGGTATCGTGAAATTCAAGATTGGAATGACGGAGCAAAGCTTTTGTATTATGACAATTTAACTCGTAATGAACAACGAATAAAATTTCAAGAAAACTTGGTAATTGAAGCAAACAAAGTTTTAAATACAAATTATTAAATTTCAAAAAAATGCTTGATTATAATGAATTTTCTCAGTCTGAATTAAATAAATTAATTCCAATTCAAGATAGGTTTAAAGAGAAATATAAAATAGATTCTTTTTCGAATTGGTTCTATGACGATGATTTAAAAATTATAAGATTATATAATGATGATAAACATGAAATTTTCTTCAAATATATTCCAATAGGGACTTATTCTTTAAAATCAGAAACTTGGATGTGGATCTGGTTTAATAATGATGAAAACAATGCAGAAACATTTAAAATCAAAAATTTTGGATTAGAAAATAATTATAGAAAATTGTACGAAGGTACTTTTCCTAGTGATATATATGATGGTTGGGAATTATTAGCAATAAGTTTTAATATTTTAGATGGAATAGGAGTATATACACTAAATACAGAGAATTTAAATTATTATTTGCTCTTAATTGAAAATTTGAATTCAGAAAATGATTCAGCCGTAAAAATTTTAAAACAACAAGTATTACATTGCCCGAATCATGGTTTACAAAGAAAAGCTTTTGTTTGTCAACATTTAAATTTAGAAAAACCTGTGGGCTTTATAGAAGCATTTGATACTTACCCTAAAATGGAATTAGAAGATGATGAAGATCTTCAAGCTTGGTGTAATGATTGTGAAAATATAAGACGTAAATATAATGGATGGAATGAGGAATCTGAACAATACGCACAAATAAAATTAATATGTGAAAATTGTTACTTCGAAATTAAAAATATCAATCAATAATTTTTTGAATGTAAATGATATAATTAATAATATAGCATTAGGATAAAACTAAAAGGAATAAATTTTGATAATTTTTTATCACGTAAAAAAACTATTATGTCATTTAGTGAACACTCATCATATCATTCTAATATAGATAATACTAAACTTTTTTATACCTTATTTATTCCAGAAAATACAGATGTAAAAGCAACACTTATCATTTTACATGGAATGCAGGAACATAGTGGACGATACAGAGAGTTAGCAATCAAATGTACAGAATTAGGTTTAGCAGTGCTTACTTATGATCATGTAGGACATGGAAAATCGGTGAATAATAAGCACGATTTTGGGTTTTTTAGAAAAAATAATCCTGCTGAAAAATTAATAAATGATGCCGATATAATGAGTGATTTAATAGAACAGAAATATCCTGCTATTCCTCACTTTATTTTAGGACATTCTATGGGGTCTTTTATTACACGATGTTTATTGCAACAAAAAAGTAATAAATTTTCTGGCGCTATTATCGTTGGTACAGGAGGATCTAAATTTGGAATAGGAATCTTGAAAACTTATTTTTTTATTACGAATTGCATCGCTTCAAAAAGAAAAACTTACTTTAATACCTTATTCAATAAGGTAAATAATTCTCATTTCAAAAAAGATAAAGATTATAGTCCTGTTAGTTGGCTGAGTCTTAATAAAGATAACAGACAAAAATTTCTTGATGATTCTTTATGTGGTTTACCTTTCACGAATAATGCTTATTATGCTCTGTTTTCAGTTTACAAACAAGCAACAAATAGAAATTGGGCGAACTCAATATCTAAATCCTTTCCATTTCTTTTTGTAAGTGGAGAAGAAGATCCGATAGGAGATTTTAGTAAGGGAGTTATTAAAACTATCGATCAATTGAGAGAAGATGGTTTTATAAATGTAGCATTTAAAATATTTCCTAAAATGCGTCATGAAATTTTATTAGAAGATAATCGAGAGCATGTCATTACTACAATTATTGATTGGATTGACCATGAATGTAATTATTAATGAAAATTAAATGAATAATTAAAAACAGTGCATAAAATAGTAATTGATATTTTAACACTAAAGGTTTATTAACTACTATCAAGTTTTGTAAATTTACTTTAACATTAAACTATTTTAAAATGAATAAAATAAAAACAATAGGTTTAGGATTATTAACAATTTTTGTTGTTTCATCATGTTCTTCAACAAAAAAAGTATATACTATAGCAGCTAAAAGTGATACAAAAACAAATGGAATTGTAACATTTAAAGAAAAAGGGAATATTGTTACCATGGAACTTGATGTAAAAGGTTTAACTCCTGGTGAGCACGCTATCCATATTCACGAGAAAGCAGATTGTTCAGCTCCTGATGGAACATCAACTGGTGGACATTGGAATCCGGGACATACAGATCATGGTAAGTGGGATGTAGGACATTTTCACCTTGGAGATATAGGTAATCTAGTTGCGAACGAAAAAGGAGAAGCTAAATTGACTTTCAAAACTGATAAATGGTGTTTGACTTGTAATGATGAATCAAAGAAAATTATTGGTCATGGATTAATTATTCATTCTACAAAAGATGATTTCCATACTCAACCTACTGGAAATGCAGGTGGTCGTGTTGGTTGTGTAGAAATTAAATAATTTCAACTGAAATCCTATTTATTTTCTAAGGGCAATTGCTACCCACCGTGCTTTATCGCTATATCTTTTTAGATTAGGCATTGCATTTCGATTTGGTCATTGAGCAAAGTCGAAATAAAAAACTAAGTCAAAATTGCCCAATCTAAAAAGGATGTCGCTTCAATCACTATTGCAAATGAATGCCTAATAATAAATTAATTACATAGTAATAATTATTATTAGGCATTATTCAAAAAAAAATGTTTTAAAAAATTATTTATAAAGAAAAATTTTACATTCAAAATAAAAAATATTTTATACATTTGATTCTATATAAGGAAATGGTGTTCTTCCTTTGATAAACCGCTTATAAAGAAGCTGATGACGCCTGATGAGTTAAATAAATTAATAATTTAATCAGGTAGATTATGTCAAAAAATAATAAAAAATCATTCAGCGAAAAATCAATTGTAAATTTTCTTTTTAATACGTTTCCTTCTTTTTCATATATTTTAAAATGGACTGCAATCAGTTTAATTATAGCTTCGTTTATAGGAACAGCTTCTGCGCTATTTTTAATTTCTTTGAATTGGGCAACTGATTTCAGAACATCTCATGAATGGTTAATTTACTTTTTACCTCTTGCAGGATTTATAGTTGGAGCAATTTATTATTATTACGGAAAAGATGCTGAGGCAGGAAATAATCTTTTAATTGATACTATTCATGAACCAACAAAGGAAAAAATTCCATTAAAAATGGCTCCTTTGGTTTATATTGGAACAATTGTAACACACTTTTTTGGAGGTTCTGCGGGTAGAGAAGGAACAGCTTTACAAATGGCAGGATCTATAGCAGATCAATTTTCAAAACCTTTTAGATTAAAACCTTCAGATCGATCGATTCTTATTATCACAGCTGTTGCAGCAGGATTTGGTTCTGTTTTTGGAACACCTTTGGCTGGAACTATTTTTGGTTTAGAATTTTATCTGATAGGTAGAATTCGTTATAATGCGATTTTTCCTGCACTTATTTCTGCTGTTATTGCAGATAATGTATGTAAATTATGGGGAGCTCATCATACACTTTATCATATTACTGCCATTATTCCAAATCTTTCTTTTCCGACTATATTTTATGCAATTTTAGCAGGAATACTTTTTGGTTTATGTGCAATTGTATTTAGTCGAGGACTTTCTTCAACATCAAAATTATTCAAAACAAAAATAAAATATCCGCCACTTCGTCCTTTTGTTGGAGGAATTATTGTGGTATTGGGTGTTTTACTATTAGGAACAACCAAATACATAGGTTTAGGAATTCCAACAATAGTAGATTCATTTCAAGAACAATTACCTGCTTATGATTTTGCCTTTAAAATTATTTTTACAGTAATTACTTTAGCAGCTGGATTTAAAGGAGGAGAAGTTACACCATTGTTTTTTATTGGAGCGACTTTAGGAAATGCATTAGGTTATTTTATTCCTTTACCTCCAAGTTTGTTGGCAGGAATGGGATTTGTAGCTGTTTTTTCTGGTGCAACAAATACTCCAATTGCTTGTAGTATAATGGCGATAGAATTATTTGGTGCTGAATGCGGAATCTTTGTTTCTATTGCTTGTGTTGTTGCTTATTTAGTTTCGGGACATACAAGTATTTATGGTAAACAAATGATTGGAGAATCTAAAAATGAGAAATTTATTTTAGATGAAGGAAAACGAATAAATGAATTGTAATTCTGTAGTTAATTCATTTCAATCAAAATAAATTGACATGATTAATGATTTCTTATGATTTGAAAATGAATGATTAATAAAATTTTATTCGCGTTAGGGATTGTAGTGGAAATCCTTTTACAAACCGAAGACTGAGTTTAGTTGAAGTCTGTTTGTAAAAGATTGTAACGAAAAGCCCGCTCGAACGCCCAAAAATAGTTTAAAAATAATTTATTCTTTTTTTGAAAATGTAGATTAAAGGAAAACTTCTTAGAAACATCCAAACCCCAAAAGCAATCCATATTCCATAAATTTTAAAACCAAATAAATCGGTTAGATATAGAGTAGGTAAGAAGCCAAAAAATGTTGCTACAATTAAGTTATTGCGTAAAAGTTTTGCATCACCCATTCCTTTGAAAAATCCATCGAAAATATACGCTAATGTATTGATAGGTTGCATGAGTAAAACCAGCCAAAAAACTGAATTGAAAATGAGTAAAACGTTTTTATCTTGGTTGAAAATAGAACCTATTTTTCCATAAAATATAAAACAAATGAGGATAAGTCCACATGCAACTAAAATAGAATATTTTGAAATATCTTTGCTTAACGCCCAAAGTTTCGGATAATTTTTTTCGCCTAATAATCGTCCTGCCATTGCATTTCCTGCACCTGCATAACCATCGATAAAAAAGGAGAAGAAAAGCCAAATGTTCATTAAAATACTTTGTGCTGCGATATAATCTTTTCCATAGTCTGTTGCATAAGAATTTGCCATAAAGAAAGCTACGTTTAAAGAAGCTGTTCTTAAAATAAAATTAAAACTTAGAGAAACATACTTTCTGAAAAAAGGATGTATATGTGAACCAGGATTGAGTGAAAAGCTAGTTTTTGTAAAGTAATAATAGAATGCCATAATTACCATAATAAACTGAGCTATAAGACTTGCATAGGCTGCTCCTTTGATATGAAAGGCTGGAATAATTCCTTCTATTCCGAAAATGAGTATATAATCTAAAAAGACGTGTATAAATGCTGCTACTAAGCTACATTTCATTGCCCAAATGGTATTTTGTATTCCACGGAATGCACCAAATAGGGTAAGAGAGATAAGTGTTAATGGGAAACCAAATGCTCTTATTCGGTAATAGTCGATAGAGAATTGTAAAACAGTATCTTTTGCATGGTATAGACCAAAGATATGGTTTGCAAATATATAGGTTGGGAGAAGGATTACTAAACTAAGAAAGATATTAAAATACAATGCTTGTGGAACGAGATATTTTACTTCTTCTAATTTTTTGGCACCAAAACTTTGTGAAACCAAAGAAGATATAGAGGTTTTGGTTTGTGCAACAATCCAAATGATACCAGATAATAGCGAACCAACTAATCCTGTAGCAGCTAATGCTTCTACAGAATTTTCTTTCACATTACCAACCATTGCAATGTCGGTTAATGTGATTAAGGATTCTGCAATTCCAGAAAAAATAGCTGGAATTGCTAATTGATTAATTTGTTTAAAAGTTATTCTATCTTTTATAGAATTCATGGAGAATTTTTATTTTTCTCTGCGTCTGTAAACAGGTTTATTTTTAAAAAGTAAGCTCATCATGAATGCTGTAATACCAACCAATGTGAAATAACCTAAAAGTGGTAATCCTTGTATGTTATAACCATTGTATTTGAACATGAAAATACAGAATAGATAACCTGCAAGAACTGTATAATAGAATAACTTTTTCAGAGAACCGTAATTAAATTTTCCACGAATAAATTCGATTAGATTAAGGAATATTAAAAAGAAATAAACGTAAAAGAATATTTCTCGTAATGGATTTATTGGAAGATCTGTAGTTCTTACATTGACCATTAGGTTGTAATTATATGTACCATTATAAATTAATAGTAATAAAATAAGAACAATGATTAGACGAGTAATTTTCATGATTAAATTTACTGAAAATATGTATTACATTAAAACAAAAAAAAGCTATAAAAATAGCTTTTTTGTAAATTATATATTTTTAATCTCCATAGGGGATTAAAAGCTTATCCATTGATTGTATTTTTCAAAAGCTTGTTTTATTTCTGCTTCTGTACAAATAATATCATAACGACAATGACCAATTTTGTTTACTAAACTAAAATTTATAGAACTGTTTTGGTTCTTTTTGTCATGTTTCATCCAAGCCATTAGGCTAGGGAATAATTTCATATCAATTGTGTTTAAAACATAAATAGATAAGAAACTTTCGCAAATTTCTTCTAAATCAGCTTTAGAAATTAACTCTTGTTCATAACTTAAAAATGATTCTATAATCATTCCAATAACAATAGCTTCTCCATGTAATAAAGGAAAATCTGTTTCTAAGGATTCACTTTCTATTGCATGACCAACTGTATGACCAAAATTTAATATTTTTCTTTCACCTTTCTCATAAGGATCGCTATCAACAACACTTTCTTTGATATGGATAGAATCCATAATAAAAGGAGCTAAAGATTCAGGATCATGTGTAGGTAATTGAACTAAGTTATCCCAATGATCTCTGTTTTTGATTAAACCATGTTTTAGCATTTCTGCTAAACCAGATTTTATTTGACGTTGATCTAGCGTTAATAAAAATTTAGGATCGATTAAAACCATTTCTGGTTGATTGAAAGTTCCAATCATGTTTTTCATTCCTTCTAAATCAATTCCATTTTTACCACCAGCAGAAGCATCTACCATAGATAATAATGTCGTTGGGATATTTACAAATTTAATTCCTCTTTTGAATGTAGAAGCCATAAAACCTCCCATATCAGTTAAAACACCTCCACCAACATTAATAACCAAAGAATGACGATCAGCATCTAGTTCACTTAAAGCTAACCAAAGGTTATTGACAGTTTCTATGTTTTTGTTCTCTTCTCCAGAATCAATTTCTAATATCTCATAAGCCGTAAGATTATCTAAATCGGCTAATAATAGAGGTAAACAATGTACATGCGTATTTTCATCTACTAAGAAAAAGATAGATGAAAAAGTATTCTTTGCAAGGTAATCGTCTAAAATATAAGCGATTGAACCAAAATGGATCGGAGCTGATTTCAAAATTCCAAAAAAATTATAAATGACTACAAAACTACGTAGACCTTTTGGTTCCGACCAAATAAATTGATAGTTTTATTTGAATGTTTTTTTTATCAATTTATTTGATCGAAACTTTTAAAAGCTATCTTGTAGTAAATGATTTGTTTAGTAAACAAGATTTAATCCGATACCAAATTTCATATCACTATCATAATGTGTTCTTAGTTGTAGATTTCGGTTTACAATGTAACTAAGTTCCCCCATATATTCTTTATCAGTATTCCACATAAAACCTGCACGAATACGTTTTGAAATAGGAATATCTTCTCGACCGACTTGTAAACGAACTTTTCCGTTATGATAAATTTCTGTTTGGAAATCGACTAACATCGGTAATCTATACACAAAACCAGCACTGAATAAACCTCTGTTACGATTTGTATCTTGACCAAATATATTTTTTTCTTTAGCGTGTTCTAATGATTTATATTTATTCAAATCAAATCCAACGAAAACTTGAAACCATTGGTTTTGATCTATAAATCGGCCTAAGTGAGTTTCAACTTCAATTCCATCTTGAGGTTTATATCCAATATTCCATTCAGAAGAAAGAACCCAACGTGCATTTTGTACCATAATTTGTCCATCTAAACCATTTGAAGCAAAATCATTTTGAGCAAAAAGATGTTTCATATTACTGTCCATTTGCAGCATTTTATACATGTGGTCTTTGTGATGAAAGTTTGGATTTTTATAATCACCAATATCAAAAACACGATTCATTCCAGCCATCATATGGTATAAAATATGACAATGAAAAAACCAATCACCTTCTGTATTTGCTTGAAATTCGATAACATCAGTTTCCATTGGCATAATATCCAATACATTTTTTAATGGTGAATATTCTCCATTTTTATTAAGAACTCGGAAGTCAAAACCATGTAAATGCATTGGATGACGCATCATGGAATTGTTGTATAAAGTAATACGAAGAATTTCTCCTTTTTTTACAGGAATTTTATCTGCTTCAGATAAAACTTTATTGTTCATACTCCAAACATAACGATTCATGTTACCAGTTAACTCGAAACGTAATTCTTTTACAGGTGCATCCTTTGGTAATTCTGTGTTATGTGGAGCACGTAACATTCCGTAGTTTAAAGTCGTGATATTTGGCAATTCAGTATTTTCATCAGAATCATTCATTCCCTTCATATCCTTCATTTTAGTTGAAGATTTTTTGGATTTCTTTTTTGCTTCACCAGTAATTTCAGGATACATCACTCGGTTCATATCCATTTGCTGTAAGTTCATTTTCATCCCCATGTCGTTCATAGAACCATTCATTTTCATCATATCATTCATCATCTTCATTCCCTCGAAATATTTTAATCTTCCAAGAGGTTCAAGCAATTGTTTTTTACCTTCTCCAATGAATAATGATGTAGATGCTATTCTATCTTCCGATGTTGCTTGTAATTCATAAGACAAACCACCTTCAGGAACAGTGACAATAACATCATAAGTTTCAGAAACACCAATAATTAATCGATCCACTTCAACTGGTTCTACATCTTGTCCGTCATTTGCAACAACAGTCATTTTTCCTCCACCATAACGTAACCAAAAGTAAGTTGAGTTAGAACCGTTAGAAATTCTCAAACGAACTTTATCTCCAGCTTTAAATTGTTTTAATTGACTTTCATTATGTCCGTTGATAGCAAATTTTTCATAATAAACATCACTCACATCCATTGCTAACATACGTTTCCATTCGTTAACGATTTTAGTTTTAAAATGACCTTCTTTTATCGCTTCAGCATAACTTTGTGTAGAACCTTTTTTTATTGCAAACCAATCGTTCGCATTCTGTAGCATACGTTGTACATTCTGTGGATTAAGGTCAGTCCAGTCAGATAGAATAACAGGAACTTCGGGTAAATCATCAATTCCTTTTCTGAAAGTAGGGTCGTCTTTTCTTTTCTTCAAGATAAGAGAACCATACATACCAACTTGCTCTTGGTAACCAGAATGACTATGGTACCAATGTGTTCCGTTTTGTATAATAGGGAACGTATACGTATAGGTTTCGCCAACTTCTATTGGCATTTGTGTTAACCAAGGAACACCATCTTCTTTGTTTGGTAACCATATCCCATGCCAATGCAGAGAAGTAGATTCTTTTTTCAATTCGTTATGAACGCGAATTACAGCAGTATCTCCTTCTGTAAACTCTAATATTGGCATCGGGATTTGACCATTTACAGCAATTGCTTTCTTTGGTTTTCCAGAATAGTTTACAATCGTATCACGAACATACAAATCATATTCGACTTTTTTTTGTGCATTTACATGCAAAGATATAAACCAAAGGAAGCCGAATATTTTGTATATATTTTTCATGTAATTCTAGTTTTTTAATTTCTCAACTGTACTTCCACATGTTAACATTTGGTTTCCATAAAAAGGATTTTTTATTGCATCATCTTTGCTCAACCAGTTTGCACCACCATTAAACATAGGACAATGTTGGTAATAAACAACATAACTTAGTTTAGAAACTTTTGCCAATTTGTACATAGAGTCAGATAAAGAAGCAAATAATTTACGTTGTTTATCAATATCTTTTTCTTGTGCTATTTTTTTAGAAGTCGATTCAATAGAACCTAAAACATCCATCCAAACCATATGTGCCTGATGCTCTATTTTTCCCATATCAACAGCCGATACACTTTTTTGAAAAGCGGTAATTTGACTAGTAACCTTGGCAGAATTTCCAGAGATAAAGGCATCTTTCAGATTAAAATAGGCATCAAAAACAGGACTTAATTCATTTTGTTTTTGGTCAGCTTCTGTGGTTGCCATACTTTCATGATTCATTACTGCATCATTCATAGTAGGCATTTCTTTGTCTCTCTTGTATTGGCAATCTTTTGGTAAGTTAGCATAAGCCTCATCAGGAGCCATATATTCATCATTATCAAAACCAGCAAAAGCAACTTTTTTCAGTACTTCACTTGCTGAGGTTTTATTTTTATCATAAGAAATTGTAGCAACATGACTTTTTGTATCATAATCTACAGCAGCAACTTTTTTTTGATTTCCTGCCTTTTCAATCATATTTTTTGCAAGTGTGCAATCTCCCTTTATATGAAAAGTTTTTGTTTCCTGATTTTTTATTTGTGCATTCAGTCCAAATACAAAAAGATTTGTACAAAGTAATAAGCTATATTTTTTCATGACATATTATATTTTATCAATAGATTTTCTATTATGTTTGTTTAATTGTTTGAATACAGATGGTGTTAAACCAGTTATTTTTTTGAACTGAGCACTAAGATGAGCAACACTAGAATAGTTCAACTGAAAAGCAATTTCACTCAATGACAGTTCATCATAAACCATCAATTCTTTTACTTTTTCTATTTTCTGATGTATAAAATATTTTTCAATCGTTTGTCCTTCCATTTCAGAAAATAAATTCGAAATATATTTATAATCCAAATTCGTTTTCTCACTCAAATAGTCAGATAAATTTACTTTTAATTCACCATTTTCTTGATGAATCAATTGTATAATCAATGTTTTAACCTGTTCTATTAATTTACTTCTTTTATTGTCTATCAGTTCAAAACCAACTTCTTCCAGTTCATTTTTTATCAAATTCAATTGTTCTTCATCAATTGGATTTGTAAGTTCAACTTCACCAAGCTCTATATGATTTGTTTCAATATTATTCATTTTCATAATACGACCAACAACTATTTTGCATCGGTAGCAAACCATATTTTTTATAAATAATTTATTTATATTTTCCATTCGGAACCATTTTTTAGCAAGTTGAAACTAATTTACAATTTATCTCTTACAAATTTCCGATACTTATCAATTATAAAACTTATACAATTATTCGAATGATATATATAATTTACAGATTTATTCTTTTTTAGGGCAAAACCTTCGGTCCGCGCTTTCTGTTGCAATCTTTTTCTAAGGAAAAAGGATTTCCACTACAATCGCTTTTGCAAATACGTTTTTGTAGTAATTGTGTTTTTCATTTCAACATAGCAAAGTCTTTTGTATTTTTGTAGTAAGCAATAAAAAAATGACGCAAGGACCAATTGGTATTTTTGATTCAGGATATGGAGGATTGACTGTTTTTAAAGAAATACAAAAAAAATTACCACAATACGATTACATATACTTAGGAGATAACGCACGTGTTCCTTACGGAACCCGCTCTTTTGAAACAGTATATGAATACACAAAAGAATGTGTGTATAAGTTATTCGATTTGGGATGTAATTTGGTTATTCTTGCTTGTAATACAGCTTCAGCAAAGGCATTGCGAACAATACAACAAAATGATTTACCAGAAGGAAAAAAAGTATTGGGAGTTATTCGTCCAACAACAGAATCTATCAATGATTATACAAAAAATAACAATGTTGGAATCTTGGCAACACAAGGAACAGTTTTGTCTGAATCGTATAAAATAGAAATCAACAAATTTTTTCCAAACATCAATGTTTTTCAACATGCTTGTCCACTGTGGGTTCCTTTGGTAGAAAACAATGAAATTACAAGTACAGCAGCACATGATATTGTAGAAAAAGATATACAACGATTATTTGCTCAATCAACAGCTATTGATACTATTGTATTGGCTTGTACTCATTATCCATTGCTATTGCCAGTGATAAAAGAATATATTCCCTCTCATGTTACGGTTTTATCGCAAGGAGAATTGGTAGCAAATAAATTAGAAGATTATTTGGTTCGTCATCCAGAAGTAGAATCAAAATGTTCTACGAATGCTTCACTTACTTTTTATACAACAGACGATGCAAAAAGTTTCGAAGAAAATACATCTATTTTCTATGGTCAACTGGTGAAAGCGTCACATATAGAAGTTTAGTTGATAGATTATGATAAAATTTTTATATATTAAATAAATTATATTTGATATATGAATATACCATATCTTTTGATTTTCCTAAGATTATTATTTGCACCAATTATAGTTTTATCAGCATTCTATTTGGATGATAAAGCGCGAGGTATTATTATTACCTTGATGTTTTAGGTTTAATATCAGATATTTTTGATGGGATAATAGCTAGAAAACAAAACATTTCTACAGTAAAAATGAGAAGACTTGATAGTCAAGTGGATTTAATTTTTTGGTTATCGATTAGTTTTAGTTGCTATATTTTAAATCCTGAAATTATAGAAAAACATAAGATTGGAATCTTGTTTTTAGTCATAATGGAAGGTTTATGTTATTTGATAAGTTTTATAAAATTTAGAAAAGAAACTTGTACACATGCTTTTTTATCGAAAATATGGGGATTGTTTTTGTTTTCAACTTTCTTATCTATTATAGGATTTAATTATGGAGGAATTATTCTTTATAGTACAATAATTTTGGGTATAATATCTCAACTTGATGTTATTTTAATTATTCTAATACTTCCAAAATGGCAAAATGATATTCCAAGTAGTTACCACTCTTATTTAATTAGAAAAGGTATTCCATTTAAAAAGAATAAATTATTAAATAGTTGAAACGAAAACTATTCGTTGCGTTAGAGATTGTAGTGGAAAGATTTTGCAAAAACTTTTTACAAAATGATTGCTCTGATTTTTAATTTAGCATTTAAACTCCGTATTTTTAATACAGGTGCAATTTTTTATCTTCCAATAATGTTTAGTAAATCATTAGAAATTTCATTATCATTCTGTGAAAGTAAAAATTTTGCATTTTGAATTTCATTATTTTCTAATGATAATAATGCTAATTGATAGTTAGCTTGTTCAATTTCGTAAACGGAATATTCATCAGCTTGATTTATTATGGTTAAAAAAATTTCCTTGGCTTTCAATTTATCTTTTTTTGTTCCTAATCCGTATAAATGATGAAAGGCTAATTCAATCGGAAATATGCCATCAATTTCAAAAACTTTATAAAGTAATTCAAAAACTTTTATATAATCATTTTTATCACGATAAATTGTAGATAAATTAAATGCAGCAATACTTAAATTTTCTGCAATTAATTCGTTGTAAAGTTCAATCGATTTATTAATGTCTTTTTTACATCCTAGTCCTTCAGATAAATAATCAGCAACTCTTATTTTACAATAATTAAAATTTGAACCTTTTAAATACCATTCGAAAGCTTTCTCAAAATTTTGTTTAATTTCAAAATTATTTTCAGAAAAAAGTCCGTCTTCGTAAATTTGGGCAATTAATAAAAATTCAAATTCATTCTTATTTTTTTTAATTAATAAATTGTTCCAATCTTCAAAATTTTCGATTTTTTTCATTTATGATGAGTTTGCTAGTGAAATTGCAGTTAACTTATTTGTAGTCCTAAATATAGGGTACTTTTTTGAATGTTTTTTCAAAAAAAAATGCGTTAGGGATTGTAGTGGAAATCCTTTTCAAAAACAAACAGACTTTGCTAAACTTGTTCAATACAATTTTAAAATAGTTTTTTTACATACACATATTTTATATGAACTAACTACAAAAAATAAACTTCCTTAAATAGCTTTTAAAGAGGTATGTTTTTATTAATCTTTTAATTTTATAAATTTTCCTGAGTTTATCATAACGTGTAAATCGACTCTATAAATAAATTCAAATTTAGAATTATTAATTTTTTTAAATGTATAAAATAAGTCTTGTTTGTTTAACATTTTTTGGACATAAGTTAGATTTGTTTCGTCTATTTTTTCTTTTTCAATTACCAAACTACAATCAAATTTTTTCTCGATTTTACGTTTGATTTTAGTATCATTTTTATAAAATATAATAGTGTCAGTTAAAATTCTAAATTCGAATTTTGGGTATTTTTCAAATTGGTAGTCAAACTCTATTTTATACTTTCCATTTGGTAATATGCAATCTTGAGAGAAAAGATTGTTCGTGAAAAATAAAATCAAAACAATAGTCAAGTTTATTTTGATTGACTTAAAGGAAAATATTTTATCGAAGTTTTTCAAAATTATACATAAGTTTTTTGTGAATTGAGACAGTAGCGGATTAGAAAGCTTAAACATTATTTTATGACTTATCTCTGTTGTTGTGTCAAATCAATGTTGTGTGTAGTTGTTATTTTTTTCTTGAATCTATTAAATCTCGTAATTCTGTTAGTTTATCAAGGTTTTCGACATTATTTTCGTCAAGTTTAACCCACTCAATCCACTTAATGTTCATAGTTACATCATACTCACCTAAAAGTCCATCTAATAATACATAGATAGCATTTTGCATTTGGGCAGATTCATCGTAATTTCTAATATTTAACTCAACTCCTAATTCATTATTACTTGTTGAATGTCTAAAATAAATATCATCATAGCCAATTTTAAATTTTCCAAAATCGAGTGTTAATTCATCTCTAGGAATTCTTTGTCTAAAAGCGTTAAATTGCCAATTTTTTATTCTGGGGCTTATAGCAATTAATTTCTCAACAGCAGGAAAACTTTCTTTAATTCCGTCTGCAGAAACTGAAAATTCCCGAATATTATTTTCGTGTATAGGACTAAATTCAAAGACTAAGTTTTCGTCGATTTTGTGAAGTCTGCTACTTATGTCATCAAATACCTTTTCTTGTTTATCTTTATTTTCAACATTTTCGTAAATAAACTTTTCGTTTTTTTCGAACCATTTCCAAAAATCTTCTTCAGGATTTGATTTAAATATATTGAAAGATAACATAATTGATGAAATAAGTATTAGAGTTAAAATTATTAGTAGTTTGTTTTTCATGGTATTTTGGGATAATTGCGTACAACGTTTCTGGGCTAGCTGTCAGTGGTTAGCTCCAAATTTTTATGAGATTTGTAATTCAGTTTGTTTTATATACAGATTTGCGAAGTTCATAATTATATCCTTTGAGATTTTATCAATAAAATCTGTTCTCCAATTTATTATGTCATCTCTTAAATAATCAATATTTGTGTTTAGAAATTTTTCAATTTCATATTTGGTTATTTTACAAGAGTATAAATATTTTTTGTCAGCAAAATTTGTTGAACTATCACATTTATTTGCTGGAATAAATAAACTTATATCTTGAAGTAGTTCAAAATCTCTAAAAGCTCTAACAGAATTTTCGAGGAGTTTTTTAAATGCAAAATATTCAGTATTAGCAAATCCTTCTCTATAGTAAATTACTCTTTTTTTGTAGTTAGATTTTTCTACATCAAAATATCCAGTATTTTGTTTATTTCTTTTAAAAAATTCCGATTTTGAAAGTTGTAAACCCTTAATATTTTGATTGAAGAAATAATCTAAAGTTAATTCGATTTCATTTAGCTCATTAAATTTTAGAACATCTAATTTTAGATTGGAGTTTTTTACTCTATTTTTAGCTGCTTGAGAATAGCCTTGATTTGTTATCATAAAACCAAAATTAGCATTTACATCCTGCATCATCCCAATAAAACTTTCGATAATTTTAACATTGATATTTTTATTATAGTATTTACAATCTACAATTCCAAGAATTCTTTTTCCAGCTAAATTCCCTCTAATTGCAAAATCTATTTGTCGCTCAACATTACTATAAATACCAAAAATTGAATCATCATATTCAATCTCACATTTAGGATAAATTTCTTTTAAAAAATCAAATAATTTTAATTCGTATTCTTTCCACATTTTTTTTGTTTACTTGCAGCTAACTTATTTACATCCGTAAATATAGGGTACTTTTTTGAATATTTTGCGTTAGGGATTGTAGTGGAAATCCTTTTCTGATTGGATTCATTTCGAGAGCCTCAATGACCAAATCGAAAAGTAATGACCAATTAGAAAAGATTGTAACGAAAAGCCCGACCGTAAGGGAACGCCCAGAAATTAAAAATTATAATAAATTAGTCATCACTTTTCAGTGCTACTATATATTTATCTATGAATAAATCTTTTTCTTTTGATTTGTATTGTTGGATATATCTTGGATGTTCTAAAGCTGTAATTTTATCGAAGAAGTTAGTTTCTTTGTTTATCTTTTTTATAAATTCTGCATTCTTTTTTCCTAATACGAAAACATGAGAACAATCGATATTAAAATTGATTTGTTGTTTTAGACTTTCTATCATAAATGGTTTTACATCCTCAAATAATTGTTTATCGTCATAATAATTCGCATTGATGAAACCATTTTTGGTTTCTTTTGTAATCGCAAGAGGAAAAGGAGAATTAATGTAAACATCATTATAGAATTCTTTTACTCCGCCGTATTCATTAATCATATCATAAATATAAACAGAAGATAATTCGTGCGTATGAGCAGATTTCATGGAAATATGACATTCACTTTGTAATCGTTTGGTATCGGTAAATGGTACGCCTGTTACACCAGCACCGTGACGACTTGGATTGATACCAATTAGAAATTTTCTTGGTTTGGTATCATTGTAAAATTTCTGGTAGAATTCTTCCATCACTTGTATTGTTTCTGGATTATCTAAATAAGGATTTAGTACATGAAAACCTTTGGGAAGATTTCCTTTGTATTCTAAATTTTTATTGAAGTTTATAATTTGGTCAGCGATTGTCATTTTATGTAATTATTGAATACAATTTAATAAAAAAATCGTCTCAACTGAAAGTCGAGACGATTGTAAAATATATTTTTGAGGATGTTATTACATCATTCCTGGCATTCCACCACCCATTGGAGGCATAGCAGGTTCGTCAGATTTGATTTCTGTAACAACAGCTTCAGTAGTAATTAACATACCAGCAACAGATGCAGCATTTTCTAGAGCAACACGAGCAACTTTAGTAGGGTCAATAACTCCAGCTTCGATCATGTTTACATATTCGTCAGTTTTTGCGTTGTAACCGAAGTCTCCTTGTCCTTCTTTTA
Organism: Chishuiella sp.; assembly: GCF_032109125.1. Lineage (NCBI taxonomy): Bacteria > Pseudomonadati > Bacteroidota > Flavobacteriia > Flavobacteriales > Weeksellaceae > Chishuiella > Chishuiella sp. The sequence continues at coordinate 26,067 of NZ_DAMCLZ010000002.1, forward strand.
CTTTTGCAACAACTACAGAACCTTCACCACCTGCATTGTGTACAATTTGACGTAATGGTTCTTCAATCGCACGTTTAACGATTTTAACACCAGTGATTTCATCTACATGGCTAGTTTCAACTTCTGCTAAAGTAGCTAAAGCTCTTACAAAAGCAACACCACCACCAGCAACGATACCTTCTTCTACAGCAGCACGAGTTGCATGTAAAGCATCATCAACACGGTCTTTGATTTCTTTCATTTCTACTTCAGAAGCAGCACCAACGTATAATACAGCAACACCACCAGCTAATTTAGCTAAACGTTCTTGTAATTTTTCGCGGTCATAATCAGAAGTTGTTGTTTCGATTTGAGCTTTAATTTGGTTTACACGACCTTTAATTTGCTCAGCATCTCCAGCTCCGTTTACAATTGTTGTATTGTCTTTGTCAATAACAACTCTTTCTGCAGTACCTAACATTTCTAAAGTAGCAGTTTCTAAAGTGATTCCTTGTTCTTCAGAAATAACTGTACCACCTGTTAAGATAGCGATATCTTGTAACATTGCCTTACGACGGTCACCAAATCCTGGAGCTTTAACAGCAGCGATTTTTAATGAACCTCTTAGACGGTTAACAACTAAAGTAGCTAAAGCTTGTCCTTCAACTTCTTCAGAAATAATTAAGAATGGACGACCTGATTGAGCAACAGGCTCTAATAAAGGTAATATTTCTTGTAAGTTAGATATTTTTTTCTCACATAATAAGATGTAAGGATTTTCTAACTCAGCAATCATTTTATCTGTGTTTGTAACAAAGTATGGAGATTGGAATCCACGGTCGAATTGCATACCTTCAACAACGTCAACATAAGTTTCAGTTCCTTTTGCTTCTTCAACTGTAATAACTCCTTCTTTACCTACTTTAGAGAAAGCTTCAGCAATTAAAGTTCCAATTGTTTCGTCATTATTTGCAGAAATAGAAGCAACTTGTTTAATTTTTTCTGAAGAATCACCAACTTCTTGAGATTGCTCTTTTAAGTTAGCAACAACAGCAGCAACAGCTTTGTCGATACCACGTTTTAAATCCATTGGATTTGCACCTGCAGCAACATTCTTTAATCCTTCGCGAACGATAGCTTGAGCTAATACTGTAGCAGTCGTTGTACCATCACCAGCAACATCATTTGTTTTAGAAGCAACTTCTTTTACCATTTGTGCTCCTAAGTTTTCGATTGGATCTTCTAATTCAATTTCTTTTGCAACAGAAACACCATCTTTAGTAACATGTGGAGCTCCGAAAGATTTTTCTAAAACTACGTTACGACCTTTTGGTCCTAAAGTTACTTTTACTGCATTTGCTAATGCATCAACACCTCTTTTTAAAGCGTCTCTTGATTCAATATCGAATTTTATATTTTTTGCCATTTCTTTTATGTTTTATGTATATTTTACAAAGTACAAGTACTTGTTTTATATTTTTTAATTTATTATAGATTTAGATGATTGCTAAAATGTCTGCTTCACGCATGATTAAGTAATCTTTTCCTTCTAATTTTAATTCTGTTCCAGAATATTTACCATAAAGAACTTTATCGCCAATAGCAACTGTTAATGGTTCATCTTTTTTTCCATTTCCTACAGCTACTACAATTCCTTCTTGTGGTTTTTCTTTTGCTGAATCTGGGATAATAATTCCTGATGCAGTTTTAGTTTCTGCTGGAGCTGGTTCAATAACAACTCTGTCTGCTAACGGTTTAATGTTTAATTGTGACATATCTGTATTTTTTTATTTTAAAATTATACCAAATAAAATTACTAAAAACATGCCAATAGCAAAATTCTGCCATTTTTAAAAGGTTAATTAATTGATAAAAAATAAAAAATGCCAAGCTGTCATAAGCTTGGCATAATTTGATTATAGTTATTTAAGATTACTTTTTAATAATTATTTTTTTAGTTGTTATTTCCCCATCAAAAATAACTGTGACAATATAGACTCCATTTGTAAGATTAGATAAATTTATTGTTTGAAATTTATCAGTAGTTAATTGTTTAGAATAGACTACTTGTCCTAATATATTTACAATAGAAATTTCACCTTGTATAAAATCTTCAGAATATGAGATATTGATTATTCCATTTGATGGATTAGGATAGATATCAATATAATATCCAGTTTCATTTTGATCTGATGATGTAATTGTGAAATTACTTGAATTTATAGCTAAAAAAATATTATCAATAGCTTTTATCATAATTCTTGCTTGTTCAGTATTATCTATAGTTTCAGGAACTATAAAACTATAAGAACCATTATTAGGAACAGATTCAGCTAGTGTTGTATCAAAACTTTCTCCTCCGTTTGTAGATAAAAGTATTTTTACATTTTTTGTATTAATACCATTTGTAGTTGTCCCCGCAACATCCCAGGTAATTTTCTTGATTGATTTTTTATTCCATTTTTCATTCGTTGTTTGTGATGTAACCTGAAATGGGCCAACATTTGCAAAACTAACTTTTACATCTTTTCTTGCTGTTAAACCAACATTACTATTATTATCTCTTACAGTTACTGAGAAGTTCATTGTTCTTGAATTATTTGGAATAATCTCCCAGTTATTTTTATCGTAATCTGAAACTGAAGAATAATAATCATTCGTATCATAAATTAGTTGATTATTTACTATTTTTTCTAATTTAGGAAAATATCTTATTCCATTTGTTGTAGGAGAAAATGATCTAAAATTGGGTCCTTGTGTATTAGAAGAAATAGGTGGTGTTACGTTAGAAACTTCTGGATCCATTTGTTCCCATGTATATGTAAGTACATCATTATTTGTATCTGTTGCAGATACGTTTAATGCAAATGCTGTACTATTTGGTATGGTATAGGAACTAGCTAAAGTTGTATTTATTATAGGAGCGCTATTTGTTGTTGAGATACTTTGCCCACAAGAAATTTTGTTTAATGTGGAATGGATCTCTTCGATACTTTTGGTATGATAATAAGCATCACTGTGTTGTTGTACATTAGGAGGACATATACCTGTATAAGCCATTATTGTAGATCCACTTCCTGGTTCTACAGCTGCAGAAGAACTTCTATTACAATTATTATTCTGTGTATGAGTAGCACCAAATTGATGTCCCATTTCATGTGCAGTATAATCTATGTTGAATGCATCTCCTACAGGAGCTACAGTTCCAGTTACTCCTCCAGCCTTATAATCATCATAACATACAGCAGGAGTATATGCTAAACCATTCGAATTACTATCATCATTAACTTGAAAGAATAAATGTCCAATATCATAATTACTTGCTCCAATAATGTTATTTGTAATAACAATATTTTCTTCTATCATTTGTTCAGAATTTGAAGTGTCGAATGTATTACCACTTAAAAAAAATAATTTGTCAGTATTAGGAATTAATTCGAGAAAAACACCAACATCATTTTTTAAGACACTATTTATTCTAGTCATTGAAACATTAATTGCAGCTAAAATTGCAGCTTTTTTTTCTTCAGTAGTTCCAGACTCGATACCAGCTTGTTCTATTACATAATTAGAATATTCTTTTGTAGTAGTAATAGCTAATCTAAATTTTTTAAGGTTTCCATCATTTGCTTTACTAGAGATAATTTTTGATTCTTTGAAATTTAAATTATCTAATCCTAAGCCAGATTCATTTTCATCTATATCACATTTAAATTCTGTTGTATTGTTAACTAAATCACTTTTATCATAAATAATATATCTTGATTTATCTTGAGTATAAACATCAATTAAAATATTTTTTGTTCCATTATTTATTGATCCATATAAACCAAATTCAGGAGAGATACTGAAATTAATTCTTTGGTTTTGATCATTAACATCATAACCTGTGTATGATGTTATATTAGGAAATTTAGATTGTAATTCTATTGAAAAATTCGATGTTTCTACAATTTTATAAGTACTATAACTACCTTTATCATTTGGAAATTTTAAAAGTATAGATGAACCTTTAGTTTCTTTTAAATAATTTATTAGACGATCATATGCTAAATCTAGTTTTAAAGATTTAGTTGGAGTATGTAATCTTGATTTTATTTGACTTGATACTTGTTTTGAATTTTTAGATGATATTGTATTCCAAAAATTCTGTTGACCAAATGAATAATTTATTCCAAGAATAAAAAAAATAGAGGCTATAGAAATTATTTTTTTCATAGTTTATTTAGTTGTTTTAACTATAATTTTTTCAACTGCTTTAGGAACAGTCATCATTAATAGATTTGTTGAATCATTTTTAATGTTATATCCTTTTATAGGAGATAGGTTTATTTCATACTGATTTCTATATGTTGAAATTGAATCGATGTTATAGGCATTTATATGCTCTTTTTTTATTAGAGCAATCTTATTCTTATTAAAATCTATAACTGTTCTTGGTAATGATTTTTTATAAGGATCTATGATTGATTTATAGAGATCTTTTAAATCTTTTTGATTTGTAATAAAAAGAATTTCTGGATAATTAGTAGTTGAAGAAAAAGTAGTGATTAATTTATAATTATTTGTCTTAATACTATTTAATTGAGCATTACAAGAAATATAACTTAAATTAATTAAAAAAATGAGAGTTATAATATTTTTCATTTTATTAAAATTTAAATAACAAAATTATCAAATATTATGCAAGATTTTAAGAAATAAAAAAGTCTCACAAATCTGTGAGACTTTTTTATATATAAATTTTTATTATTTTTTTGGTTGAGCAGGTAGATTATTTTGGCTAGCTCCATTAGCAGCTGGTTGTGCTGGTAAATTATTAGCTGGTTGTGTTGTCTGTTTAATTGTAGGAATTTTATTTGGATTACTATGTGTAGCACTTGCTCCAATAATTAATACAATAATAGCAATGAATAATCCCCAAGTAGTATTGTCTAAGAATTTGTTTGTTCTTTGAACACCAAACATTTGACTTCCTCCGCCACCACCAAATGTAGAAGATAAGCCTCCTCCTTTAGGGTTTTGAGATAATATAATCAATACTAATAATACTCCTAATATCATGATAATAACCATGAAAAACTGAAATAGTCCCATTTTGTTATTTATAGTTTTTTAAATTTTCAATTTCTTTAATTCGATTTGCAAATAAACCATTTTTTTCTGGATATTTCAAAATTAATATCTTATAAGCTTTAATTGCTTTATCAAATTTTTTTTGTTCAATATAAATTTGAGCTAATGTTTCAGTCATTAAATCTGAATATTCTTCACTGTTTTGAACAAAATTAGAAGCTACAGGGCTAGTAAAATTGTCTGTTTTTTTATTAGGAATAATTTTCGGATTTTTTTCTAAAAAATCATCGATTAATTTATATTTTATTTCTCTTTCTTTTATTTCTTGTTCTTGCTCAATTAATTTTTCATCTTTTTCTTGACTAGGAAATTTTTTTAACCAATCAGAAAAAGAGAATGTAGTCTCAGATTCATCTGTATTATCATTATTAGAATTAATTTTTGTTTCAGAATTTACTTCATTTAGAATAGTATTTTCTATTTCCTTTAATTCTTCTTTCAAATCGTTTGATTCTATTATATCATTTTTATTAATAGTTTCTTCAATTACAGATAATTTAATTTCTTCTAATTCTATTTTTTGATTATTTTCTGACTTATTACTATCTATATTATTTTGATAAATAATTTCGTTATTTATTTCAGTTTGAATATCTGTTGTTTCAGCAAAATCATTTGCAGAATTAGATTCAGTATCAAAAATGTCTGCTTCTATCATTTTTTTCTCCAAATTATTTTCTTGGGCTGGTAAAGGAGTATTTATGATTGTTTTATCTTTTTCGATTATTTGATCAGAATTAATATAATGGTACAAATCGACTCTATTACTACTATGTATTGATGTTTTATTTAAGTAATCTTCAAATGAAGGATGATTTTCTTTTTTCAGACCGTATAAAAGTAAAGCACGTAAAGTATAGAAATAAGGATATTTTTCTACTTCTTTTTTAAGAAGAGGAATATCAGATCTTTCTACTTCATAAGGGTGAGCTACTAAATATTCAATTCTAGTCATCATTCAAATATAAGGCTTATTTTACCAATCCATTGCAATTGATGCGAAAACTTGATCTCTAATATCATTAATAATCAGAGGAACAAGAGAAGATTCGACAGAACTTAACATTGCATTTCCATCGTATAACTGAAAAGCAGAAAATGTTTTGTCGTAATTTTTAGATTCATCTTTATTATTAATATAACGAACTTTCACATTGACTGTCAATCTGTTTTTTGCTGCAATAGAATTTGATTGTATTGCTTCTGGTGTAATGTCATATCCTGTTATTTCACCTTCTATTATTAAATCAGAATTTTCATTAGAATTTAGTTTTAATTTAGTTCTATTTCTAAAAACATCTTGTATGGCAATTGTTAAATCCTGACTTAAAGTTGGGTTTTGTTGTGGTGCATAGTTAGGAAATGTGGCTACATAAATTGTATTCCAATCTGGCTGTATCGCAGCACCAGAAAGCGAATATTTGATACACCCTGTTAAACTAAAAATGAATAGTAAACAAAAGCTGAATAACTTTAATTTTCTCATATTTACAAATGATATTGTTTTATTTTACGGTATAATGTTCGCTCAGATATGCCAAGTTCATCAGCGGCCATTTTTCTTTTTCCTTTGTATTTTTCTAATGCAAGTTTAATCATTTCTTTCTCATTATCTTGTAAAGATAAAGATTCAGGTTCCTCAATTGGACTTACATCATAAACATCACTCGAATAATCATATTGTTGTTGATAATTAGAACCTTTCTGAGGGGTAGAAGGAACTACATTGTAATGACTTGGGATAAAATCATTACTATCATCAGCTTGTTCTTGATAAACACGTTGAATTAACTCTTGCGTATTTCCATTAAAATCATCTACGTCTTTGTTTTTTATTAAATCTAGAGTTAAAGCTCGTAAATCATTCAAATCTTTTTTCATATCTAACAGAACTTTAAATAAAAGCTCTCTTTCCATGAAATCAGAAGAATTATTATCTTTTTTATTTGCAACGATTAACATACTTGAATTATTTGGTAATAATTCATGTATTTTTTCTAAATCTATAGTGCGGTTTTTTTCAACAACAGAAACTTGTTCAGCAAAATTTCTTAATTGTCGAACATTTCCTGGCCATGGATAATTAGCAATATAATTTTGTGCTTCAGGAGATAATTCGATATGAGGCATACGATATTTATTTGCAAAATCTGATGCAAATTTTCTAAAAAGAAGATTAATATCCTCTTTTCTATCTCTTAATGCAGGAATATCTATTTGTACAGTATTTAATCTGTAATACAAATCTTCTCTAAATTTTCCTTTTTCTACAGCTTCTTTTAATCTAACATTAGTTGCAGCAACAATACGTACATTAGTTTTTTGTAATTCAGAAGAACCTACTTTCATAAACTCTCCAGACTCTAAAATACGTAGTAAACGGACTTGAGTAGAAAGTGGAAGTTCTCCAACTTCATCTAAAAAAATTGTTCCTCCATCAGCTACTTCAAAATAACCTTTACGTGTTTGTGTAGCTCCTGTAAAAGCGCCTTTTTCATGTCCAAATAATTCTGAATCGATAGTTCCTTCGGGAATTGCACCACAATTCACTGCAATATAATTATTGTGTTTACGCGGAGATTGATTATGGATTATTTTAGGAATAAATTCTTTTCCAACACCACTTTCTCCAATAACTAATACAGATATATCTGTAGGAGCTACTTGTATAGCTTTTTCCAAAGCACGATTCAGAGCAACATTATTACCAATGATTCCAAAACGTAGTTTGATAGTTTGTAAAGAATCCATTTTTTTTATTTTTTATATTATAAAACTAAAATTTAGTTTTTGTTAATAGTAATTTTTAACTTCAATGCAATAAAAATATTATTCAGAAACCATTTGTCCTATTAAAGTAGCAGTTGTACAGCTGTTTGCTTTTACATTAACAAAATCACCAATTTTTGTACCTTCAACTTTAGGGAAAACTAATACAGCATTTTGTGTATTTCTACCATACCAGAAATTTTCATCACGTTTAGAGTTTCCTTCAATTAAAACTTCATGTATTTTACCTACATAAGAATTCATGCGTTCAGCAGAATGTTTTTGCTGCATTTCAATGATTTCTTGTAAACGACGTTTTTTGTCTTCTGGTAAAACATCATCTGGCATTTTTTTATGAGCAGGAGTTCCTGGTCTTTCGGAATAAGCAAACATATATCCAAAGTCATACTTTACATATTCCATTAAAGATAAAGTATCTTTGTGCTCTTCCTCAGTTTCTCCACAGAAACCAGCAATCATGTCATGAGATAAAGCACAATCTGGAACAATACGACGAATTTTATCAATTAATTCAAAATATTCTTCACGTGTATGTTGTCTATTCATTCTTTCAAGAACTGTTGTAGATCCAGATTGAACAGGAAGATGTATGTATTTACAAATATTTTTATGTTTTGCCATCATTTCTAAAACACCTTCTTCCATATCTTGAGGGTTTGATGTAGAAAAACGAAGACGAATATTCGGAAATTGTGTAGCAACCATATCTAATAAGTGAGCAAAATCTACAGCAGTAGCTTTTTGAATATCTGTTGCATTTTTGAAATCTTTTTTTGGTCCTCCACCGTACCATAAGTAAGAATCTACATTTTGTCCTAATAAAGTGATTTCTTTATATCCAGATTCAGCTAATTCTTTACATTCATTTAGAATCGAGTGAGGATCACGAGAACGTTCACGACCACGAGTAAAAGGAACGACACAAAATGTACACATGTTATCACATCCACGAGTAATTGTAACAAATGCAGTAACTCCATTTCCACCTAAACGAACAGGAGAAATTTCAGCATAAGTTTCTTCTTTTGATAATTGTACGTTTACAGCATCACGACCATCTTCAACATCATTTATAAGATTCGGTAAATCTCTATAAGCATCAGGTCCAACTACGATGTCAACTAAATGTTCTTCTTCAAGAAATTTATGTTTTAATCGTTCAGCCATACAACCTAAAACACCAATTTTTAAACTTGGATTTTGTTTTTTTATAGCATTCAAAGTTCCCAAACGTTTACGAACAGTTTGTTCTGCTTTTTCACGAATAGAACAAGTATTTAATAAAATTAAATCAGCTTCATCAACTTTTTGAGTGGTTTGATATCCTTCATTATTTAGAATAGACGCAACGATTTCACTATCAGAGAAATTCATTTGGCAACCATAGCTTTCTAAAAATAATTTTTTTGTAGCATTACGTGTTGGGGCAGTCATTAAAGCTTCCCCTTGCCTTGATTCGTCTATATTTTTTTCTTCTGTATGCATTTTCTAAAATGTATATTTATCGTGCAAAAGTAATAAATTTAAGTGACATATTGACAGTGTAATTTTCTTTTGCATTTTATTAACATTATTGTACATTTGAGCATCAACGAATAATTAACTTAAAAACAAATTAATATGGATAACTTTATTTTGAATAGAATAGAAGAGGTTAAGAAAAATAGCTTCAATATCAATATAGGAGATATATTCTCTAGAGCATGGGATATATTTTCAGCAACTGCTTTTTATGTAATTTTAGGATTAATATTACCTAGTATAATAGCTTGGGTAATTAATTTTATTTTAGGATTATTTATTTCAATTCCGTCATTTGTTGTTACTGATACTGATGATTTTTCTAATTTATCTGCTCAAATCTTAACTCCAATTGCTTTATTTGGTATGGGATTAAGTTTTTTCATCAATGCGGCTCTGGCTCCAATTACCGTTAGTATTTTGACTATAGCAAAAAAATATGACGAACATAGAAATCCTGATTTTAATGATTTATTTATTCATTATAAAGATGGTAAATTTGGTTCTATATTTTTAGCATACATAGCCATTCAAATTATTACAGTTATTGCTACAGCTTTTTGCGTAATACCAGGTGTAATATTTTTAGTAACGTCTTTATTTATTTTTCCATTTATAGTTTTTTCTAATCTTTCAGTTAGTGAGGCTATAAAATCTAGTTTTAGTGTATTATGGAAAAATTTTGGTCAATCATTTTTATTTTGTTTGGCTTCAATCGGAATTTTTATTATAGGAGGTTTAGCTTGTTTAGTAGGGCTTTTAGTAGCTATTCCATTAGTCTATATAGGAATCTATGTGTTTTATAAAGATGTTATTGGTTTCGAAGGTAATTCTAATGAAATAGATCAGTTAGGAAATACTAATGATTATCAGAGTAATTACTAATTTATAAATAAAAAATACCAAGCAGTTAAAAATCATTTTTGGCTGCTTTATTTTTTTGTTGTTAATTTTGCATAAATTTTTAAGAAAACAATATGTCGAAAAATCTCGTAATTGTTGAGTCCCCAGCAAAAGCTAAAACCATTCAGGGTTTTTTAGGTAAAGACTTCATCGTAGAATCAAGTTTTGGTCACGTAGTAGACTTACCAAAGAAAGGAATGGGTATTGAAATAGAAAATCATTACAAACCAATATATGAAGTAACACCAGATAAAAAAGAGGTTGTTAGTAAACTTAAAAAATTGTCTTCTAAAGCAGAAACAATTTGGTTAGCTTCCGATGAGGATCGGGAAGGAGAGGCTATTTCTTGGCATTTATATAATGTTTTAGATTTAAAAAACAAAGAAACTAAACGTATTGTATTTAACGAGATTACTAAAAAAGCTATACAAAGAGCTGTAGAAAATCCACGTCAAATAGATATTAATTTAGTTGATGCTCAACAAGCACGTAGAATTTTAGATAGATTGGTAGGTTTTGAAATGTCACCAATTTTGTGGAAAAAAATAAAACCAGGTTTATCTGCAGGACGTGTTCAATCTGTTTCAGTGCGACTTATTGTTGAAAGAGAGAAGGAAATACAAAATTTCATTCCTGTTTCATCTTATAAGTTTGTAGCAATTTTTGAAACGAATGAGGGGAAAACACTAAAAGCAAATTTAACGAAGGATTTTTCTACATTAGATGAAGCAGAAGATTTTTTAAATTCATGTATTAATGCTGACTTTAAAGTAACAGACTTACAAAAAAAACCTGCTAAAAGAACTCCTTCAGCACCTTTCACAACATCAACATTACAACAAGAAGCATCTAGAAAATTAGGCTTTTCTGTTTCTAGAACAATGCGTGTAGCGCAACAGTTATACGAATCTGGACATATTACTTATATGAGAACAGATAGCGTTAATTTATCTGATGATGCTTTAGCTGCAATTAAATCTACTGTAGAGACTGAATATGGTAAAAATTATGTTGAGATAAGAAAATATAAAAATAAAAATTCTTCTGCACAGGAGGCTCACGAAGCAATTCGTCCAACTCACTTTGAGAATCATACAATTAATGCAGACGATTCTATGCGTAAATTGTACGAATTGATATGGAAAAGAACTGTATCATCTCAAATGGCAAATGCTGAATTAGAGCGTACAATCATCGATATAGATAACAATAAAAATAAATTTACTTTTCAAGCTAAGGGAGAAGTTATTGTTTTCGATGGTTTCTTAAAAGTATATCAAGAGTCTCATGATGATGAAGACGTTGATGATGATAAAGTTTTGTTGCCAAGTGTTCAAATCAACGAAAAATTAATAGCTGACGAAATTAATGGAACAGAAAGATTTACAAGAGCTCCAGCACGATATACAGAAGCATCACTAGTAAAAAAATTAGAAGAATTAGGAATTGGTCGTCCATCAACATATGCACCAACAATATCTACAATCCAAAAAAGAGAATATGTTGAGGTAGGTGAATTAGATGGAAACGAAAGAAAATATACAACATTAACATTAATTGATAATCAGATTAAAAAAGCTGAATTAAAAGAGGTTTTTGGAGCTGATAGAAGAAAATTAATGCCAACTGATATTGGTATTGTTGTAAATGATTTCTTGGTTGACTATTTTAAAAATGTAATGGACTATGATTTTACAGCTCGCGTAGAAAATAGTTTTGATGAAATTGCAGAAGGAAAACAGAATTGGACAAATATGATTGATGAATTTTATACAAAATTTCATCATGTTGTAGAAGATGTTCAAGAAAATGCCGACCGTGCTACAGGAGAAAGAACTTTAGGGAACGATCCTACATCTGGTAAAAAAGTACATGCGCGTATTGGTCGTTTTGGTCCAATGATTCAAATTGGAGAATCTGAAGATGAAGAAAAACCACGTTTTGCAAGTCTTCAAAAACATCAATCTATTCATAGCATTACTTTAGAAGAAGCATTAAAATTATTCGAATTACCGAAAACTTTAGGTGAATATAAAGAACATGAAGTTGAGGTAAATGTTGGTCGTTTCGGCCCTTATGTAAAATTTGATGATAAATATATCTCTATTCCAAAAGAAGAAGATCCAATGGATTTATCTTTTGATAGAGCAATAGAATTAATTGAAGAAAAATTAAAAGCAGATGCACCTATTGCTCAGTATGAAGGTTTAGATGTAACAAAAGGTAAAGGTCGTTTTGGTCCTTTTATAAAATGGAGTGAATGGTTTATTAATGTTCCAAAGCGTTATGATTTTGATCATTTATCTCAAGCAGATATTATTGAATTAATAGAAGATAAAAAGAAAAAAGAATCTGAAAGAGTTGTTCGTGAATGGGCAGAACAAGAAATTCGTTTAGAAAAAGCAAGATGGGGACGTTTTAATTTAATTCAAGGAAAAATAAAAGTTGAATTATCAAAAGAAACAAATCCTGAAGCATTAACTCTTGCAGAGGTTGAAAAGTTGATTGAGGCTGCAAAACCTGTAAAGAAAACAGCAGCTAAGAAAGCAACAACAAAAAAGACTACAACTAAAAAAGTAGCAACCAAAAAAAGTAAATAAAAAGTAATGTATAAAGACTTTTTAAAACCAGTATCCAGAGAATTACAAGACTTTGCAAAGTCTTGTAATTCTTTTTCGTTAGGAACTTCTATAAAATTTAAAGAAGATGTTATTAATGATAATTTAAGTAATGATAAAATTGCATTAATAGGTATAACAGAATCTCGTTCCAAACAAAAAGATTTAATTGAAGATGTTGATTTCGATTTAATCCGTACTCAATTGTATGAATTACAGATGGGAAACTGGAATATAGATTTATATGACTTTGGGAATATAGAATTCTATGACGAAAAAACTGAAACAGAGAAAGTCTTTAAAAATATAGTCAATGGATTATTGAAAGATAATTACATTGTAGTAATTCTAGGAGGAACACCGAGTTTAGGATATCAACAATATAGATCTTATGATAATATAATAGATAAAGTGAATTATTTATCTGTTGATTGTAAATTAAGATTAGAGAATGAAGAAATCGATACAACAGATGATAATTATTTAACAAAAATAATTTCGAAAGAACCATTTAATCTTTTAGATTATACAAATCTTGGTTATCAAACTTATTTTGTAGCTCAGGAGAAATTAGATTTAGTTAATCAATTAAATTTTGAAGTAGTTAGATTAGGCCATTTGATAGATAGAATTCAAGAGGTTGAAATTTATTCTAGAGATGCTAATGCAGCTCTAATAAATTTATCTAGTATTCAAGGAGCTGATTTTTCTTCATCTAAAAACATGACGCCAAATGGATTTTCATCAAGAGAAATTTGTTCTTTGTCAAGGTATTTTGGATTTAGCAATAAATTAACATCTCTTTACGTTTGTGATTATATAGAGAAATATAAAAAATTAGATCATTTATTGATTGCTCAAATGATTTGGTATTTTATTGATGGTAAAAATCATAAACCAGAAATAAAAAAGTTTGATGATACACAATATTTTGATAAAATTTTTGTTCCTAATGAAGGTAGTGATTATACCTTTTACAGAAATACGTATACAAATCAGTGGTGGATAGAAGTTGAAATTACTGTAGAAAATGTAACTAAGAAGGAAATTATTTCATGTTCTGAAAAAGATTATAGTCAAGCATTGAATGGTGAAATACCTAATAAATGGTGGAAATATTATAAAAAATTTTTTTAAAAAAGAATAATATTTAATCGAACCAATTAATAAATTGACTTAATTTGTAAAATTTATTAATTGAACTAAAGTAATAAAAAGCTGTATAAAAATAAATCTATAGTAGAATGAATAGAATTTTGGGAAGTGCATTATTAGTGTCTCTTTCTTTGTCATCATGTAAAATGTTAAAAAACAGAGGAAGTAATGATAGGAATGATGGACAAATAGTTTCGAAAACATCTTCGACATGGACACCAGTTCGTCCAAAAGGAATGGTTCCGATTCCAAGTGGATCTTTTGTTTTAGGACAAACAGATTATGATTTTACGAGAACAAATGATGCTCCTGTAAAAACTGTTACTGTAACAGGTTTTTTTATGGACGATACTGAAATTACAAATTCTGAATACCAGATTTTTGTAAATTATGTAAAAGATTCTATTGCAAGAACTGCTTTAGCTAATAAAGCTGAATCTTTAGGTTTTGATCCTATGAATCCTAATGCTGATGATAGTGGAATAGGTGCATATGCATATATTTCTGGATCAGCTGATGGAGAAGGAACTCCATATGATGAATACCTTAAGCAAAGCAATACAGGCAGAGATGGTCAAAATTTAGATACAAAAAAAATAAATTGGAAACAACGTCTTGAATGGGATAAGTATAAATATCCAGACATAGATTATGCTGAAGTAATGGAAGGTATGTATTATCCTCCTGAAGAAAGACTAAATGGAGATAGACGAATAGATACAAGAAAATTAAATTATTCATTTGTAACAGTTGATCAAACAGCTGCGGCAAAGAAAAGAGGAACTTTTAGAGTTGATTTTCGTAAAGAGTATAGTTTAAATATTTATCCTGATACTACAGTTTGGGTAAGAGATTTTAATTATTCATATAATGATCCTATGCATCAAGATTACTTCTGGCATAAGGCATATGCTAATTATCCTGTTGTTGGTGTTAGTTGGAATCAAGCAGCTGCTTTTTGTGATTTCAGAACAAGATATCATAATACCGCTTTAGCAAATAAAAAGAAAAGAGGTAATCAAGTAAAAGTTATCAGTTATCGTCTACCAACAGAAATAGAATGGGAATATGCTGCTCGTGGTGGTCTTGAAAATGCTCCTTATCCTTGGGGAGGACCTTATTTAGTAGATGATAGAGGTTGTTATTTAGCAAACTTTAAACCTAAAAGAGGTGATTATTTAGAAATAAATGATGGTAAAAAAACAGGATACATGTATACTGCACCTGTAAAAACATTCCGTCCTAATGGTTATGGATTATATGATATGGCTGGTAATGTAGCTGAATGGACAAGTTCTCCTTATAACAGATCATCATATTTATTATCGTCATCACTTAATCCTTCAATTCCAGCTTCTGGTGATTCAAATATGAGTGTAAGAGGAGGTTCTTGGAAAGATATAGGTTACTTATTAATGGTTTCTTCTAGAGATTGGGAAAATAAAGATTCTGCAAGAAGCTTTATTGGTTTCCGAACAGTACAATCATATCCTGAAGGATCAAAAATAAATTATAGAAGAACTAAATAAAAATAACTATACATTAAAACTAAAAAAACATTCACATGGCAGTACAAGCTTCTAAACAAGAACGTTTAACAAATTTTTTATATAATTTCTTTGCCGCAGTTGTAATTATTGGGGCTTTATGTAAAATAACGCATACCAATTTAGGACCAATTTCCGCTAATATAATTTTAACGATTGGATTAGTAGCAGAAGCAATAGTTTTCATTTACTCTGCATTTTTTGATAAACCAGCAGGAAGTTATGAATGGGAAAAAGCTTTTCCTGAATTAGAAGGTAATGCACCAGTTCAAAGAAAAACAGCTGCTGTAGCTTCTGCAGGCAATAATTTAACTGTAGAGTTAGATAAAGTTTTAGCTGAAGCTAAATTAGATAAAGAAGTTTTTGAAAGATTAAGAGGATCTTTAGATAAGTTTGGTTCAGCAGTAAAAGAATTGAACACGACTACATCAGCAGTTGCTTCTACAGAACAATATAGTAATGAAATAGCTAAAGCATCTACAAATATTAGTGCTTTAAACGCTGTTTATGCTCAACAAATAGAAAATAGCCAAAAACAAGTAGAATTAAATAAACAATTTATTGAAGAAATGCAAAAATCTTCAGGTAGTTCAGAGCAGTTCTTGAAAGAAATGCAAGAGCTTTCTGCTAATATTAATGCATTAAATAAAGTATACGGAGGTATGCTTTCAGCAATGAAAAATAACTAATCATTGTATCATTTTTCAATAAATTAACTAAAACATTCATTAATTCTATAAATTATTATGGCAGGAGGTGGTAAATTAACCGGACGTCAGAAGATGATCAACCTTATGTATCTCGTGTTCATAGCTATGATGGCTTTGAACGTAGATCGTGAGGTTCTGAGATCTTTCGAAAGTATAAATACAACATTAGAGTCAACATCAAAATTGACTTTAGAGAATAATAATACGTTTTATAATCAAATTGATTTAAAAGCGAATACTGATCCTTCTTATGCAGATACAAAATCACAGGCTGCAGAAGTAAAGAAACAAACAAATGATTTTGTTTCTTACATTGATGGATTAAAGAAAGAATTAGCTGGAGCTAATTTTATTTCCGGTTCAGAAGATACTGATTATAATGCTTTATCAAATACAGAACCAGTAGTTTCTTTATTTTTTAAAGGTAAAGGAGGAGATAAAGGAAATGAAAAAGCTCAAGAATTTGTTAGTAAAATAGATTCTTATAGAAATTTTTTGATGACATTTGCTCAAAAAAGTGCTCAAAAAGCGAGTATAGAAACTCGTTATAATGAGTTTTTTGGAACAACTACAAAATCAAAAAGACAAACTTGGATTCAAGAGAAGTTTTATGATCAGCCTATGGTAGCTGCTTTAACAAATTTATCTAAAATGCAAATGGATGCTCGTACAGAAGAAGGAAACTTAGTAAGAGCATTATTATCTGGTAAATTAGAAGAGAAAATTGAATTAGATGCTTTTCAAGGTTTATTCTTATCTCCAGGTGTTGTTAAAATAGGAGATGATGCTGTTTTAAACGTTGTTTTAGGAGCATATGATAACTCTATTAAAGGTTCTGTACAAACAAGTGTAGGTAATGCTACAGTTGTAGATGGTAAAGCTTCAATTAAATTGAATACATCAAGTGTAGGTGTACATCAATTAACAGGTAATATATCTTATGAATCTAATGGGCAAACTAAAACAGTTTCTATAGTTCCTTCAACATATCAAGTTGTAGCACAAACATTAGATAAAAAAGCTGCTGAAATTATAGAGAAAGATCCAACAGGAGGTTCAATAGTTGCAGATAATTTACGTGTAGTTTATCGTGGTGTAGTTAATCCAATTTCAGCTACTATTAATGGAGCTAACAGTCCAGTAAGTTTATCTCCATCTTCAGGTAGTGTATCTGGAGCAGGAGCAAATAAATGGAATTATACTCCAGGTGGAGGAAACGAAGTTGTGTTTACTGCAACTACAAAAGCTAGTTCTGGAAAAACATTGACAGTTAGAGAAACTTTCCGTATTAAACCTGTGCCACCTGCACGTGGAGTTATTTTAGGAAAAACAAGTCCAGCTATACCAGATAATGGAGTTGCTGCTCAAACAATTCGTGTTGATTGGCCAGACTTCTTATTCCCTGTATCAGGAGAAGTAACATCATTTAATGTGAAAGTACCAGGTCAGGCAACAGTAAGAGTTTCTGGTAATAAAATGTCAGGAGCTGCTGGAGCAATATCTAAAGCTAAGAAAGGAGATGTAATAGGTGTATTTGATATTAAATATAAAACAAATACAGGATTATCAGGTGAAGCATCATCAATCTCTATTCAAGTACAATAATTTTATAAATTAAAAAAAATAGAATATGAAATATCTTTTGTTTGGTTTAATGAGTTTCTTCTCAACCCTTACAATGGCGCAAAATGTTCTTAATGCTGTTTCGCCAGAACAGTTAAGAAGAGACCGCGAAAATAAAACAAGAGTTGATGAAGCTGGCGATACAATTAGTACAGCACAAGAACCAATGAAATATGGATTTGTTGAAGACAAAGATGTTTTATGGTCAAAAGTTGTATGGGAAGTAATTGATTTAAATGAACGTTTAAATCAACCATATTATATCTCTGGTGATGAGTTAGTACAAAATTCTAAATCATTATATGATGTTTTAGTTGAAGGTATTCGTGATAAAAAAATTACTGAAGTTTATGATGATGAGTATTTTAAAAATAAAATGACTTATGATCAAATTATGGCTCGTAATGAAAAGAAAGATACTCAACAATTTTATTTTGATATGATCCAAGCAGGTGAAAAACCTGATGAAGGTGCTATATTTAATTTTAAAATTAAATCAGACGATGTAAAAATGATAAAGACAAAAGGTCTTTGGTATATTGATCGTCGTTTAGGAGAATTGAAATATAGATTATTAGGTTTAGCAATAATGGGACCTGATGCACAATCTTTAGGAACTGAATTTGCAGACAATTCTTATATTGATTTATTTTGGATTTGGTATCCTGATGCTCGAAAAACGTTAGCAAATTATTCTGTGTATAATCCAGGAAATTCTAATTCAGCAATTAATTTTGATGAATTATTAAATGCTAGAAGATTTAGTTCTATAATTTATAAAGCTCAAACTACATTTGGAACAAAAATGCTAGAAGATTATATTCCAAATGATGCAAAAGCTCAATTAGAAGAACATCATAAAATCAGAAATTCTATTATTCAGACAGAAGCTGATATGTGGAATTACTAATAACTAGTTAGTATAAAATAAGAAGGGACGAAATTTGTATTTCGTCCCTTTTATATTTTTAGAGGATTAAGCTGAATAATTCTGTTGTATTTGCACAATTATTTTTTTTCAAAATATTTCTTCTATGCGTATCAATAGTATGTTTACTTAAATCCATTGCAGATGCAATATCCTTACTTGTATAACCTTTGATTAAGAAATTTACAATTTCCTTTTCTTTTGATGTTAAAATCAAATTATTTTTATTGGAATTTAATATGTCTGTTAAGTTTTGATTTAAGTGGAAAATATTTAATTGTGGAATACCACCCATTTTTATTTGAGTTATATCTGTAGCTAAACAAAAAACACTACTAGGTAAAGAATTATCTCCTAATTCTAAGAAAAAATGTTGAAGATGTATCTGATGTAATTTTTTTTCTGAATCATAGACTCTAAAATCATAATTAAATTTGTAGTTTTTTCTTTTTTTATCTTCAATATGTTCTGAAAAGTTTGATATTTTTTGTTGTATAGCTATTACATGATCTAAATCTTCGGGATGAATAATTTTTACACAAAGTTCTGCTGTGTATTCTGAGGCTGAATAACCAAGTATTTTTTCACATTGCTCTGATACATATTCAAAATGTCCTGACTGAGGGTTTATAACATAGATAAAGTATCCTCCAATAGTAAAAGTATCAAGAATATTTTTATACTCTCTTAGTTTTTCTATTTGAGCCTCTAAAAAACTTAAATTTGATTTATCTGTATTTTTTTTCCATGATTCTTTTACTTTCTCAGTATATATTCTCAGCGTATTCTCGTCCATAATCCTCAATATTTAAATCAATATATATAAATGTACTTTATAAATACCTATTTGTGAGTATTTATGTAAAAAATATTAGCACTAATTTTGTTACTTGATAAATAAGTAAAGTAAATTTTTAACCAACCTAGAATTTATATATTTGTATTTGAATAGAATACAAAAAAAATGAGCTCTTTATGAGCTCATTTTTAATTTATATCTTATTTATTATAATAAAGATTTTACTTTAGCAATTACAGCCGTAGAATCTATTCCATATTTCTTCATTAAGTCAGATGGAGTTCCAGATTCACCAAATTTATCTTCAACAGCTACAAAAGCTTGTTTAGTTGGTAATTTTTGAGCTAATACTCTAGCTACAGATTCTCCTAAACCACCAAGGATATTATGTTCTTCTGCTGTAACAATTTTACCTGTTTTCTTTACAGAATTTAAAATGATTTCTTCATCTAAAGGTTTAATAGTATGAATGTTGATTACTTCACAAGAAATACCTTCTTTCTCCAATTCAGCAGCAGCAACTAAAGATTCCCATACTAAATGTCCTGTAGCTACAATAGTAACATCAGTACCTTCATTCATAAGAATCCCTTTACCAATTTCAAATTTTTGATCTGCAGGAGTAAATACAGGAACAGCAGGACGACCAAATCTTAAATAAACAGGACCATCATATTCTGCAGCAGCAATAGTAGCAGCTTTTGTTTGATTGTAATCACAAGGATTAATAACAACCATTCCTGGTAACATTTTCATTAAACCAATATCTTCTAATGTTTGATGTGTAGCACCATCTTCTCCTAATGTTAATCCAGCATGAGATGCTGCTATTTTAACATTTTTATTAGAGTAAGCGATTGATTGACGAATTTGATCATATACACGTGCAGTAGAAAACTCAGCAAAAGTTCCTGTAAAAGGAATTTTTCCACCAATAGTTAAACCGGCTGCGATACCCATCATATTTGCTTCAGCAATTCCTATTTGGAAAAAACGCTCTGGATTTTCTTTTATAAATTGATCCATTTTTAATGATCCAATTAAATCAGCACATAATGCAACAACATTAGGATTTGTTCTCCCTAATTCAGTTAATCCGTCTCCGAATCCACTACGCGTATCTTTTTTTTCTGTGTATGTTAAATCTATCATTTTTTATTTTTTAAAAAGGACTAACCTTTGTTTTGTTTTTTGTACTCTTTATATTGTTTTTTGTAATTATCTATTGCTGCTTTCTCATCAAAACTGATTATAAAATCATTTTCAATTGTACTGTTCTTTTCATTCTTAATAATGTCTTTAATTCGTCCAATTTTTTCTAGTGAATAAACATTTCCTATTTTATAAATTAGACCTTTTAAATTGATATTAGAATTAAAAAATGATACCGTATTAATACTTGATTTAGGATCAATACATATTTTAGTAATGATATTTTCAGAATTCTTTTTTTCTGTTACAGAATAGATCTCACATGTATTGTTTAAAACTTTTTCTTCTTTGTTCTCTTTTTTTATTTGAAATACATTTTTATTTTTTGTATTCAAATCATTGATATTAGGATTATCACTAATTAAAAAATTAGCACCAAGCATCTCTTTTGTTCCTTCGAAATCTATTTGAAAATTTTTACTATTTTCATCAGAGTATACAACGTACATATTTTCTCCAATTTTTATTGTTGCATAGTTTCCCATTGGAGTTTGAGTGATTAATAAATTTACTTTATTATCTTTTGTAGATAATATATTAAGAAAATCAGAATAAAAATCACTCTTCATGCGATATTGTATGATATCTTCAAATTTATATGTCTTAACTTGACAAAACACAAATTGTGAAAGAATGACAAAAATAAAGCTATAAAGAATTTTCATTTATATTAATTTTTTAATCGAGAGAATTTAAGAAATTATTCAATTTACTTTTATCTTCTTTCGATAGTTGATCGTATTTATTATAGATTTCTAAATTACTTTTTCTTAATGAATTTATTGTTTCTGTTAGTCCAACACTTCCACTATTATAGATATATAAATCACAAATTTGACCTACATAGTTATTAACTTCTTTTGCTAAACTTTTATCAGAAAATGTAGGAATATTGTTTTTTAAATTTTTACAATGTTCTGGTGCTATCTTTAAAAAGTCAGAAACATCAGGATTATCAATTGCTAAATCAATTATTCCTGTATCAATAGTTTTATAAGTTGATTGATATGGTTCGTAATATTCTGCTAAATTATATGTAGCAGCAGCTGCAGAATCAATATCTTCAGTAGAATTAGCAACATTCAGATTAGTTTTCAATTCAAACTTATTGGCATCATCAAAATATTTTTTAAATAATTTATTTAATTCAGCTAATTCTTCTTTAGAAATAAGTTTATTCTTTTTGAATTGTTTTAATATCTGATTCGTTGAAGCTTCTGCTGTTTTTAGAGATTTAGATCTATCATAATCAGGAGTACCATCATAATCACTATCACCATAAACTAAACCATAATTTAGTAAAGCAATATTGTTAAACAAATTATTTACGTTCGTATTATCAGATGTTTGGTAGTTGTAATAACTATTAATAGGATCATCATAACGATTATCAGGAGAATAATAATCTGATGCTGCAACTGTATCTACAGCAACATTATCAGCATACAATTTTTTATATTCCTCTTTTCTTTTACTTAATTCTTTTGTGAAAAAATCAATTTCTTTTTTTTCATCAAAACTAATTTTAGCAGAAGAATTAGAAACATTTTGTATAGTTAATCCATTAAAATCTCCAGCATCAAAACGAACTAAAAGACCTTTAATTTTTGCTTGAGGAAACATAAAACTAACATTGTTTATGGAGTTATTTTCATCAATACAAAGAGTAGATTTTTTTTCTTCGTTTTGTAAACTATTTGATGTTAATTCGTATTCATTACATTTAAAACCATTAATCGTTTGAGATGAACTTAATTTTTTAATTGAGACAAAAGAATCAAATAAATCATTTTTGTAAGGTTGTAAATCCTCTTCTGGAGTTCCTTCATAAAAATAAGGAATTTTTATCGATAATTTATTATCTAGAGAATTTGTATAAACATCAAAAAATTTATTGTTGTTTACAAAAAATGACTCACGATTAAAACTTTTTCCAAATTCACCAAATCCTTCTACTATTCCTAGCAGAGCATCTTTAGTAATATAATTCACTAAAGAAATAGATTCCTTACCATCCAAATATTGGTTGTATTCATCGGGAGTATTAATTTTATAAGATATTTTTTTATCAAAATTATACACCTTCTCTTGCCCATAAGAAGCAATAGAAAAAAGAGAGATCAAAGAAAAAAGAAGTTTTTTCATCTATTTTGTGGTTTAGGTTTTTAGTAATCTTTCAATTCCGTTTCAGGATTTTGTTCTAATGCATTTGCTAATTGCTCATCATTTGGCGCTTTACCATGCCAAGAGTGGCTTCCCATCATATAATCAACACCATTCCCCATTTCTGTATGTAATAAAATAGCAACAGGTTTTTTATTTCCAGTTAATGCTTTTGCTTCTTCTAAAACAGCAACAATTTTTTCGATATTGTTTCCATCTTGTTCCTCTAAAACAATCCAACCAAAAGCTTCAAATTTAGCTTTCAAGTCACCTAAAGGTAAAACCTGATCTGTATCACCATCAATTTGGCGACCATTGTAATCTACAGTAGCAATAATATTATCTACATTTTTACCAGCAGCATACATCAAAGCTTCCCAAACTTGACCTTCTTGTAATTCACCATCACCATGTAATGTATAAACTAATTTGTCATCATTGTTTAGTTTTTTTGCTTGTGCAGCACCAATAGCAACAGATAAACCTTGTCCTAAAGAACCAGATGCAATTCTAATTCCAGGAAGACCTTCATGTGTTGTAGGATGTCCTTGTAAACGAGAATCTAATTTTCTGAAAGTAGCCAACTCACTTACAGGAAAAAATCCTGAACGTGCTAATGTGCTATAAAAAACAGGAGAAATATGTCCGTTCGATAAAAAGAATAAATCTTCTCCTTTTCCATCCATAGAGAAATCAGAAGAATAGCTCATTACTTTACCGTATAATGCTGTTAAAAATTCAGCGCAACCAAGAGATCCTCCTGGGTGACCACTATTTACAGCATGTACCATTCTCAAAATATCTCTTCTTGTTTGTTGTACTTGTGTTTGAAGTTCTTGAAGTGTCATTGTTTGTTTATAAAAATTTCGAAACAAAAATAATCCTTTTTTATTCGGCAAAAAAATGATAAATGATAAATAACGGTTTTCAGTGATTACAGAACCTTAAAAAAACATTTTTATTTATATAACTCAAAAAATAATTAGTGCAAATCCTTCGAGACAGGCTTTCTCGTTCCCAATCTTTACTAGCAATAAAAGAGGAAATGTTTTTATAAAAAGGAGATGCTAGCAAAGGATTTTAACTTCAATCCTTTTTGTAATATCTTGTTAAGTGAAATAAAAATTAATTCAGATTTTATCTTAACTAGATATTTACTTTTACAAAGTGTATGTATAAAGATTTTATTGAAATTGAATAGTATTTTACGATTACATTAAAAATATTATTTCCACATTTTTTCTGTTCCATTTTTTATTAATACTTCAATTTTATTTTTCATAGCATGAACTTTTATAAGAGGAAATTCAATTTGATTTTCTCCTGTCAAGGTAACTTCTTTATCTATTACTTCACTTATTTTGTACATAAAGTCTACTATTTTCTCATAATCTAAAAAATTTTTTATTTCACGAGGCTCAATATCAAATTCTATTTGTTTATCCCAAAAGAAATGTGTGTTGATATTAATATGTTCAATTTTTATAGAAGCTATTTTAGATTCCAAATTTTCATTATCACTTGTCAACAATTTGGTAACATATTCCTTATCTATTTTATTTATGATTATATTTTGTCCATGTTTACCAAATTCTATTGAATAATTATTGTTTAAAAAATCAATTATATTTTTCCAATCTTCTATATCTACTTTTTTAATGTAAATGTCTAGTAAAGAACCGTCAGGCTTAAATATCCATTTTATTTCTTCCCAATTAGTTATTTTCATTATTAATATATTAAAAAAAGTTTTTTCAAATTAATATAAAAATTTTAGTATTACAGTTAATGTAAAAAGAAATTTAATTAGAATAAGTTGATTTTTAATATTTATTTTATTTTAATAACTACTTTTCCTTTAGCTCTTCCTGTTTCTACGTAAGCCATAGCATCATTTACTTGCTCAAAATTATATACTTTATCAATTATAGGATGAACGATATCTGATTCTATTAATTGAGTTATTTCAGCTAATTGTTTTCCATTTGCTTTCATAAATAAAAAGTAAAAATTTACGTTCAACTTTTTTGCTAATTTTTTAGGTGAAGCACTTAATAATTTCATAAGTAATTTAGTATACCATGGTAAGTTAAGTTCTTTGGCAAATTCTAATGTAGGAGGTCCAGTTAATGTAATTAAATTTCCAGTAGGTTTTAATATTTTAAGAGATTTTTCTAATACAACTTTATCTCGATTGCTATGTAGTACGAAATCATAATCGTTTAATACATTAGCGAAATCTTCTTTTTTGTAATCTATAATATAGTCGGCGCCTAAATTTTTTACTAACTCAAGATTACTTGTTCCTGTAGTTGTTGCTACTTTTGCACCAATATGTTTTGCGATTTGTATAGCAATGCTTCCTACACCTCCAGATCCTGCTTGAATAAATATTTTTTGACCTTTCTTTACGTTTGCTTTTTCAAATGCTTGTAAAACGGTTAAGGCAACTAATGGTATAGAAGCAGCTTCCTCCATCGAAATATTTTTTGGTTTTATAGCTAAATTATTTTCATTAACAGCAATATATTCAGCAAAAGTACCAATTTTAAAATCAGAAACTCTTGAATAAACTTCATCACCAACTTTGAAAGATTTTATTTTCGATCCAACTTTTATTACCTTACCAGCCATATCATGACCATTGATAACGGGTAATTTGTAAGGTAAGAAAATTTTGAATGCGCCAGTTTTTATCATTGAATCTAGTAGATTTACTCCAGCTGCATGAATTTCTACTAAAACTTCATTTTCCTTTATATTAGGAATTGAAATATCAACTAATTCTAAACGATTTTTTTTTCTATATTTTGTTACTTGATATGCTTTCATTTTTATAGTATTAATGGTTATTATTTAATTTAATTAACTCTTTTTCAGAATTAATTAAATTATAAGCTTTATTAGGCATTATACGATTTAGTGTGTATATAATTTTGCTTGCTCCAACTCGAATAGTATAATTATTTTGTTCCATTCCTTTGATTAAAGATTCAACTAATTGTTGTGTACTTATTTTTTTATCAGTTCTATCTTTTACCATGTCTGTATCAACTAGAGGAGGTAATAATTCAAATATTTTTACTGAACTGTTTATTGATTGTAAATGAGATCTTAAGGTTTTAGTATAAAAAGATAATGCAGTTTTTGATGCAGAATAAGTTGCTTCTGAAACAGAAGGAACAATACTAAGTATTGATGTTGTATTAATTATAGCAGATTCTGAACGAGATTTTAGCATTTCTATAAATAAATTATTTAGTCGAATAACACCAAAATAGTTTACATCCATTTCATAAATAGCACCTTCTAAGTGTTTTTTATTTTCACTACCTAAATTCAGTTGATTAATGCCTACTCCTGCATTATTATATAAAATATCAATTCCACCCAATTCTTTTATGTCATTAAAAAGTTGAATAGCATCTTCTTCTTTAGAAACATCACTTTGAAAAATGATTACTTGAGGAAACATTTTTTTAAAATCATTTAATTTTGATTTGTTTCGACCTGTTACAATAACTTTATTTCCTAGTTTTAAAAATTGACGAGTAGCTTCTAAACCAATACCAGATGTTCCTCCAGTAATAAGAATTGTTTTATTTGTTAAATTCATAATTATTGAAATAAATTTAATTAAATCAGTCGATTAGTTATTATAAAAATAATCGACTAATTACATTTTAATTTTGTGTTAGTTTTGAGATAGCTTCACCAATGGCTTTAGCATATATTTTTGTTTGACCGACTGGTATATCGAATAAATTATTTTCTAATCCAATAACTAATTCATCGGCAACTTCACTCGCAGGAATACCTTGTGCACCTCCAATTTCGGCTGAAAAATCTGTATTTACTAATGGGGGATATACTTCGTAAACTTGAATATTTTTTTGATTTTCATAAGTTTGTCTTAATGCTGTTGTATAGCTATGTAATGCAGCTTTAGATGCACCGTAAGTAGGGACTAACTTATGACTTCCATAAACTGCAATTGATGAAATATTTATAATGGCTGCTTCTTTTTTCTGAATTAAATGAGGTAATAATAATTCTGTAAAATGTATTATAGCAAAATAATTTGTATTCATTTCTATAATTGCTTTTTCATGAGCATTTGTTGTTTCATTTAATAGATATGAAAAAGCTGCACCAGCATTATTAATAATTATATTAACATCAGGATGATTATTTTTTAATTCGTTAGCTATTCGAATTCTATCTTCTTCTAATGCTAAATCTCCTTGCATTGCAATAGCATCATCTAATTCTAGTAAGGCATTTTCTAAACGTTCTTTATTACGCCCGTTAATTATGATTTTATTTCCTAGTGCATTTAATTTTTTTGCAATTGCTAAACCAATTCCAGCGCTTCCGCCACTTATAAATATTGTATTATTTGTTGTTTTCATTTGTTTATAATTTTTAGTTAAAATATATTGTTAATTTAGAGTAGGATAATCAATGTAACCTTCTTTTCCTGGAGTGTAAAATGTTTCTTTATTTGGTAGGTTCAAAGGAGCATCTTTTTTGTAGCGTTCAACTAAATCTGGATTAGCAATAAATGGAGCACCGAAAGATACTAAATCAGCATCTCCATCTTCTAACACTTTAGTTGCTGTATCTTTATTGAATCCTCTATTTATTATAATAGTACCATTGTATATTTTGCGAAAATATTTAGTAACTTCTTGTATAGCATATTTATTATTGCTAACGTCAGTAAATGGTTCTATTAAGTGGATATATGCTAAATCATATTCATTTAATTTATTTACTATATAAGTATAAGTTTCAATCGTTTCATCATCAACAGATATTCCCATAATTCCATCAAGAGATGGATTTAATCGTACTCCTACTTTTTTTAAATCCACAACTGTTTTTATTTCATCTAAAATTTCAAAAAGTATTCTAGCTCTATCTTCAGGATTTCCACCATATTGATCTGTTCTATTATTTGAATTTTTACTAAAAAATTGTTGTAATAAATATCCATTCGCTGCATGCAGTTCTATACCATCAAATTCGGCTTTAATAGCATTAATAGCACCTTGTTTAAAATCATTAACAGTTCTTTTTATATCATCAATCTTCATTGGTTGAGGAGCAACGGTTTGTTGTAAACCTTTTTCAGTAAAAACCTGTTGTTCTGGATTATAATCTGACGGAGCTAAAGGTAATTTACCTTCGTGTAAATCAGGATGAGAATATGCTCCAGTATGCCATAGTTGAGCAAAAATTTTTCCATTTTTATTATGAACGGCTTTAGTAGCCAATTTCCAACCTTTAATCTGTTGTTCTGTATAAATTCCAGGAATATTAATAGAACCTTTTGCTTCCTGACTAATAAATGTTCCTTCAGTAATTATAAGTCCTGCACTTGCACGTTGTTCATAATATGTCGCTGTTAATTCTGTAGCAACATTATCTTGATTATTAGATCTTGCTCTAGTCATAGGAGCCATTACTATACGATTATTTAGTGCTAAACCATTTTTATTATATGGCTCAAATAAGAATGTTTTTTCCATTTTAAATTTTTATTTGTAATTTTACTTGCATTTTGAAAGTGTAAATGTATAACATTTTACTTTTATTTTGCAAGTGAATTTTATATTTATGAAAAAAATTAAAAAAAGATCTGAATGTCCTATTAGTTCTTTCCTTGATATTTGGGGGGATAAATGGTCAATGTTAATTATAAGAGATTTAATGTTTTCTAAACAATGTACTTATGGAGATTTTATTAAATCAGATGAAAAAATTGCTACTAATATATTAGCATCAAGGCTACAAATGTTGGAAGAAGAAGGAATTATCATAAAATCTGAACATCCAGATAGTAAAGCAAAAGTATTATATAAATTATCTCAAAAAGGCATAGATATATTTCCTATAATGGTCGAAATAAATTTGTGGGCAGATAAATATCTTCAGTTATCAGACGAAAGAAAATTAATTATAGAAGAAATTAAAAAGAATAAAAATGCTTTTGTAAAAAAAGTAATGGAAGAAATGGAATCATAAAAAAACCTCTCTAATAAGAATTAGAGAGGTAAAAAAATAATAGTATTATTTTTTTAATTATAACCGGACATTCTCTGAGCGACAATATTTATTATTCGTGTATTATCGGTATCTGTTGCAGTATTTTTATTATCAACAATAATAAATATTGTCATTCTATACCATACGCCATCTACTACAAAATCTATTGTTTCCGTCTCTTGTGCTGGTATAGTTCCAGTAACAGCTGTACGAGCTGCTGACGTACTGATGTCATTGTATCCTAAGTTTAAATAAATTCCATCATCAGTATTTACATATCCACCAGGAGCTAATAAGATGTTACCTCCCATGTAATTTGTAACATTAGAAACAGCACTATACCATAATTTTATATTACTTGTTGTAGCATTATATATTCTAGGGATATTTGGATAAACAGCACCAGTTGTATTTGAAGATGCATTAAAATAAATATCAATTCTAATTTTCCCCATCAAAATACTTCCACCAGAAGAATTAGCACTTAATAATCCTACATACGAAGCAGGAATTTCATAATTAAAAAATTGAAACTCTCCTGGTTCAAGTGTTCTTGCACCTCCTACAACAGCATTACAAGTTTGACCTCCTATCGAAATAGGAAAAGTAGTAGTTGTTGGACTAGAAACAGTAGTAGTTCCTGAAACTGAATATATTAATTCTCCTGTACCTAAGTTAAAATTACCAGCGGTTAAAGTAGCAGTTAAACCATTAAGAGGACCAATTGTTTGTGCAGGATAGATACCTCCATTTCCATCAGTATATGGAACTGTAAGAGTACCATTAAATTCTGTTCCTAAAGTATAATTAATAGGTGAAAGTTTTACAGCAGAACACGTTATTGAATTAACAGAACCTGTATTTAATGTTTTTCCATCGAGTGTTTTCCATTGTGTACCATCCCAAAATACATATCCTGCATAAGTAAATGTACTTTCAGTACCTAAATTATAAACTAATAATCCTGTAGCAGGGGAAGAAATAGTTGTATTATCATTATATGATTTAAGAGCAACTCTTGGTCCTAAAAAACCTTTTTTACTTCCTGAAGCTAATTGACTTACATTTAATTCCATAATTGCTGAAGATACAGGAATTGCACCTACACCAACACTACCATCCTTCATAATGATAAAATCATCTGCAAGTTGTGCATCAGTAGGAGTTCCCGTTGTAGTGTTTGTTGTAGCTGTGGATGTTTTTCCATCTACATTAAAAAGTCCTTGAGGATTTTGTGTGTTTATTCCTACTTGTGCTTTTACGATAAAACTAAAGAGTACAAAGATGTAAAAATGTATTGTTTTCATTTGTTATAATTTACTGCAAATCTATTTTGAAGTATAAAATGATAAACAATATTATATCCTCTTATATCCTCTTGCGAGTGAAAGTGAGAGGGAGTATAAAAAGTTTAAATATTTAAAAACCATAATTTTGAGTCTTCTTCAAGAGGAATGCTTAATTTTTTTCGAAGACGATATTTTTTACTTTCTACAGATTTAATAGATGAATTTGTATAGAGTGCAATTTGTTTTGTAGTGAATCCGAGCTTTAACATTCCACAATATTTTAAATCAGAAACATTTAATTTACTAGATGATTGTAATTTTACTTTTTCTAAAAAATCAGGGAATAATTTTGATAATTTATCAACAAAAATAGAATCGTTTAATTGTAAAGAATCTATAAGTTCTTGTATGTTTTCAACTGATATATCTTCTTTATTTTGAATTTCTTTTAAATGATTTAATTCTTTATTCAAATTTTCAATCATTTGTTTTTTTGATACATTTTTATTTAATGAATAATAATAATTATTTCTTTTTTCTTCAAGAAATATAAAGTTTACAATTAAAAATAGAATCATGCAAGTAATATTTATAATAAATAAAGCATGCTCATACCCATTTAATTTTTTATTTATTTCCACTAATTTAAAATCATTAATAGCTGATATATAAAAACTTATTATGATTATAAAAATTAAGGAGTAAAAAATAAATTTATCTTCTTTAAAATTGAAAAAAATTGGTAATGCAGTCAGAAGAGGAAAATAAAAAAGAAAAACACCACTTTTTATTCCACAAAAAGAGGAAAAATAAGTTATAATAGCTGATAGAATGCAAAAAATAAAAGAAATAAAATAATTATTTGTTCTAAATTTTGTCAGGAATAAACTTAAACTAATGAATATTAAGAAAATAAATAAAAGAAAAAATCCTTCTTTGGTGAATCCTAAATAAATAAAATTTGAAAAGCCATGAATTAAAAATATAATAGCTGTTAAAGTTAGGTATCTATTTATTATTATTTTATAGTCTTTTTCTCTGTCAGAATCAGTTTTATTAATTCCTCTTAAAGAAATAAATTCATAAATTTTTAAAAATAAATCTTCAAAATAATTTATCAATTTCATAAAACAGGTTTAATTATTTATGTGTAACTCTTATTTTGGCTAAATTAATAAATTACTGATGCAAATTCAAAATAGCAATCTTGTTTTTAAATGGGTTTTAATTATGTTTATTTCTCTACAATAGTTCGGAAGGTAAGGTTAACTCTAGGAGTTTTAATTTTTTTGGTAGGAGGTAAGCGATGGAGCCAATAAGTTTGTGTAGTTCCTTTCATCACTAATAAACTTCCATGTTCTAAAAGAAGTTCTATTTTCTCTTTTGAGTCTTTGTGTTTAAAAGCAAATTTTCTTTCTGCACCAAAACTTAATGAGCCAATAGCACCATCTTTTTTTAAATCTTTTTCACCATCACTGTGCCAAGCCATTCCTTCGTCCCCATTGTGATAAAGATTCAGTAAACAAGAATTGTATGTTTCTCCTGTTTCTTTTTCAACTTTATTTTTTAGAATTAATAATTCTTCAGTCCAAGGTAAAGCATGTTTTGTGGTATTAGAATAGGTATATTCGAATGGTTTTTCTCCGTACCATGCAACTTTACGCTTTGTGATAATTTTTTTTCCAAAAACAACAGCTTCGTCATTTTTCCATTCAATACTATCAAGTAATTTTTTATAAAAAAAATCAGCTTCTTCTTTCGTTAAAATATGACCATAATAGTTTACAATACCATCTTTTGGTAACCAATTTATTGTTCCATCTATAGTTTGGTTAAATAAGTCGTAGTTCATTTTATATGAATGGATTTTTAATTAATGTTTACTCAATCAGGTTAAAATCTATTTTAATTCCATTGAATAAAGTATATTCTAATTTTATGAAACCATATGTTTCATTGAAATAAGAAATTAAGATACTTTTACCTATTTCTGATGTAGCAGAGGAATAAACTTTTAGAGATTTTAAATTTCCTAAAGGTGTTTTTATTATTTCTTCACCTATAATTTCGTAATTATACTTTAGTAATAGCCTATTTTCCCAAGTTCCCCATCTTTTATCCGACCAATAGTTTCCTATGCTCATAGCATCATTCCATTTGTAACCTATAGGTTTATTTAATATAATATATGGAAAAGGACAAGTTTCTAATGAACGTAAAAAACCAAATCTTGGCGGATGTATCCAAATATTTTGGTTGTTTTCTACTAACCCTGTTGAGGTTTTAAACATAAGATTTGGAATGCTATAATAACTAATTTCTGTTTGGTTTTTATTAGTTCTTCCTTCAAATAATTTTGGTTTTAGAACTTCTAATGCAATATTTTTTATGGCATCATTTGTAGAGGATGTAAGAGAATCAATATTTATTTTAGATAAATAATAGTTTTTATTATCTATTTTTATTTCTACATCAAAGTTATATCTATTTTTTATTTGGTAAATTTTATTGTTTTTATCAACTTTTGATTTTTCTATAAATACATTATCATATTGTTGAGAAATTACGAATGTTGAGAAAAAGAAAGGTATAAAAAGTAATTTTATATTCATGATTAATTTTTCTATACAATGTATGAATTTTTAGTTTAAAAACGTCGTATGTGCGGTACGGATAGTAGCGGCATCCTTTTCTAATTGGTCATTGAGCGAAGTTAAAATGCAGCAACGAATTATAAAAGATATAGCGAATAGCCGGTTAAACCGCCCAATAAAAATTAAATGTCATTATTAATTTTTGTTGCTTCCCAACCTATTATTGCTGTTTTTCGAGTATTTCCCCACATATAACCTCCTGTGTTACCAGACGATTGTATAACTCTGTGGCAGGGAATAAGAAATGCAATAGGGTTATTCCCAATAGCGGTACCAACAGCTCTAGATGCATTTGGGCTTCCTATTTTGTTTGCGATATTTCCATAAGTGGAAAGTTGTCCCAACGGAATTTTAAGCAAGGCTTCCCATACTTTTAGTTGAAAATCTGTTCCTTTTAGGTGTAATTTTATTTCTGATAACTTACTCCAATCATTTAAGAAAATATGTAAGGCTTGTTTGTGAATTGTATCTGCTTTTTGTAAAAAAGTTGCCTGGGGAAATTTTTCTTTGAGATGAAATAATGCTTGTATTTCATCATCATTAAAAGCTATATAACAAATTCCTTTTGGTGTTGAGGCAATGATTATTTTTCCGAATGGACTTTGGTAGAAATTGTAATGAATAATCAGATTTTTACCTTCATTTTTGTATTCGGCTGGTGTCATTCCTTCGATATTTATAAAAAGATCGTGTAAACGACTTGTACTCGAAAAACCAGTTTCGTATGCAGTATCAAAAAGTGTTGCTTGTTTTCCTTTTAATAGTTCTTTGGCGTATTGTACACTTATATACTGTAAGAATTTTTTTGGTGTTGTACCTGCCCATTCTTTGAATATTCGCTGAAAATGAAATGGACTTAAATGGACTTGTTCTGCAATTTCATCGAGTGTTGGTTGCTGTTTAAAATTATTTTTTATGTATTCTATTGCTTTTGCAATGCGAATATAATTTATGTTTTCTTGCTCGTTCATTGTTCAGAAATTATGGTACAAATATCATTGTATGAATGTAATTACAAAATCTGAAACTTGCTATTTTAATAATTCTTTGAATTCATTATTTTTTGTTTTTATGTCATGTTGAGCTTGTCGAAACATAAATTGTTAAGAAATTCATTTAAATAATTTTCTATTTCTTATAATTAGGAATAATTTTAAGAGAATCTACGAAAATAGTATCTTGATTTTCAATGTTAAAAGAACTGTTATTTTTTTCATATAAAAATGTTTTATAATCAGTTTTTTGATACTTATAAAATTCTGTAATGCTACTCGGATTTGCTTTGAATATAAAATTAGCAACGCTATCTATTTTAGAGTTTTTGACTAACTTTAGATTTATCTTTTTTAATTCTACCGAATCTATTTCAGAGTTTGGTAAAGGATTTAATTTATTTATGTTTTGTAAACTATCTTGTGTAATTGCAGTTTCTGCAATTGGTGGTGTTGGTATGGGATTAGTTTTAGGTAATATGAAGAAATAAGTAATTAACAAGCCAACTATAATCAATCCGAAAAATAAGCTCAAAATTTTAAAAATTGAAGAATTAGAATTTTTTGGCTGATGTTGAGATTGTGTTTTATTTTCATTAAAATGATAAAGCGTACTATTATTATTCTCTTTTTTAGGTAGATTAAAATTAGAAGAAACTTCAGGTTTTTTTAATGAAGAAATCAGTTGAAGTTCATCTTTATTTTGAATACTTTTTAAAAAGATATTTTTATTTTCTACATATAATTGTTGAACAGTTTCTAATTGTTCATTTTTTTGTAATAAATGTACAAGCTCATCTATTTTAGACGAAAAAATAGAATACTTTTGGTTGATTGTATTTAAATCAGTTTTTGAATCTTGAATTACTTTCTCGTTTTCTTTTTGTTTTAATTCATTTTGTTCAATCTGAATTTTAAGCTTTTCTACAAGAGCTTTTCTATCAACTTCTAAACTATTTTTTGCTTGTTGCAAATCATTTATTTTAGATAGAATTTCTTGTTTTCTTTTTTCTTTTACCTCATCAATTATTTTTTTAAAACCTTCTTCATCTGTTATTTCAAAGATTTTTTTCGAATTTACATATTCAGCAATTTCTTTGTCTTGTGTAAAATAAATTGTATCATATTCACTCAATAAATTCAATGATTTTTTGAAATATGATTGTAATTGATTTAATGATGTTAAGCAATAAACAACAAGAATTTTATTCGAATTTTGATTAAAATTGACACCATCAACCGTTTTAAGATTATAATTTATTTTATCAAAATCTTTAGGCTGAGTTACTGAAAAATCTTTTGAATGATTTACGACAAGTGTTTCATTATTCAAATTTTTTTCGATGAGGTTTTGATGAAAATCATTCAGTAAATTAATGCTAATACTTTCTTCAGTAATTTGATCAATAAAAGATAAACCAGAACCAATGAAAGAACCACTTCTATCAGAATTTGGTTCTTTGGCGTACGTATAAATCGTGTAAGAAATGATTTTATTTGCTCCTATGTTATCTTTTCGAATAGAATATAATTTTGTATTCGGAAATAACATAATTGCATTTGTATTCAAATCAAATTTTTTAATACTTTGTGCAATAGTTTTGTCTTCTAGAAACAAGAAAGATTGGTTAAACCCATTCGGGCTACCAAAAGTTCCAAAAACTGAAATAAAGTAATTGTTATTCATTAATTTTTAAAACTAAATTTTAAACGCTCCCAAAATGTACCTTCGTAATCTAAATCATAACCAACAATGTTTTTATAAATCCATTTAGACAATACTTCTGCTGTCGAAAGATTTAGTAAACTAATTTTTTCTTGCCCGCTAGAATTTGTAATACTACCAATCGTATAGTAAGATTTACTTAAACCATATGTATCTATTCGTTGGGCAGTCATTGGTAATCTATCGTAAATAAAATTATCTAGTTCTTCAGCACTTTCAACATCCATTTTACCAGATTTATCCCATTTAGAAATAACTAAAACAAGGTTAATTGCTTTTATGTTTTTCCCTTTTCTTTCTAATTCATCTATAAATTCGTTGATTAAAGCATCTTCTTTGTGAGCAGAATCATAACTTGTAACTACAATAAAAGTTAATGGAATATTGGCGTTCAAATAAGATTCTATACTACTATGATAATTTCCACCTCGTCTTATTTCATTATGATTTTCTCCCGATGTTTCAAGAAACGTAAGGTTAATTGGGTGTACTTTTTTTGATTTATTATTTGGCTCAAAAACTAAATCCAATCGAGTAACTTGATCGCGTGTTGTTCTATTAGGTAAAATACCTTGTCGAATATTTTCGAAAAAATCTGATAATAATACATTGGCTTCTTTAGAATTCGGTGTACCGATTCTTGGTCTAAGAACGCCAGCTTGCGATTTTAGATAATATAACATTGACGATAGAATTACAGATTTTCCCGATTCGGCAGTTCCGAAGAAAAAAATGAAATTACTATCTTTATTTTTCAATTCGTTTGATGTTCCTTTTGCCATTGGTACAAAATCATCATCACTTTTTTGATGATTATCAAAAGAAAAAGGTTTTAATTCTTCTTCATTATCAAAAGATAATGGTTTCAGATTTTCGTTATCATCCATCATAAAATTAGTTATTAGGGATTAAAGTTTTACCACTTCTTTTGTTATTAAACACACTACCTCCATTTCCATTGTTTCCATTATTTTTTTGGTCTGTAACGAGTAAAATAATAATTACGATAACAAAATCTAATAAAATACAACCAGCTAAAACCACAAATTGGTAAATTCCGAAGTTTTTAATAGCATGTTGAAATGCAAAACCAATTTTACCAACTTCTTGTGTTTGTGAAACAAGTGGTTGAAATTCAAATTTTTATTTACCAAGAACAGTTTGAGCTCTATTTCCTAGTTTGTTGTATTCTGATAATGATTCATCAATAAGAGCTTGTGATTTTTCGTCTTGTTCTTTTTTAGGTAAGATTAATAAATCCTGAATTTTTTTGTCCCATTTCACAGCAGCATTATCCAAATCTGTTTTCAAAGATCTTTCATCAGGAGATAAGTCAGAAATAATATTATCAATTTGTTTTCCCATTCTTTCAGCCAAATCTTCATAGTCGTTTACAACAGGAGTTAATAAATCAACTTTCTGACCAGTCAATTTTTCAATATCTTTTATAAGAGATTGTGCTCTTGTTCCAATTCCTAAATTTCCTGGATCCTTAATTTGTTCAATTAATTGTTTTTTCTTAATCTCTATATTTTGTGTCGTTTCTTTGTTGTATTTATAACTCAATTTCGACTCAACATTATTTTCTAAATCAGTGTATGATTTATCGATATCACGAAGCTCGGTTGTATAAATATCCGTTCTCATAAATCGAGTATACAAAGCATTAAAGTTTGCAATAAAACAAAAAGAAGCAATAAAAATATAAATCCCAACAAGACTGCCAGTTGGTTTACCTTCTAATTTCGCATTTCTTAGCATCCAACACAAGAAAAGCAATAATAATGATAATACTAAAGCAATAATAAATGATGCTGGCCCAAAAATTTGTTCTAAACCAAGCCAAGTTTGATAAAAACTTACGCTGATTAATAAGAGTGCAAGAATCCCCAAAAATAGGTCAGTTGGAGTAATCGATTTATTCATAATTAAATGTTATTTAGTATTTTGATAAAACAAAAATATAAAAATTAACGATTTGTAAATCAAAAGTTTTAATTATTATGAATAAATAAATAATTTGGTTAAATTGATATATTGTATTTATATTATGAATAGGCTTATAAAGGTTTGTTTATTTGAATATATTCAGAAGGTGTTATACCTTTTATTTCTTTAAATACTCTATTAAAAGTAGATTGACTTTTATAACCAGCATCTGTATATATAAATAAAAGTGTAACTTTTTCTAAATCTGTGTTTTGTATTAGTCTTATTACATGCTCTATTCTATGAGAGTTTATATAACTATTAAAATTATCAAATCCTTGATGTCTTATACATCTAGAAATATAACTACTATTAACTTTTATCATAGCACTTAATACAGAGATGTTTAGATTAGGATTTTTATATAATTCTTTTTCAGTCATTAGTATATCAATCTTTTTAAAAATAGTTTGATATTGTTCTAATTCTTTTTTATCTAAGGAAATTGGTAATTCTATTTTTTTTTGAATTTCAATTTCAGAAATTATTTCTAGACTTCTTATTTTATCTTTGTAATGAATCAAATGAGCACAAATTATAATGTTTGATATAAATAAAAATGTATCTAAAACTAAAACTTTTTCTTTTGAAATTCTTATATAAAAATTAGGAAATAAGAAAGCTAAAATAATGGTAATAAAAATTATTAGTAAAGAATAACTACTGAAGAATATAACTTCTTTTTTTGAAAAAAAAATGTAAGCTCCTAACGGAATAGGTACTAACCATACAAAAGAAGCAACAGAATAAGGCCAAAATTTTAATATAACAATTATATTGTATAAAGGAGCAATTAGTAAATAGCCTCTAACAATTTTTTGAACACAATAATTTTTTTGAAGAAAAAAACAAATTATTGTTAATGTCAATGTAGCAGATAACAAATAGATTCCCATAAAATTATCTTTTATATAAAATAAAAAATATAAAGAATAAAAGAAAAAGATAATACACATGAGATAAATATATCTATTTGTTAATTCTTTCTTTAATTCAACAATTTTTTGCTTTCTTAATTCAGTATTTATCATTTTTATAGCTAATTACAGTAAATGGTTTGTTTAATGGTTTGTTTTTTAATGCTTTATATTGGTATTAGTCAATTACAGTAAATTGTTTATACTTCATTAAAATCTTAAATTAATAGGTTATAAATTTGCTTAACAAATGTAAAACAAATAATTATTTATTAATTAAAATAAAAACATTACATTTACGCAACAACATGTTATAGAGTAACTTATATAGTACTAATGTAAGTTTTAAAATAGGATTAAATAAAAAAAATAACTTAATAATCAAATTATAATTTATTTAAACTTTAACCAAAAAATCTGAAGTATATGAAAAGAATACATTTATTATTTATGCTAATAGCTTTTAGCCTTTCAACTTTTGCTCAAGTGGGAATAAACACTGAACAACCTACTGAGTATACAGCTTTACATGTTTCTGAAAGAAATATCCTCACTAATTCTACTCCTGATTCGTATAATGGAATTATTATTCAACGCTACACGGAGGAAGAAAGAGATAATCAATTAACTCCTAATATGGGGACTAATCAAAATAGTTTAATGATTTACAATACAACAGAAGATTGTTATAATTATTGGAATAATATTGATAAGGAATGGAAAAGTTTATGTGGTTCTTTGGGAAAATCTCAATTTACTTTTGATTGTTCATCTATTTCAATTATAGGTTCTTACATAAAAGGAAAGTCTTTAACAAATTCTAATTATATAAACATACCTGTAACAGTTACTAAGCCAGGTGAATATAATGTTACAATAACAACAACTAATGGATATAGTTTTCAAGGAAAAGGAACTTTTCTTAATTCTGGAACATATACTATACAGGTTACTGGTCAAGGAACTCCAATTGAAGCACAAACTGATAATTTGACTATAAATGCAAATGACGTTGAAATAAGTTGTACACCTGTAAAAACAATTACTGTAATGTCAGCTTCTGGACAATATACATTAAGTTGTGGTTCAGCAATAGTTAATGGAGTTTATAAAGTAGGTACAGCACTTACAACAAGTAATACGATAACTTTACCTGTAAATGTAGCGACTTTAGGTAGTTATACGATAACGACAAATACCGTTGATGGAATTTCTTTTACGGGATCTGGAGTATTTACAGCTACAGGAAGTCAGAATGTTACTTTAAATGGGACAGGTACACCTACTTCAACTACAACAAAAAAAATGACAATTACATCAGACAGTCAAGGGGCAGTTTCAACTACATGTAATGTGGATGTAATTGTTGTAATACCTGGAAAAAGATTATTAACAATAGGAAATTCTCCTAATGGTTATGGTTACAATTTTTCAGGTACAGCCGCATCAAATAAATTAATTACAACACCAGCTAATTATGGAGCTTTAGCAAATAGTGTTGTAAAATATGATGGTTGGACTCAAATTATAAATGGAGGTGGATCTCCAAATGCTACTCAGCTTACTAATTGGACAACAGGAAGCGATCCTGTAGATATTATTGTTATAGGTTTTGATTGGGGAGCAAGTACTGCAGAAGCTCAGGTAATAGCAAACTATTTAGCCAAAGGAGGGGTAGTATTAGCTTTTATAGAAAGTGGTACCGGTTCACAAAATATTTTAAGAGCTGTTTTCGATGGATCTGTTACTACAACTTCAGTTAATTCTGCAGGAGCTTTATATAAATTACCATTAACTAATGATGCTATTTTAAATGGTCCTTTTGGTGATATTAGAGGAATGCAATGGGGAGAAGATGCTTCTTCTACTGAATATGCACTTGGATTACCTACAAGTGGAATAACAGTTTATTCAGGTGATACAAAT
The DNA here is from genome assembly GCF_032109125.1 of Chishuiella sp. Lineage (NCBI taxonomy): Bacteria > Pseudomonadati > Bacteroidota > Flavobacteriia > Flavobacteriales > Weeksellaceae > Chishuiella > Chishuiella sp. Next base: position 66,695 of record NZ_DAMCLZ010000002.1, read on the forward strand.
ATCTCTACAGCAACACCTACAGGAAATGTTGGTCGTGTTACGGGGTTTAAGCATAATACGTTAAATTTCATTTGGATGGGAGATGGAGGTTTTAACTCAAATGATGGAGGTACATCAAATACTATCTGTCCATTTTATTTAAATAGTAGTAACTTCCCTATTCCCAAACCTAATTATGGAAATGGTGCTACAGCATATAGAATGAATGTTTATAATTCAATTTTTACAGCTAATGCTTTTGCTTGGGCTATAGAAAGAGCTGAACATAATGGAATAAATACTAAATAATTAAATAAAATTTATTTAGGCTCAATAGTTGCAGAAAAATCTGCAACTATTTTTTTTTAAATAAAAGTTATCATTTATATTATGTTAGAGTATATATTATTTTATAGAATAACTCTTTTACAACATCTTATTCCATATTTATTAGTGTCATGTTGTTTTTATTTTCTTTTTTATTTTCTTTTGAAAAAAAAAATGACCTATAAAAAAATACAACAAAAAAATACAATAAATAAAGATATTATGCGAGAGTTTTTATATTCTCTATTGAGTATAGTTTTTTTTGCATTTTTTGTAACTGTAATTTTTAAAACATCACTTATTAACTATAGTTTTTTATACACAAATATTAATGAACATTCAAAATTATATTTTTTATTCACTATATTTTTATGTATTCTTATTCAAGATACTTGGTTTTATTGGATGCATAGGTTGATGCATATTAAAATAATATTTAAGTATATACATATTATTCACCATAAATCTATAAATCCAACACCATTTTCAGCCTATTCTTTTCATCCCATAGAAGCATTTATAGAATCATCAGTTTTTTACATTATTTTATTTATAATTCCTATACATCCTCTTGCTGTTTTTATTGCGGTTAATTTATCTTTATTAATTAATGTTTACGGTCACTTAGGTTATGAAATTTTTCCTAAAAAAATAACAAAAACATTTTTGTTTAAAATAATAAATACTTCTGTACATCATAATATGCATCATAGAAATATTAAAGGAAATTATGGTTTGTATTTCAGATTTTGGGATAAATTAATGGGCACAGAATTTAAAGATTATGAAAAAAAATTTAATGAAGTCGTTAATAAAAATATAGATAATAGTTAGTTAATAATATTTAAATTACTATTCTGGTAAGTAATTTAAATATTATTAAAAAAATTAGACTAAGTAATAAACTTATAATCAACAAAAGTTAAAATACTAATTCATATATTAATTTATTTTAAAAAATCTTTCTGTTCAAATTCAGGATTAGGATATTTATAAAATCCTTCGCCTGTAGATGTTCCTAATTTATTTTTATCAATAAAATTATCTTTAAAGTATTCAACAACTTTTATTTTTAGAGGATCTTTAGTAGAATCTGCTTCCAATTTATTTATATCATAGACAGTAGTTAAACCTACCATGTCTAGTATAGCAAAAGGTCCCATAGGAGCACCAGTTGCAACCATCCATGTCTTATCAATAGTTTGGGCATCTGCAACATCATTAACTAATAAATTTGTTGCAGCATCCAATAAAGGAACAAGAAGAGAATTAAGCACATAAGCAGGCTGTTCTTTGTGCAATTCTATAGGAATCATTCCTATAGCTTTTGCAAATTCAACAACTTCATCATAAACACCTTTATCAGTTTTGGGATGACCCATAATTTCAGCAGTATTTCGTTTCCATATTTGATTTGCAAAATGAAGAGCTAAAAATTTTTCTGGACGACCAGTAACATCAGCAAATTGACTAGGCAACAAAGTAGATGAATTAGTAGCAAAAATTGTTTTTTCTGGTGCTACTGCTCTTAGATTTTCATAAAATGAAATTTTAATTTTAGGATTCTCAGGAACAGCTTCAATGACCAAATCTGCATCTTTTACAGATTCAGCTAAATTAGAAGAATAATTAAGATTCTTTAAAGTTGCATTTATTTGTTCTTCACTTGCATTGATATCACTTTTATAACTATTAGCTAAACCATTAAATTTTGTTTTAGCTTTTTCTAAAACTTCATCATTTATATCATAAACAATTACTTTAAACCCATGAAAAGCTGTCTGAAAAGCTATTTGATAACCTAATACACCACTACCTGCAACTGTTACATTTTTAATACCCATAATATTATTTTTTTACATAATTTAGATTATAATATTTACTTGTACTACAATCAAATTTAATACCTAATTAGTTGATTGTTAATTTTAAATGGTTAAAAAATATTTATGTGTATTGAGATTATTTTTTATCAAGAATCTTGTTGAAAAATAACCAATCTCCTAAATTAAAATTTCGAAGAATACTATCGTTTTTATATTTGTTGTTGAGGATGAATAAAGTTGTATTAATTGTTGGATGTTTAGTAGTATCTACTTTTATATTATTTTCTGAAACTTCTAAATCTAATTTCAATGTATTTTTTTTGTTATCGTATTTTGAAGAAATTGCTAATAAATGGTCTTTTAATTCCCAAAAATAAACAAAGTACGACCCAAAAAAATCATATTCTTTTACAATTGCTTTACCATGTTTTTGTTCTATAAAACTCAAAAGTTGTTTGAAATCATTTGTTCCTTTGCTTTCGTTTAAAGCTACTAATGCCATAAAATCTCCTTCGAAACTTTTAGTCATTTCAATTTTTTCAAAATGCATTTTTCCATAATAACCTAAATTATCACTATTCTTCCAACTTCCCATATTGTACTGAATACCAATAGGATTTTCACGATTATAATAATCATAATTATAAGGGGCATTATATATAGTGTCTATTTTAATCCATTTGAAATTGTTAAGTTCAGATAATTTTTCATCCAATTTCTTAATTTCTTTTTCAGTATGTTTTTTTTCGCGTATTTTTTCTATTGTTAAATCTTTTTGTTCTTCATATTTTTGTTCTTTCTCTATTTCATTGGCATAGAATTTAGCAACATTAAAGTTTAAATTAAACTTTTCTAAGTTTAACTTATCTTTTCCTAATTCTGTATTTTGTCCACAAGATTGTAGCGAAAAAGTAAATATAAATATTAGTAAGATTAGGTTTTTCATGTTGTTATTTTAATTTATAAAAGATATTTATATTTAGTAAAATGATTAAATAATTATAATTTCTAACCTGTTGTGCATTTTGAATTAAAATTCGTCAATTCGAGTAATTTTTCGGAATAAAATGTAGAAAAATTGTATCGAGAATAGAATTTTATCTTCAAAACCTTTTTTCTCAATACAAAACTCTTACAGAATTCCACTCTAAATGACGGTTTTGTTAATAAAATAAACAAAATGCACAACATGTTAATTTCTAATTTATGTAATTACTGTTATTTACTAATTTTAGTTTTTATCTCAAAATTACAGTTGTACAACAGTTACTGATGTTAACGTTAGTCAATGTTTTTTTTTTTCTAAGTATTCAATATAACACTCAAGATTTCCTCGAATTTTGTCAAAAATTTTTGGTAAATATGGAATTATTGATTTAGTATTTAATTCTCCTTCAAATCCAAAACCGTGATATGTATTTAGATAACTAATAATGTTTTTCTTGTCAATTTCTTCTAATTTATCAAATATATTTTCATTTTGATAATCATGAAAATTTGACAAATGGATAAAGCCGCAACCAAATTTATAAACATTTCTTGTTCAACCATTTAATTCATCTGCAAGCTCTACCATTACTTTATCAGTAATTTGGGTTTTACCAATTTTCCATTTTTTTCCTTCAAAAGTCTGGTTTATTAGTTCTGTTCTAACACTAACAGGTTGATTTAGTAAAAATAGGATTCTAACTAAAGTATCTATTTCTTGTCTCAATACAGATATTGTTTGCCCATATAAATTTGATTGATATAAGATTTTGAATGCATTTTTATTTTCTTCAGAGCGTTTTCGAGCAATGTTACAAAATTTCTGAGTTTCGTTCATTTATATGGTTTTTTGCGGAGTATTACAACTAACGGGAAATGCATTTGACAGTAAATGGTGTACAAACATTCATTTAGCCTTGACCAGCCATTTTGCAAAACTTATGTTATCTATAGTCTTTTTACGAATAAATTGATGGATTTGTAATAATTCCAGCAATAATGTTTGATAATGTATTAATTCCAAAATCTTTTAGTTTTGAACCAATACTTTTCTTTTTCTCTTCAGTAGTTTCTTCGGAATCTAATATATTTTGAATTTCTTCAAGTTGATTTCCATTTAATTCTTTTCTCAATTCTTCAATAATAATACTCAAATTAACAGTTTGGGTATTTTGTTGATTTTGAGTAATATTAAGATTCAATCCTTCTTTTTCTCCCGTATATATTTGGTTTGGGTTTCCTAAAATTTCTAACTCAGTTATGCAAGCATTTAGTATTGCTCTTGCTCTTTCTTTAACAGTTTGAACATAATAAATTGTTGGTCCATTTAATGAAACACGACTTTTTAATTCAATTTTTTCAATCTCTTCTATTTTTTTACTTTTTTGTCCAAAAATTGTTTCGAGTATCGAAATTGTAGCACTTTTCCAAGCCTCAACACCATAAGATCGTTCATTAACTGTTGATTCATTAGTTCCAATTTTTTCTACTTCTTCAAGTTGTCTTTTTAACAATAAAATGTATTTGTCATTCATATGATTTAACTGTGTTTTTTAGAAAGATTACAATTAATTTATATACCTCCGTAAATATAGTATATTTTTATTAATCAATATATTAATTATAAGAGTTTTGCGGTACGGATAGCAGCGACATCCTTTTATAAAAAATGGAACTTCTTACAAAATAAAAAAGTCCCATTTGTTTATCAAAGATACAGCGAATAGCCGTGTCAACCGCCCAAAGAAAAAATAGCTTAATCGTTGTGCCATTCGCCACGGTGCGGAATTAAAGCATCGCGTACCTGTATCATTTCCGATTCTACAACCACCAAATAAGCAACCGCATATTCTGGTTCTACCTCCACAAAATCAGAAAGTGTACTTTGTAGTTTTTCTTTCTCTGCATATTGTTTCAGATGAATTGCATGATGTTTGGCTGTTGGTATTGCGTCGGGACCATAGAAATCCCAGATTAATTTTAATTTTTTTTCCATTTTATATTTTATCAAATGATGTTTTGATTCCTTTTATCAAAGCAGAACTGAAACCTTGGTGTTCCATTTCATTAAGTCCTGCAATGGTGCAACCTTTTGGAGTTGTTACTTTGTCTATTTCTTGCTCTGGATGCAATCCGTTTTCTATTAACAATTCTGATGCTCCTTTTACTGTTTGTGCAACTATTTTTGTGGCTGTTTGTGCATCGAAACCTATTTCGATTCCGCCTTGTATCATAGCACGTATAAAACGTAAAACATAAGCAATTCCACAAGCACCAACTACAGTTGCAGCATTCATCAGTTCTTCGTTAATGAAAATTGAATCTCCAATAGTATCAAAAATAATTTTTACTTCGTTGCTTACTTTTTCGTCTTTTGTGTTTCCACAAATACAAGTGATAGATTCTTCTACCGCAGCAGCTGTATTTGGCATTGCACGAAAAATATTAATGTCTTTCCCAATTATATTTTCGTAGGTGTTTAGTGAAACGCCAGTTGCAACAGAAATAAGAGTTTTGGCTGAGGTAAAATCGTCTTTCAGTTTTTGTAAAACTTCTTCAACCTTGAAAGGTTTTACACATAATAGAATATAATCTGCCTCTTTTACTGCAAACTGATTATCCTTGGTAATCGTTACACCTAGTTTTTCGAGATGTTGTAGCTGAGCTAAATTATTTCTTGTGGCAATAATCTGTTCTGCTCGGAAGGTATTTTTCTTGATTAAGCCTTCTGCAATAGCAATCCCAAGATTTCCTGCTCCTATAATAGCAATTTTTTTCATAGTAGTGGTTCTATATTAGTTTTGTGTTTGTTGTAATTGTTTTGTACTTACGGCATATAATCCCAAAAATGTTAATAATCCGTTGACTACAATAAGTTCTACACCAATTCTGTAATCGGTAAAATTAGTCACAGATTCGTTGATGATATAAGTGAATAATGGTGCTAATACTGCAACGGTTACAATAGCATATTTTTTGTAAATGTTTCGTTTGGTTAAAATTCCGAATGCAAACAAACCTAACAATGGTCCGTATGTATAACCAGCAATTTCCATGACCAAATAAACAATTGATTTGTTATTGATTACCTTAAAAATCATGATTAAAATAAAGAAAATAATTGTAAATACTAAATGTACACGAATTCTGGTTTTCTTTTTTTCTTTTTCGGTTTTGTTTTTGTCTTCATTCAAGTTCAATAAATCGACACAAAAAGAACTTGTAACAGCTGTTAATGCTCCATCTGCCGATGGAAAAAGAGCAGAAATAAGTCCGATGATAAATATAATTGCAATAATCATAGGAAAATGATGTCCTAATAAAGATAAGGCAGGGAACATATCGTCTCCCATAATATTTTGTCCACCTTGTTGCATAAAGAAACCATCTGTCGTATAAAATCCACCTTCGCTCATGGCATAGATATACAATAATCCACCAAGAAATAGGAAAGCTAAATTCACGATAAGTAATGTTCCCGCAAAGGTTAGCATATTCTTTTTCGAATTATGTAAATTATCTACAGAGATATTTTTTTGCATCATTTCTTGGTCCAAACCAGTCATTGCAATGGTTATAAACATTCCACCCAAAATTGTTTTCAGGAAATAAGTTTTAGAATTTGGGTCAGAATTGATGAAATGAGTATAATTTTTTGCTTGCATAATATCGTATGCTTCACCTACACTAAGGTTAAGATGAGATAGAATAAACCATATACAGGCAATTAAACTAATAATCATAAACGATGTTTGTAAAGTATCTGTAACTACAATTGTTTTTACTCCACCTTCAAACGTATACAATAAAATCATTAATAGTAAAATAAATGTTGTTACCCAAAACGGAACACCTAAATTGTCTAATAAAAAGATTTGTAAAACATTTACAACAAGATACAAACGTGCTGTAGCTCCAATCCCTCTAGAAATAATAAAGAAAATAGAACCCATTTTGTGTGCCTCTACATTAAAACGTTTCCCGAGATAGGTATAAATAGAGGTTAAATTCATTTTATAATAAAGTGGTAATAGAATTCCTGCGACAATAAAATAACCCAAGAAAAAACCAATCACCATCATATAATACTCGAAACCACCATATATATATTCTGTTCCTGTCAGTTTACCAACAGTTCCGGGAACGGAAATAAAAGTTACACCACTTAAACTTGTTCCTATCATTCCGAAGGCAACCAACCACCATTTACTTTTTTTGTTTCCGTTAAAAAAAGATTGATTGTCGGAATTACGACTTGTAAAGTAAGAAATGACTAAAAGCCCTACAAAGTATAGGATTACACAAAGTAGTATAATTGTTGAATTCATAATTTATTCTAGTAAATAATTTCAAATTTAAACTTTTTTGTAGATAACAGCCTATATTATTTTTACAGAGATAAAATTGTAAATTTGTAATCTATTATTTTTTAAAATACATGAATTATCCAAGTAAGGTTTTAGAACGAGCAGTAGAAGAAATGTCGAATTTACCAGGAATAGGAAAACGTACAGCTTTACGACTGGTTTTGCATATGCTAAATCGTCCAAAATCTCAAACAACAGCTTTGTCCGAAGCACTTTCTCATTTGGTAGAAGATGTCAAGTATTGCGAACATTGCCATACAATTTCTGACGAAGAAATCTGCGAAATTTGTAGTAATCCATTACGTGACGAAACAACAATTTGTGTGGTAGAGGATGTACGAGATGTTATGGCGATAGAAAATACAGGACAATTCAGAGGACAATATCATGTATTGGGAGGTAAAATTTCTCCAATGGAAGGAATTGGTCCAGACCAATTGAATATCGCAACATTAATTCATCGTGTAAAAAATGAAGATGTAAAAGAAATAATTTTTGCATTAAGTTCTACGATGGAAGGAGACACGACGGTATTTTATTTATATAGACAGTTAAAAGACGTAGATGTAATTTTCTCTACCATTGCAAGGGGATTGGGCGTTGGTGACGAGTTAGAATATGCAGATGAAGCTACATTGGTTCGTTCTATTCAACATCGTATCCCTTATTCAGAAACTAAGTTTTAATTTTTTAGGGCAATCCCTTCGGGTCGCGCTTTTTGTTACAATCTTTTTATTTCGCTAGAATGCTACATAAAAAGGATTTTCACGTCAATCGCTATTGCAGATTAAGACTTATTTTCTGTCAGATAGAGTGATTTTCGCAGAAAATTACAATTTGAATTTATTATGTCATGTTGAGCTTGTCGAAACATAGATTCTTTATAAATTTCGTTTCTGTCAGATAGAGTGGTTTTCGCAGAAAATTGTATCGAAATCTAAGACAGAAAACAAATTAATTAAAATAATATTCCAAAAAATCTTTACTTATTTTTCGATATTAAATTCTAATCGAATTTCACTCAAAATGACAGATTTTCTTTCTGTCAGATAGAGTGGTTTTCGCAGAAAATTGTATCGAGATTTGAGATAGAAAACAAATTGATTAAAATAATATTCCAAAAAATCCTTACTTATTTTTCGATACAAAACTCTAATCGAATTTCACTCAAAATGACAGATTTTTTTTCTGTCAGATAGAGTGATTTTCGCAGAAAATTGTATCGAAATCTAAGATAAAAAACAAAATTAATTAAAATAATATCCAAAAAATCTTTACTTATTTTTCGATACTAAATTCTAATCGAATTTCACTCAAAATGACAGATTTTTAGTATATTAAGAAATGAAAAATTATTATGTATACATTATCGAATGCTCTGATAAATCATTTTATGTTGGAGTTACAAATGATATTCTTAAAAGATTTTCGGAACATCAAAATAATAATGACTACAAATCATATACTTTTAATAGAAAACCTTTAAAATTAGTATTTTTTACATCTTTTAGTAATATTGAAATGGCAATTGAAAAAGAAAAACAAATCAAGAAATGGTCACGAAATAAAAAAATAGCATTAATAAATGGTAACTATGAAAATTTACCTAATTTATCAAAAAAGAAATTTTAATTTTTCTGTCAGATAGAGTGGTTTTCGTAGAAAATTGTATCGAAATCTAAGGCAGAAAACAAAATTAATTAAAATAATATCCAAAAAAATACTTACTTATTTTTCGATACTAAATTCTAATCGAATTTCACTCAAAATGACAGATTTTCTTTCTGTCAGTCAGATAGAGTGATTTTCGCAGAAAATTGTATCGAAATCTTAGACAGAAAATGTTATTAAATAATTTAGATACAAAACAGATCTATCATACAATTAACATCTTTTTGTGTTTTTATTGCTAAGTAAAAATCGTAAATTAGTAATAAATAAAACTTTAGTCGATTATTAGTTGTTTTTTAATGTTATTTCATTGATTTAAAACAAATAATGATCGTTTTTTGAGTTTAATAAAAAGTATAAAAAACATGAAAAAAATATTTATCATAAGTACACTAATTGTAGTGGGAATTATACTTGCTAGTTTTAGTTGTAAAGAGAAGAAAGATAATCAAGTCAATAAAAAAAGTGAACATATTATGAGTAATTCAGAAAGAGAAATATATTTTGCAGGTGGGTGTTTTTGGGGGACAGAACATTTTTTTCAACAAGTTCGAGGTGTTACCAATACAACTGTTGGTTATGCGAATGGAAAAATTGAAAATCCATCGTATGAGCAAGTTACAACCGGTGAAACTGGTTTTGCAGAAACCGTAAAAGTAACGTATGATCCTAAAGTTGTTGATTTGGGATTGTTGATTGATTTATATTTTAAAACGATAGATCCTACAAGTCTTAATAAACAAGGTAATGATGTAGGAACACAATACAGAACTGGAGTTTATTATACAAATCCTGATGATAGTAAGATTATAGACGAAAAAATAAAAGGATTAGAAAAACAATACAATCATAAAATTGTTATTGAACATGAACCTTTACGTAATTTTTATGATGCTGAAAGTTATCATCAAGATTATTTAGTGAAAAATCCTGGAGGGTATTGCCATATAACACCAAATATGTTTGAGATTGCTCGTAATGCGAATCCTGCTCCAAAAGGAAAGGTAGAATATGCAAAAAAAGACGATGCAGAACTTAAAAAAGAATTAACTCCATTACAATATGAAGTTACACAAAATAATGCAACAGAAAGACCATTTGCAAATGAGTATAATGCTGAGTTTAGAGAAGGTATTTATGTAGATATTACGACAGGAGAACCTCTTTTTATTTCAACGGATAAATTTGAATCAGGTTGTGGTTGGCCAAGTTTTTCAAAACCAATAAGTGAAAATCTTATAGAAGAAAAAACGGATAACACTTATGGTATGAAAAGAACAGAAGTGAGAAGTAAAACAGGAGATGCTCATCTAGGTCATGTTTTTGATGATGGTCCACAAGATAAAGGAGGATTAAGATACTGTATTAATAGTGCTTCGTTAAAATTTATTCCAAAAGATGAAATGAAAGCTAAAGGTTATGAAAAGTATTTGACATTATTAGATAAGAAATAGATAATTTTTTTATATAAAATGGATTAAAAAAATAAAAGAGGTAGATATTTTTTCTACCTTTTTTTATGAAGAATATATTTAACGTTTTTTGTGATGAGTTAAAAACTATAAAAGCTTTACTTTTGTAATATGATAGCAGTGATGATGGAACAAATGAAATTAAAACAAATGATTCAAAAAGAAGAAGATCATAATTTATCTTTTCGAATATTTGAATTATCTATTGACAGAATAAATGATTATTCTAAACCCCATCAAAAAGATCATTTTTGTGTTTTAATTCCAGAATCAGGTAATTTAGAATTATTGATAGAAGATAAATTACATGTTCTAAAAAAAGGAAAAGTCTCTGTTATTTTTCCAGAACAAGTACATTCTATTACTAATTATTCTGAAGATGTTACAGGAAAAATAATATTATTTGAAGAAGTTATGTTCTGTTCTGATATTTTAAAAAATGAACTAAGTGCATACAATGTTAACTTATCAAATCAATTAAATTGTACTGTTCTTCCTATCAAAGATTATCAAGAAAAAATACATATTGTTTCTTTAGTCAAAGAGATATACGAGAATCCAAGTCAAATCAAGAAAGAGCAGGCTCGTTTTTATATTAAAATTTTGTTGTTATCTCTTATAGAATCTATTCATGGTCAGCATCCTGTTTTAGGACAACATACAAATGATCAGCCATTATATATTCAATTCAAAAAAATGTTGAATGAAAGTTATAAAGAAGAAAGAACAGTACAATATTATGCTGATAAACTTTTTATAACGACAAAAAAATTGAATTCAATAACAAAGAAAAGTTGTGGAGAAACGGCAATTAATGCAATTCATAATCGTATTTTAACAGAGATTAAGCGGCAATTAATGTTCGCAGATATTTCTCACAAAGAAATAGCTTTTGACTTAGGTTTTAATTCTCCAGCGGCTTTAAATAAATTTGTAAAAGCTAAATTAAATCTTACTCCAACACAATTACAACAAGAATTGGCACAAAAGTATAATACATAGTCTTGTTTGTATAACATTTGCTTTAACGTTCACAACTAATTTTGCATTAGAAAAATAAATAAGAACAATATGAGCAAATTATTTGTTGCTGGTGAAGTATTTCACGGAGCAGGATCATTAGAAGAATTAAAAAATATAAAAGGTAAAAAAGCTATTATCGTTACAGGAGGAAGTTCTATGAAAAAGAGTGGAGCTTTGGATCGTGCAATTGCTTTTTTAGAAGAAGCTGGTTTAGAAACTAAAGTTTTTGATGGAGTAGAGGAGGATCCTTCTTCTGCAACAAGTTTCAAAGGAGCTGAAGTAATGAACGAATTTCAACCAGATTGGATTATCGGTTTAGGTGGTTGTTCTGCAATTGATGCAGCGAAAATGATGTGGGTTTTTTATGAGCATCCAGATGCTAGTTTTGATGCTATGACAAAACCATTTACAGTTCCTACATTAAGAAATAAAGCTAAATTTATTGCTATTCCTTCTACAAGTGGTACAGGTACAGAAACTACAGGTTTAGCTGTTATTACAGATAGAGAAAAAGGAGTAAAATATCCTATCGTTTCTTATGAATTAACACCAGATATCGCAATTGTTGATGGAGAAATTTGTGCTTCTATGCCTGCGCATATTACTTCTAACACAGGATTGGATGCATTAACACACTGTGTTGAAGCTTATGTTTCTAATATTGAAGATAACTATGCTGATGTTTTAGCTAAAGGAGGTTTAGAAATTGTTTTTGATAACTTACAAGAGGCAGTAAACAATCCTACAAACATTAAAGCTCGTCAAAATATGCATGACGCATCTTTTATGGCTGGATTAGCATTTAACAATGCATGGTTAGGAATTGTACATTCATTATCTCACCAAGTTGGTGCATTATACGGTATTCCTCATGGTGCTGCAAATGCAATCTTTTTACCAAACGTAATTCGTTACAATGCAAAAGTTTCAACTCGTTTCCCAGATTTAGCAAAAGTTATAGGAAAAGAAACAGCTGAAGATTTAGCACAAGCAATCGAAAAATTACGTTCTGATGTAAATAATATTTCTTCAATCAAAGAATTTGGAATTTCTAAAGAAGATTGGGAGAAAAACTTAGATTATATTTCAAACAATGCATTAGTTGATCCTTGTACAGGTTTCAACCCAAGAGTTCCAGTTTTAGAAGATTTAAAAGCTATCTATAACGCTTGTTACGAAGGTGTTGTTTTTGAAGGATAAGATTATTCTGAAAAATATTTATAAAAGCTGTCCTTTTTGGGCAGCTTTTTTTATTGATTAAAAAAGATATAGCGAAAAAGCACGGACCGAAGGTATTGCCCCAAAAAAAAAGTGTTCTTTATAAAGAATAAGGTAATTATGAATTGCTTTTAAAAACAAAAAGAGATTTCTATACGAAATCTCTTTTTGAATAATTAATTATATTTTATTGTTTTATGCTCTGATGTGCAAGTCGAATGAAATTCTATTAAAATAATTAAAGTTCTTCGACAAGCTCAGAATGACATTTTATTATAAATAAAAACTCATAATAGAAATGTAAACAATGTTATTTATAATTTTAGTTGAATAAAAATTATTTTTCAATTTTTACTCTCCATTGGTAAGGGTCTTCAACCAAACCATATTGGATATCTTTTAATTTCTTTTTTAATGATAAAGCAAAAGATTCTTCTTCTGGTAAATCTGCTAATTGAGCTCTTTCATCACCAAAACCAATTGCGTTATATTGTGTAATAACTACTGCTGTTCCACATCCGAAAACTTCTTTTAATTCTCCAGATTTGTAAGCATCGTATAATTCTTGTACTTCTACAGGACGAATTTCAACATCGTATCCAGCGTCTTTTGCTAAAGTTAAAACAGAATCACGTGTAACACCATTTAAAATTCTTTCAGAAGTAGGAGCTGTTAATAATTTATTTCCGATACGAACCATTACGTTCATTGTACCTGCTTCTTCAATATATTTGTGACTAATAGAATCTGTCCAAATAATTTGGTCATATCCTTCTTTTTGTACTTCTGCAGCTGGGAAGAAAGATGCAGCGTAGTTTCCACCACATTTAGCGAAACCAACACCACCTTGTGCAGCACGACTATAAAAATCTGCAATTTTTACAGATAATGGTTTTTCATAATAACTAGGTGCATAAGCTAATAAAATAGCAAAAATATATTCGTTAGCAGCTCTAGCAGAAACAGTTTCTTCTGTAGCGAACATTACTGGACGAATGTAAAGAGATGTACCATAGTTTTTAGGAACCCACTGGCGATCGATATCAACGATGGTTTTTAAACCATCAATAAAAATTTCTTTAGGAACTTCTGGCATATTAAGGCGAGAAGCTGATAAATTAAAACGCTCAAAGTTTTTTTCTGGACGGAAAATAAAAACTTCATCATTTTCATTTTTATAAGCTTTCATTCCTTCAAAAATAGTTTGTCCGTAGTGGAAAGACATTGCTGCAGGAGTTAAAGAAATAGGTCCATAAGGTCTAATTTCTGGCTCGCTCCATTTACCATCTTTGTAATGAGCGATTAACATGTGATCAGAAAATTCACTTCCGAAAGCCTTCGTGTCGAAAACTGAATCGTTGAATTTTGATTCAGCTACTTTTTTTATAATCATTTTGCGTTAAATTTTGCTTGTTGCTGTATCAAAGATACATTTTATTTGTTCTTTTTCACAATAAAAAATGATAACTTTAGACGATGAAAAGAATAATTCAAGAGACAGAAGATGGCTCTAAAACTATTTTTATAGAGGATTTAAATGAGACGTATCATTCCAAGCATGGGGCTGTACAAGAGGCCTTTCATGTCTTTATAAATAATGGCTTAAAATATTTTGAATCTGATAATGATTTGATTAGAATTATTGAAATAGGTTTAGGAACAGGGCTTAATGCTTTTATTACTTTACTAGAAGCTGAAAAACTTCAGAAGCCAATAGAGTATGTTGGAATCGAAAAATACCCTGTGTTGGATGAAGAATTTCAATTGATTAATTTTTTTGATGATGTTTTTAAATTTTATCCTGAGTTTGAAGATAGAAAAAAGGAATTTATAGAATTTTATCATCAATTATTTTATTCACAATGGTCAAGTTGGAAAACAATTTCTCCTTATTTTAAAATAAAAAAAGTAGAAGAAGATTTTTTTAATATACAAAAAATAGGTGAACAAAATTTTGATTTAGTTTATTTTGATGCATTTGGTTCTCGTGTTCAACCAGAGTTATGGGAAAAAGAATTATTAGAAATAGTAGATTCTGTGATGAATGAAAAATGTATTTTTACAACTTACGCAGCAAAAGGTTCTATAAAAAGAGGACTTAAAGATTTGAGTTATAATGTTAATAAATTCCCTGGACCTCCTGGAAAAAGAGAAATGATGGTAGGTTTTAAAAATATAGATTTATAGTAGGCATTCGCTTTAGTACTTTCTTACAAATATTTGTAAATTTGTCGCCGAAAGCTTTTTTAATATCTTTCGAATTTTAAATATGACAAATTATATTGAATATAAATTTAAAGTAGCAGAAATAGATCCATGGAATGAGATTTTGATTGCTATGATTTCAGAACTTCCATTTGAAAGTTTTGTAGAAAACACAACCGGATTTGATGCTTATATCCCAAAAACAGATGAAAATATTGCTATAATTAAAGAAGTAATAGAATCTATTGAAAATATAGATTTTACTTACGAACGTAAAGAAATAGAGCAAGAGAATTGGAATGCTACATGGGAAGAGAGTTTTACTCCAATTTTAGTGAATGATCAATGTTTGATTCGTGCTGAATTTCATGAATCTGTAGAAAATATTCCTTATGAAATAATTATTCAACCAAAAATGTCTTTTGGTACTGGACATCATTCTACAACACACTTAATGGTGGAGTATATTTTAGAAACAGATTTCCAAGGAAAAGATATTCTAGACATGGGATGTGGAACATCTATTCTAGCTATTTTAGGAATGAAACGCGGAGCTAATTATGCCGAATGTATAGATATTGATGAATGGGCAGTTGAAAATTCTATTGAAAACGGAAAGAAAAATGGTGTTAGTCTTGACGCTAAAATGGGAGATAATTCTCTTTTAGGAAGTAAAGAATTTGATATTATTTTAGCTAACATTAATAAGAATATTTTGATTAGTCAAATACCTTCTTATATTAATGTTTTAAAGAATGAAGGTGATTTATTCTTAAGTGGTTTAATGGAACAAGATTTTGATGATATTTATGCTTTCTGTAATGAGAAAGGATTAAAATTCATCTCGAAAAAACAACGTAATGAATGGATAGCACTCCATTTTAAAAAATAATTAAAAGATGATAAGAAACGCAACACAACCAATGTGGGAAACAGAAAAAGATTCTTCTGTAGATGTTTTAGAACAAGAATCTCACAAACATCAAATTATTGTTTATAACGATGATGTAAATACATTTGATTGGGTAATCGAATCTTTAATTGATGTTTGCGAACATACACCAGAACAAGCAGAGCAATGTTCATTGTTAATTCATTACAAAGGAAAATGTGAAGTTCTTACAGGTGAATATGAAGATTTGAAACCTCGTTGTACAGAATTACTGAACAGAGGTTTGAGTGCAGAAATTATTTAATAATTATAAATAGTATAATCAGAGTCGTCTAGCGTAATGTTAGACGATTTTGTATTTTGATTATCTTCTATAAATGAATCATAAATTTTCTGATAAACTTCTTTTTCTACTTTAGCATTAACTATCTGTTGATCTGATTTCTGTTTATTCATTAAAAAGATTTCAACTGAGAGTAACACAAAAACTAATATACAAGCAGCAGATAACCAATAATTAATAGAATATAATTTTGATTTTTTGCCTTTAAATTCTTGTAAGTTATGTTTTTTAGAAACAACTTTTTCTAATTGACTAAAATATTTTTTTGGAACATCAAAAGAATCTTCTTTTTTAAGAGAATTCAAAAGTATTTTATCCTGTAAATTATTGAAGTAATTTTCAGGAACTTTAAAATCATTATTTAATTCATCTTTTTTCATATCAACTATTAGACTATAAAATTATAAAAAAGTTTAATCATTCTTTTCTAAAAATTCTTTAATTTTTGCTACTGCATGATGATAAGAGGCTTTTAAAGCACCAACAGATGTTCCTAATATATCAGAGATTTGTTCATATTTTAATTCATCATAATATTTCATTGCAAAAACTAAACGTTGTTTTTCAGGTAAACAAGCGATAGCATTCTGTAATTTATAATTAATTTCATCACCAGAATAATATTCATCAGCCATTAAATCTTTTGCAATAGATGATGAATAATCTTCAAGAGATAGATTTTTTTCTTTTGCATTTTTTTTGATGTAGTTTATTGTTTCATTATAAGTAATTCTAAAAATCCAAGTAGATATTTTTGACTCATTTTTAAATGTTCCAAGATTTTGATAGACTTTAATAAATACATTTTGTGTTACATCATCAGCATCTTCATGAATAAAAACCATACGACGAACTTGCCAATAAATTTTTTGGTGATATTCAGAAACTATAAGCTGAAAAGCTTCGTCTAATTTATTTGCTTGTAAGTAATTTTTTATTTTAAGATCCAAATTTTTTGCATTTCATTAAATGTAAAGCTAAGAAAATTTAGCATAGTCTATTACACGAATAAATACTTAAAATAAAAAAAAATCTAATAATGAGGTAAACCATTAAATTTTGTCGGAAAACGTTATTTTATATTCTTCCACCATTCATCAAATGAAAAATCTTTATTATTTAATTTAACAACTTCTCCAATTTTAGGAGTTACAATAGTAAAATCATGTTTTTTGCTATTCTCTTGTATTTTCTCTAATGGTTCATCCCAAGAATGTTTTGCTAATGCAAATTTAGATGAATGTACAGGAATTATATTTTTCGCTTTAAGATCATTTATAACTAAAGGAATTTCTTCTGGTAAAGTATGTATATATCTCCATGCTTCGTTATATTGACCATTTTCTAAAATAGCGAAATCAAAAGGGCCAAATTTATCCCCTATTTCTTTAAAATGTGTATCGTATCCACTATCACCTCCTAAAAATATTTTTTTATCAGAAGTCTCAAGAACATAAGAAGTCCATAAAGTGTTATTACGTTTAAATTTTCTTCCAGAAAAATGTCTTGCAGGAGTGAAAGTTATTTTTAAATTATTTTTCAATTCAATAGTAGTCCACCATTCTTCTTCTATTAATTGTTCTGGTTTATAATTCCATTTTTCAAAATGAGCACCAACACCCAAAGGAAGAATAACTTTATTTACTTTTGTACGTAATTCTTTTACAGTTTCATAATCTAAATGATCATAATGATCATGAGAAATTACTAAATAATCTATTTCAGGAAAATCTTTTGGTAAATAAGTATTTGTACCTTTAAATGCTTTATTAAAAATAGGTAAAGGAGAACCATAATTACTAAAAACAGGGTCTATTAAAAAAATTACACCATTTAGTTGAATATAATAAGATGAATGCCCGAACCAAATAAAAATATTCTCATCTTTTGGAATGGATAAAATATCCGTTTTTATATGTGGAATGATTTCTTTAGGATAAAGATTTGGATTTTTTTTTCCAAAAAAGAAATCCATCATTACTTTTTTACTATCAAAACCTTCTGCAAATGCAGGTGTATTATGAATATTGTAAAAAGCATTTTTTTTGTAGTATTTAGATTTTTTTAATCGTTCTAAACGTTTTCCACTTGGTTCAGCACCAAAAGTAGGTAATTGCAATACAACAAAAGTTAGTATAACAAGTAACAGTATAATAGAGATAATTATATATAACATTTTCTTCAATTTTATTTAAATTTATTCTGTGTAGTCAATAATATCACCAGGCTTACAATCTAGTGCTTTGCAAATAGCATTTAAGGTTTCGAATCGAATTGCTTTTGCTTTCCCATTTTTCAGGATAGAAAGATTAGAGAGTGTTATCCCGACCCTTTCACTCAGTTCATTCAATGACATTTTTCGTTTTGCCATCATTACATCCAAATTAATAATAATAGCCATAATTATACAGTTAAGTCATTTTCTTCTTTGATGTTAATACTTTGTTTTAATGCAATAGCAAATGCAAGTACAAATAAACTTATAAATAAAGAAGATATATCTAATAAATTGTCATTAGAAATAGTGTATATACTAGTATCTATATATTTAAGTAAATTTTGTCTTTTAATTACTTCTAAAATAAAATCCAATAACGTAATAATTAATAAAGAAAAACCGAAATATAATAATGTATTATAAGTACTTATTTCAAAAAGTTGTCCTTTAATAAATCGTTTTATTAAGCGGATAATAGATAATAAAAAAATAATAACAGCGAGAACTAAAATAGTATATAAAGCCCAATTATAAAAAGGAATAATATTTAAAGAATTTTTACTATAAATAGCTAATTCAATTTTTTCTGCAATTACTTTTCCTTCTATTTTTGGGAATTCTTTAGACAAATTATAATCATAAATTGGAACAATATCAAGATAGTTATAATTTTTATAATTATTTTGATATCCATCTTCAAATCCTTTTATAAAATCACTGAAATGTCCATTAATAGTTAAATCAAAAATTGGAATAATTAAAAGTATTATACCAATTAATCTTAAATAAATTTTAGCTTTAAATTCCATAATTAGATTATTTTATAATTCAAATATATATTTAATTTATTTTAAAACAAATTATTTTTATTGTTTTACAATAAAAATTAATTACAAAACAATTTATTGGGCGTTCGGGCGGGCTTTATATTTCAATCTTTTCACTTCGCTAGAACGCTACGTAAAAAGGATTTCCATTGCAATCCCTAACGCATTTTTATTTTCCAATAAAATTGTCATCACTCAGTGTTTTCATAAAAGCAATCAATTGTTGTTTTTCTTCATCATTCATAGGAATTCTATTTCCATTATTTTTAAAAATGGAATCTAAATTATCTCCCTCCAAAACGCCATTATCCATATAATCTAATACAGCTTTTAGTGTAGCAAATTGTCCAAAACTTCCATAAGGAGCAGTGTATTCTATATTTCGAAGTGTTGGAACTCTAAAACTCATATATTCGGATAAATTTCCAGTAACTCTTGCTCGTCCTGCTTCATTGGAATCTGTATTGATAGGAAAACCAATATTTCTAAAACTTTGGTCTGTAAATAATTCTGTATTGTGACAACTTGCACATTTTTGTTGAAAAATAGTATAACCTTTTTTTTCCTCTGTTGTAAAAGAAATACCTGGTTCATTACGCTTTATTTGGTCATATTTACTATTTGTAGAAATTAGAGTATATTCATATTGTGCAATACTTTTATAAATGCGTTCTGCGGTTAATTTCTCATCTCCAAAAGCTTTTATTAATAAATTTTTATAGGAAGAATCATTTTCTAATTTTGAGATAACTTCCAAAATGGAAGAATTCATTTCTTCATGAGTGATAATAGGAACTAATGATTGACTCTCTAAATTTAATTTACTTCCATCCCAATTATAAAATTTCATAAAAGCTAAATTCTGAATAGGAGGTACGTTTCGGATTCCAATTCTATCATATACTCCAATTGCTTGTGCATTATGATCTGAGAATGCAGAAGATTGTTGATGACAACTGGCACAAGAAATAGAGTTATTGGTACTAAATCTTGTATCATTAAAGAATTTTTCACCTAGTTCTACTCCATATTTTGTTGGTGGATTAAGAGAATAAGCTGAATTTAGTTCAGGAAAATTTTCAGGAAAATTTATTTTTAGTTCAGGATTATCTGTGATAATATTTCCTGTATCAATATTGTCTTCAGAACAAGAAATAAAAAGACATAAAAAATAAAAAAAAGGAACTGTTTTTTTCATAATATAGGTTCTAAAACTTTTTTATCGGTACAAAATTCTTGCATAATCTCAATAGAAATGACAGTTTTATTAATAAAATGCACAACTGATTATTGTAAATTAATTGGATGAAAGAACTGTACTTTAAAAGCACAGTTCTTTTTTATTTATGAAGTTGTTTAAATTATTGTTTTATATTATTTAATCACGAATTTGCAATAGTGATTGACGCGGCATCCTTTTTTGATTGGATACATTTCGAAATTTGCTCAATGACCAATCAAAAAAGATATAGCAGAAAGCACGGTGCGAAGCAATTGCCCAAAAAATAATCATAATTTTAAAAAAAGTTTAAACAACTTTTATATTAATTTTCTACGTTAATGATAGAAAACATTCCACTTAAATCACTTGTTCCATTTCCTCCTAAATTATCAACAAACTTTACCATGTTAGCTGCTGTATGTATACTAGGTGTAGCATTGCCATCGCCTAATGTTATTGTTGTTGTTTTACCACTTAGTAGTTTATCAAAATCTGCTTTTATAATGATTTTAGGAGAAATTCTTCCAACAATAGCATGTGTAGTAAGATTTAGGGTAATCTCTCTGTACGCATTAACACCTTGTGTATAGGTAGATGAATCTCCATTTGTTCCAGATACAGTACTTCCTGTGTGTATAGAAAGTTCTTTATTATCGGTATCGTAAAATCCTTCTATTTTAGTAAAACGATATCCTGTTCCCCATTCCCAATGCATTTTTGTGTCATTTGCACCTGCTGCTTCATAGAATTTAGGAAAACGTACTTGGTCCAATGTATTTAAATCTGCTCGAATACCTAATCCAAATTTTATTTGTTTATAATCTCCAGATGGAATTGTTGATAGAGTATAATTAAGAGAAGATGTTTTTGATTGATTGATGACAGTTGCTCCTTTGTCCAAATCATTTACATTGTATGGTATTTCTGTACCATCGGTTTTTATTAATCGAATGTTACTAATAACATATTTTAATTCAGAGAAATGATGTGTTTGTCCTTCAACTGAAGTATTAGTTGTTGCAGAAGTAGAATTGGCATCTCCTAATACAATGATTTCGTCTTTGAATGTATTTTGAAATTCTAAGGTTACATTATTTGCAACAGAATTAGTATCGTCGTCATTTTGACAAGCAATAATTGTAAATAAAGCGATTAATATAATTATAGAGTTTATTAATTTTTTCATGTTATATGTTTTTTTATTTTAAAAATTTATTTTTAATGATGTAAAGAAATTACGTCCCATTCTTGGGATATTTCCCCAATCGGCGTAGGTACTATAATATTCGTCTAATATGTTTTCTACACCAACTTGTATGGTTGCATTCACTTTTTTAAAGTTTATACGATAATCTGTAGAAAGATTCCAAATGGTATAAGCTGGTGTTTTGTCTTCTCCGTATTCAGGACTAAAATTAATTTGTTTCAAATCTCCATTTACCGAGGTCTGAATTCCAAATTCTTTGTACATATAATGCAACGAAGTTTGATAACTTAATGGACGAATAAAGGGTAAATTATTTTCTTTATTATCCATTCCTCGTGCATAGGTTAAAATTCCATTCCAATGTAATCCATTTGTTATTTCGTAATTGGTATTTAAAGAAAAATTAAATAATGTTGCATAATCAAGAGATGTATAGCTTTTAACGCCTACTGATTGATAATTCATAGGGCTACCAAGACTAAGAATTTTTCCTATGATATAATTTTCTATATGAAAATAATTGACTTTTGCTTGAACACTTAATTTTTTATTTTTGAATCCAGCACTTGCATTACCTTCATAAGAAATTTCATTTTTAAGATTAGGATTTCCTATGTAATCATACCTATCGAAGCTATTATAAATATAGTAACCATAACCCTCGGAAACAGAAGGAGCTCTTTGTCCATATCCGCCTCCAACAGAAAAATTAAATTGATTGATTGTTAATTGATAATTTGCATTTATACTAGGTAAAAACCTTGTCTTTTCTTGTGGGCTTCCTGGATGGAAAATCCAGTTGAATTCTACATACTTAGAACGATTGTAATTTAAACCAAGAGAACCTCCAAAATTTAACTGACTATTTTTAGAGATATCCCAAGAGTTATTGAATGATATACCTGCATATGAAGTTGTAACCCAAGGCCAGCTATAAGCAAACATAGTTTGTTTACTTCTGTCTTGTGGGTACATTCTCATTTCTGTAATTGACCTATTATTGTATGCGTTGAGTTGTATTTCTGATGAAATATCGCCTTGTTTTATGTTTAATTTTGATAGTAAACCATAGGTTGTACTCCAACCCGGCATATCCATATGAACAAGGTTTTCTGGTCGTTTTGTATCGTCCATATAATGTTCTATGGCATTAAAATAGACTTTAGTATCCCATGCTTTTATAATTCCTTTTTTATATAGCTGTTTGTATGTTGCTGAGGTTATTATTGCTCGAGATAACCATAAATCCATTGGTAATGCAGGATATCCAACATCTTTTGCTTGATCGAAAATAGCATCTAATCGAATTGAAGATAATTCACTTGTCTTATAAGCAATACCCAACGAAGTATTGAATTTTTTGAATTGAGAATGCTTTACTTCATGTCCGTTTCCATCATAGTAATTTTCTGCTTTTCGGTAGGAAATACTTCCATCAACAACAAATCTGTTACTAGAGAATGAAAAATTACCAAGATTAAAAAACTGTTTATTATTGAATTCGAATCCAGATTGATAAACACCTTGCCATTTTTGTAATCGACCAAATGGAGAGTTTTTCCTTTTAAGATCAATGCTTCCTGCAATAGTAGAGCCATGCATTCCACCTTCTTGTCCTGATTTTATATCAATTGTAGCAAGATTATTACTTTCTACATAAGATGTAATGGGATCCATTTTGTCTGTACAAGCTCCAAAAACATGCATTCCATCAATTGTAACTGTAGAACGTTCGGTACTCATATTATTAAGTAAAGGCTCCCAAGCATAAGCTCCCCTTTTTATAAAACTAATTTGATCCGAAGAAGCAAGAAATTCATCTACAGAAACATTCATTTTCATATCTGTTTCAATTTTTTTCTTGATGTTATTCATAATTAAAACTTCATCAAGAACTTTTATGCTATCTTTTTTCTCGTGTAGATCTTGTCCTTTTACTACCCAACTTAGAAAAAGTAGAGTGATTGTTAATTTCTTCATGTGTTTTTAGAATAAAATATCAATAAACAATTCACTTTTAGCTCCTTCAATTCCAGGTGTGAAATCTGTTGGTACTTCTGTTCCTTTTATAATTCTTCCTTTTTCATTGAAAAGAATAAAATTTAATGTCCAATTTCCTGTCATAGTATAATTAACAATACCATGATATAATAGATCCAATTGTTGTGTTAAATCTTTATTATTAGGTGAAGAATGATTTCCCATAGAAGGTTCAGGCATTCTTGGGTCAATTTTTAAAGTGTATTTATTAACAATTGAATAAGAAAATTGTGATTCATCAGGAAATACAGTTGTACTTTCAGTTGGCTGATTATATTTGTATATACCAGCAACTAAATTATTTTCTGAAACAGTAGGTTTTTGAGGAGAAATTAATGCAATTACATATTGCTCATCGTCATTTCCAGTAAAAGTTGTCATGTTTAGGTTTTTATTTTCCTGTTCATCTACTGTTATTTTTTGATCGATTTTATATGTTTCTCCATCAATAGAAAAATTAATGTATAAATTCCAATTATTTTCTGAATCAGTTTTTTTTGTAAAAACAGAATAGCCAGAATAATGATTAGCTTTCTCATTGTAAGTCAACTGATATTGATGTGGACAAGATGAAGCATTAGAATTCGGACTTGTTTTAATAGGTAAAAAAGTGATGTCAGAATTATTTATAAATTGATTTGTTTCTGTATTTGTAACTTTTAAATGAATTTCATTATATCCTTTATAAAAAGTACCATTTAATGTTTCTATACTTATTTTATAATGTTCTTTTTCAAAGGAAATAGCTTCCTTGAATTCAGTTTTTTCTGGTATATCTCTATCTTTTTCAGCTTCATAATCTGTCATATCTAACGTACAAGATATCAGTACAAAAAATAGTGAAGCCAAAAGCAGTTGAGGTAATTTTACTGTAATTAGTTTTTGGATAAACTCCATTTTTGATGTTTATTTTTTATCCCTCACAACCAATGAAATAATTTGAATACTATTACTTGAATAAAATGTATTAGTATACTTTAGATAGATTATTTTTATTTTGAAATATATAAAATAATCTAACTATTAAAAATATAATTGATTTTGAGGTTTAAAGGTTAATTTTTAATAAGTAAATGATACGTGAAAGTTTACTTATAGAATATATTCAATAAGCACAAACTACATATCCGAAAAATTAACTAAACAATTGGAGGTTGAAGTAAATTAGATAACAAGAATTGATTTTTATCTTCTTTTACGAAGTCTGAATTGATAAGTATTATTTTATCTGTAATAATATTTTCAATTTTTACTTCAGAATTGTAAACAAAAAAGTCAATTGATTTTATTGTACTAAGGATTTTATCTTTTTGTTGATCTTCACTTGTTTTTGAAACTTCTTTTTTTAGATAACAAAATCCATTACAATCTAACTCTGGTCTATCCCTATTAACACAAAGTTCTGTTATAATTTTATCATAATTAACTAAATATTCTAAAACAGGTAGAAAAGGTCTACATGTAATAAGCACAACAGTTAATATGAATAAATTTGACTTCAACTTTATTTGAAAATTTGCGTAAATATATTAAGATTCTATAAATACTTGGTAAAATTTATTTATGATATATGATCATAAAATAAAATTTATTTTAGGGATAAACTGTTTTTATTAATCTAATTTACTATTAGAACTTCTTTTTTTATTTGTTTTTTGTACAACACTAGTTATATAAACTGTAAAAATTGGAAACATCATCATTCCAAGTACTGGAAGTATTATTGATAGTACTTTTCCAACAGGTGTAATTGCAAAAATATTAGATCCTACAGTTGTAACATTCATCCAAGCCCACCAAAGAGCATTACCATAAGAATCAACAGATTTATTTACGTTATGCTCTACTGCATAAAAGATAAGACTAGAAAAATATATACAAGTAAGTAAAATAGTTAAATAAGAAATAAATAAACTTTTAGCTCTGTTTTTACAAAACCATTCTACTAAAATATAAAATGCGTATCCACCTCGTATTAAAGGAATTAATCTGATTAAAATTTTAGCTTCTTCTGATAATGAAATATTAAAGTAGTTAATGATATTTAAATAAGGTATTGAAATAAAAATAAATAATAAGTGAGTTTTTATGTAATATGTTTTATTTTTTGAAATAATGAATTCATAAAATAGTTCACCTAAGAAGAATATACATACCCAAAATTGAATACGTAGATAAGAATCTTGTGTTTGAAAAGAAATATTATTAAATATATCAATTGATATATCAATGACTAATAATAGAGAAGCTAATATGATTAATAATCGATGGTTCATATTTAGGAATATAGGTGAAAAGTATTAAAAAACTTTTATAAAACTAATATTTTTGAATCATAGTATAATTATTTAAATAGAATCTTTTATTGGATTGTTAATTATTATTAATTTTAATAATAATCTATGTATAGTTATATAATAAAGAACTATAAAGAAAAATACTTATATTATTTTAAAGACTTTTCATTCGTTGTAACTTTGTAGTAGAAATTTCATAAAAATGAATTTAGTAAAACAAGTTGCAATAATTTTTGGATGTTTATCATTTGGAGAATTAGTTGTATATCTTACACATTTAAAAATGCCTTCTAGCATTATAGGATTAGTACTTCTTTTTATTTTATTACAAAAAAAAGTAGTTAAAGTAGATGAAATAAGCTCATTTAGTGGGTTCTTAATTAAAAATATGGGAATATTTTTTGTTCCACCTTGTGTTGCAATGCTTAATTACTTTGATATCCTTGGAAAGTCTATTGTTCCTATTTTAGTAGCTACATTATTAAGTACAATAATTGTAGCAATGTTCACTGGATTTACTCATCAATATTTAAGAAAAAGAAAATGATATTTTTTGAAAACACAACGTTTATACTTTTTTTAACTGTTGCGTTGTATAGTATTGGACTTTTTTTAACAACAAAGTATAAGATGATTATTTTTAATCCAATTATTCTTTCTACAATGATTTTAATGGCTTATTGTATTGTATTAAAAGTACCTTATGAAAAATATGAAGAAGCAGGACAATATATAGATTTCTTTTTAAAACCTTCTATTGTTGCCTTAGCCATACCACTTTATTTACAATGGGATAAAATAAAAAAACAATTACTACCTATTATTTTTAGTCAATTGGTAGGTTGTATTATAGGAATACTTTCAGTTGTTGTTATAGCAAAACTTTGTGGTGCAGAAAAAGAAATAATTTTATCTCTTGCTCCAAAATCTGTAAGTACTCCGATAGCTTTAGAGGTTTCGAGTTCATTGAAGGGAATTCCGTCTATTACTGCTGCTGCTGTTATAATAACGGGTATATTTGGTAGTATGGTAGGTTTTCGATTGTTAAATTTATCACGAATTACAAAACCAATGTCACAAGGAATTGCAATGGGGACATCTTCGCATGCTCTTGGAACAATGAAAGCCTTACAAATTAGTGATAAGTATGGAGCTTTTGCTTCTGTAGGGATGATATTTAATGGAATATTAACAGCTATTTTGGCTCCAATTATTTTAGATTTTCTAAAAGTTTATCTTTAACGTTCTAATTATTTTTTAATGAATATAGCATATTAATTCAAGAGTTAATATGCTATATTTGTTTATTTGAATTTTGTAATTATTAGATTATGGCTTTAAGACTAGAAACAATATCAGATTATTATAATAGAATAAGTGAGGAACAAGCTAAATTAATGAACTCTACTACTTTTGAAAAGGACAAAGCTCATTTTAATATATCTCCTCGAAAATATTGTGGTTTTAAATGTCCTTACAGTAGAAGAGATTATTATAATGTAAGTTTATTTATAGGAGAAGGTATATTGAGGTATGGAAATACCGAAACACATGTAACTAAGCCTATTTTGTTTATTCCTTCACCAAATGTTTCTTATAGATGGGAATGTAAAACTAGTCATCAAGAAGGTTTTTTCTGTTTATTTAATCAACAATTTTTTTCTGAAAATAAAGAATTTGATGTTTTTAAAAAAACATCTTTGTTTAAAGATTGGTCTTCTCCAATTATAGAATTAAAAGAAGAACAAATTATTTTTGTAGATTTCTATTTTAGAGAGATGTATCGTTTGAATCAATCAAATTATCCTCTAAAATATCATAATATAAGAAATCATCTTGCAGCATTATTACATTTTGTTTTAGAACTTGAAGGTAAAGAATATACTATCGATGAATTGCCTTCAAACGTAAGACTTTTTAGAAAATTTGATGAATTATTAAATAATCAATTTCCTTTAGGTTCTCCTGCTAATCCTTTATTATTAAAATCTCCATCAGATTTTGCAAGTCAATTAAATGTACATGTAAATCATTTAAATTCCTCAATTAAATCTGTTACAGGGCAAACAACAACACAAATTCTTAAGAAAAAAATAGTAGAAGAATCTAAAAAATTGTTAATGTTTACTGATTGGGATATTTCTCAGGTTGGTTATACATTAGGGTTTGATGAGCCTGCATATTTTAATAATTTCTTTAAAAAATATACCAATATTTCTCCTTTAAAATACAGACAAGAAAAATATAATAATATTTGATTTTTATAATTTTCTATTTGTCTTTTTCAATTTTTTAATTTTATTCTAGCGTTAAATTTGTAGATATATAATTGATAGGATAAATGTTGAAAGAAGCATCTGAAAAAAGAAAAAAAATTATAAGCATGATAGGTTTTCTATCAGTTCCTATATCTGGTTTTGTTACAGATATTTATTTACCATCTTTTCCAGCTATGGCAAACTCTCTGATGGTATCAGAAAAAAGTATACAATTGACTTTAACATGTTTCTTGTTAAGTTATGGAATATCACAATTATTTGTAGGAAGTATTTTAGATTCAATAGGAAGGTATTATCCTAAATTGATTTCATTAATCATCGTATTATTATCAAGTTTAGGAATTGCTCTTGCCGACAGTATTTTACTTATTTGTATTCTACGTATTATACAAGGAATAGCAATAGCGATTATTGTTATTTCAACTCGTGCACTTTTTATTGATATACATACGCCAGAAAAAGCAAAACATTATTTAGGTTATTTTACTATAGCTTGGTCTTGTGGACCAATATTAGCACCATTTTTAGGTGGATACTTAGAGAAACTTTTTAATTGGCAAGCTAATTTTTATTTTCTTGTAATATATGCTGTAGTATTATTGGTATTAGAGTTAGTGTATGGAGGAGAAAGTATAGTTAGTAAAACTAAATTAAATCTAAAAAATACAATAGAAATTTATAAAGAAATGCTACAAAATAAAGCGTTTGTATTAGGTATTTCAGTTCAGGCTATTGCTTATTCAATTGTTATGTTATTTAATATCACAGGACCATTTATTATAGAAAATGTTTTTAAATATAATTCTGTAACAATAGGTTATTGTACATTAATTCTTGGTTTTTCTTGGATGATAGGTGGATTTGTTGGTAAAAAAAGAATGCATTTAGATTTTAAAGAAAGTATTGGTTTACCAGTTGTTATTCAATTCTTATTAATATCATTACTTATAGTAGTGGGGTATTTTTTTCAAAATCTATTTGTTTTAATATCATTTGCGTTTTTTATTCATATTTGCTCAGGAATATTATTTACATCATTTTTTACTTCAAATATGATGACTTTTCCAAAGAATGCAGGAATTGCAGGAGGTTTGATGGGAGGAATGACTTATGTAATTACTTCTTTGACTAGTTTTGTAATAACAAGTACTGGTAAAGTAGATTCTCAAATAGCTTTATCATGGAGATATCTTATTTTTTCTATTGTATTATTTATGATTATTATAGTTTTATCAAGAATTAGTTCAAAAAGAAAGCATAATATGGTTTAAAATTAATCAAAATGATTTTTTAGATACTAAAAAAAGCTAAATCAAATTTTGATTTAGCTTTTATATTTAAATAACATTTTTACTATCGATGTAAGAATTCGCAGCTGCTTTTCTTCCAAAATAAAACATTAATAAAATGACTATAAAGATGAAATAAAAAGAAGTATTCCATGAATCTCCTTCAAAATGCAGTACACCAAATAAGGGAGGACCAATAGCAGCAATTAAATAACCTATTGATTGAGCCATCCCTGAAATTTTTATAGCATTAATACTTTTCTTTGTTTTTAAAGAGAAAAATAAAATAGATAAACTAAAAGACATACCATTTGATAACCCCAATAATATAGCAGCAAAAAATATATATGATAATTTAGTCCATGTTAATAATGAAATACTAATTAAGAGTAAAACACAAACAAAAGTTATTATACTTTTTTGATTACTCATTCTATTTGCAATAATTGGACTTATAAAAGTTACAGGAAGCATAGCCATCTGTATTACAAATAAAACCCAACCAGTATCTTTTACCATCATACCATAATCAACCAAAATAATGGGTAGCCACGAAATCATACAATAATATACTAATGATTGTAATCCCATAAATATACTGATATACCAAGCTTGAGCTGATTTAAAAATATTGAAATCATCTTTTTCTATAATAGGTTTCTCTTTGATATTTATTTTATTGAAAAATAAATCGATACAAACAAAAATTAATGCTAATAAACTAAATACTAACCAAATTCCTAAAGATCCTTGCCAATTAAGTCCTGTCCATTCTCCTATTTTTACACTATATCCAGATGCTAAAGCTGCAATAATATTCATGGAAATAGCAAATACACCAGTCATTATACCAATTTGAGAAGAAAAATTATTTTTAATATATCCAGGTACGATTACATTTCCTATACAAATACCTAAACCTATAAAAATAGATCCAATAAATAGACTCCATCTTGGACCAAGTACACGTAAAAATAAACCAATGTTTAAAAATATAAGAGCATATAGTAATAAGTTATTTATACTTAATTTATTTGAAAATGTGCTTACTAAAACAGAACATGTTGCAAACATGAATAAAGGAATAGATATTAAAAGACTACTTTGGAAATGAGTAAGATTTAAAGCGGCTTCTAACTGATGTAAAACTGGACCAACAGCCGTAAGAGGAGATCTTAAATTGCTTGATACTAAAATAATCACACATATATTAATGAATAATAATATATATGAAGAATTATTATTTATTTTATTCATAATTCTAATTAAATATAATGACAAAAATAAAAAGGTATTTTTAATTATATTTACCATTATCTTAATATATAACGACATGAGCTGTACTGATAAATACATTGTTATAGATGAAATACAAAAACCATATTTTGTTTGGTACGAGGACAATTGGGTACATGATAATATAGTACATCGTCATGAGAAAGGACAATTGGTATATGTTGATAGTGGTTTTCAGTATCTTACTATAGAAGAAAAAACATATTTATTACCTCAAAATCATGCAGCTTGGATTCCATCAAAAGCTTTGCATAAAACAAATACACATTCGGATAAGATAAAATTGATGATTCTTTTTTTTGATGTATCATCTGAAGAATCATTTTATAATAATGTACAAATTTTTTCTGTTCCTCCTTTATTAAAAGAAATGATAAGATATGCAGAGAAATGGTCTTTACAAGAAAAAGAAAATTCTAATGAAAGTGTTTTTCTACATGCAATGCTTAATGAATTACCTCAGTTGGTAGAACAATCATTGCATTTACATATAACTTTACCAGAAGATTTACGGTTAAAAAAAGCAATTGATTATTTACATTCACATTATACTGATAAATTAAAGCTAGATACACTTAGTGAAATTTCTTCTGTTTCGTTGAGGACTTTAGAACGGATTTTTAAAAAAGAAACAGGTTTGACAATAAATAAATATCAACAAATATTACGTATTATAAAAAGTTTAGAATTATTAAGTGAAAATGAACTTACGGTATCAGAAATAGCATTTAAAGTTGGTTATAAAAGTTTACAAGCTTTTACAAATAGTTTTTATACTATTATGAAGAAGCGACCAACATATTTCTTGAAAGAAAATATATGATTTTTACAAAAAAAATGACTTAGATAGTTTTTTATCTAAGTCATAAATGAAATAATTATATGTATAAATTATATTCTAACTGTATCAGGAACTAATATTTCATAATTACCTCCATTTCTCATAACATCTCTTACGATACTCGAGCTGATATAAGCTTTTCCAGAAGAAGTTAATAAAAATATCGTTTCTATGTTTTTATTTGTGATCGCTCTATTTGTATGAGCAATAGCTTTTTCAAATTCGAAATCAGCAGGGTTTCTTAATCCTCTTAAAATGAATTGAGCATTCACCTCACTGCAAAAATCAACAGTTAATCCTTTATAGGCTTTAACTTCAACATTTTTGAATTTAGCTACAGATTCTTCAATAAATTTTATTCTCTGTTCTAGAGAAAACATATAACTCTTAGAAGAATTAGTCCCAATAGCAACAATTATTTTGTCGAATAATGGTACAGCTCTTTCTATAATATCTAAATGACCTATAGTAATTGGATCAAAAGACCCAGGAAATACGGCTATTCTTCCCATGGTGATTTTCTATTAAGTGCTAATTCAATTTCACTATCCATAAGATCTTCTAATGCAATTCCTGCGTGAGCTGCTTGCTGAGGGAATATACTTGCAGGAGAAAATCCAGGTAAAGTATTCATTTCTATAAAATGAGGTTCTCCATTTACAATGATATATTCTGAACGAGAGAATCCTGTCATATTAAGGCAATTGTAAGCTTTAGCTGCTATTTCACGAACCCTTTTTTCTACATCTGAAGGTATGCGAGCGGGAGTAATTTCATCAGATAAACCATTATATTTGGCATCATAATCAAAAAACTCTGTATGAGAAACAATTTCTGTAATTCCTAAAACAATAGTTTCGTTTTTATAATTTAAAACACCAACAGAAACTTCTGTTCCATCAAGAAAAGATTCAATAAGAACTTCTCTATCTTCATGAAATGCTTTTTCCATTGCACCTTCAAAATCTTCTAATTTCTGTACTTTAGAAATTCCTAAACTAGAACCAGAACGATTTGGTTTTACAAAACAAGGAAGTCCAACATTCTCTATAATTTCTTTTGCGGAATATTTATCTCCTTTAGTTATATATACAGATTTAGCATGAGGAATTCCATATTTACTTAAAACTGCAATACAATCTTTTTTATTAAATGTTAATGCAGATTGGTAAAATGGACATCCATTATATGGTAAACCAATCATTTCGAAATATGCCTGTAAATACCCGTCTTCACCAGGTGTACCATGAATTGTATTAAAGACAACATCAAAATTTATTTTTTCTCCATTTTTTTCAAAAGAGAAATCACCTTTGTTGATAGGAAATTTTTCTCCATCAATTTCGGCATACCATCCTTCTTTTAAGATTCGAACTCTTGTTCGATCATATTTTTCCGGATTTAAATTAGCATAAATTAATTCGCAACTTTTTAACGAAATAACGCTTTCATCCGAGTATCCACCTGCTACAACTGCAACTCTTAACATTTTTTAATTAAAATTTATTCAAATATAGAACTTTGACATCAATCATAAATATTATTTTTAAACTATATTTGTGCGATAATTTATCATTTCAATGAAAGGTATAAAATTAATTAGTCAAGTCTTGCTTAATGTAATTATTGTAATTGCGTTATCTTACGGTATTTATCATTTTGTTTTTAATGTATGGATAGCTTCATATACAAATCATAATAAGGTAATTACTGTTCCAGATTTGTCGAATATGAATATTGTTGATGCTACAGCAGAATTAGAAAAGTTAGGTTTAACTTACGAAGTAGATAGTTCAAGGTTTGATCCTGGAACAAAACCTTATGCTGTAATGGATTTTTACCCTACAGCAGAATCTCAAGTAAAAGAAGGACGTCGTATCTTCCTTAAATCAAATCCAAAAACGTACAGACCAGTAGAGTTACCTGATTTAGTAGGTAAATCAAAACGTTTAGCATTTACTCAATTAGGTATTTCTGAATTAAAAATTGGAAAAATTCTTTATGAACCTGATTTGGCTAAAGATGCAGTTCTCAAAATTCTATATAATGGTAAAATAATGAAAGCAGGTGATTTGTTACCTCGTTTTGCAACTGTTGATTTAGTTTTAGGTAGAGGAATGTTATCAGGAGTTAAAATGCCTAGTTTAATAAATTTAACACTTGATGAAGCTAAAAAAATAATCAATGATAATTTCTTTGAAGTTGGTCAGATAAAATTTATTGGTGGAGGAAATGACACAATTAATGCAAGGGTTGTTTATCAATTCCCTTTCTCTACTGATACTTATGATCAAGGACAGCCTATTGATATTTGGTTATCTACACAAACAAGAGATCAGATTAGAGTACAACTTAAAGAATTAGATGTACAATATAAAAACTTCTCTAATGATGACGAAGATGATTTAGGAAACTCATATAGAGATATGATGAGACAACAACGTACAGATGATCAATTGAAAGAATTACAACAAAATAATAATACAACTAATCCTCCTGTTGAACAAAAGCAACCCGAAGCTCCAAAAACTCAAGAGGAAGTTATTATTGAATAATAATATAAATGACAGAAGATTTAGAAAACTTCTTAGAAGAAGACGATAATAAATTATACGAACATTTCTCAATAACGGTTGACAAAGGTCAATCGTTATTGCGTATAGATAAATTCTTAATGGTTCGTATAGAGAATGCAACACGAAATAAAATACAACAAGCAGCAGAAAATGGAAACATTTTAGTGAATAACGAAGCTGTAAAATCAAATTATAAAGTTAAACCAGGAGATTTTATACAAATTATGTTAGAAAATCCTCCTCGTGAAAATGATGTTGTTGCAGAAGATATTCCAATTCGTATTGTTTACGAAGACGATCAAGTTGTAGTAATAGACAAAGAGCCAGGAATGGTTGTGCATCCAGGACATGGAAATTATACAGGAACTTTAGTAAATGCATTAAAATTTCATTTTGATAATTTACCTTCAATGTCAGACCAAATGGAACGTCCAGGTTTAGTACATCGTATAGATAAAGATACAAGTGGATTATTAGTAATTGCTAAAACAGAAGTAGCAATGACTTCTTTAGCAGAACAATTTGCTGATCACTCTACAGATCGTTTATACAATGCTTTGGTTTGGGGAGTTTTGGCTGAAGATCAAGGAACAATTACTGGGCATATTGGTCGTCATTTAAAAGATCGTATGCAAATGGCCGTTTTTGAAGATGGTTCGCAAGGGAAACATGCTATTACACATTACAAAGTGATAGAAAATTTTTCTTATGTAACTTTAGTTGAGTGTAAATTAGAAACTGGTCGTACACACCAAATACGTGCTCATTTTAAACATATCGGACATCCTCTATTTAATGATGCTCGTTATGGTGGAGATAAAATATTAAAAGGGACAACTTTTAATAAATACAAACAATTTGTAGATAATTGTTTTAAAGCTTGTCCACGTCAAGCATTACATGCACGTACATTAGGATTTAATCATCCAACAACGGGAGAAAGATTATATTTTGAATCTCCTGTTCCTACAGACATGTTAGATATTATTGAGAGATGGAGAAATTATTCAGTTAATTCTGTTCACGCTCAAGAGCAAGACGCTCCAATAGATAGAAATGCAAAAGAATTAGAGGATTAAAATCACAATAAAAATCACTTCGATCGAAGTGATTTTATTTTAATACCTATTTCAATAATTAAATTAAAATTGTTTATTAAATGAATTTTTCAGAATTAAATATAATCTCTCCAATTCTTGATGCTATAAAAGACGCTGGTTATGAAGAACCAACAGAAATACAGCAAAAATCGATTCCTATTGTTTTAGCAGGAGAAGATATTATTGGTTGTGCCCAAACAGGAACAGGAAAAACAGCTTCTTTTGCTATTCCTATCCTACAAAACTTAACAAATAAAGCTAGTAACTCAAAAAAAATACGAACATTAATTTTAACTCCAACCAGAGAGTTGGCAGTTCAAATCAATGATAATTTCAAATTATATGGTAAAAATTTACCATTAAAACATTTGGCTATTTTTGGAGGAGTGAATCAAAAACCTCAAATCAGTACAATAAAAAATG
This sequence comes from Chishuiella sp., assembly GCF_032109125.1. Lineage (NCBI taxonomy): Bacteria > Pseudomonadati > Bacteroidota > Flavobacteriia > Flavobacteriales > Weeksellaceae > Chishuiella > Chishuiella sp. The sequence goes on from NZ_DAMCLZ010000002.1 coordinate 102,620, forward strand.
GCGTTGATATTTTAATAGCAACTCCAGGTCGTTTGTTAGATTTGATTGCTCAAGGACATATAAAATTAAATCAAATAGAAATTTTAGTATTAGATGAAGCAGATCGTATGTTGGATATGGGATTTGTGAACGATATTAAAAAAGTTTTAAAATTTGTCCCAGAAGATAGACAAACCTTGTTTTTCTCTGCAACAATGCCAAAGCCTATCAGAAAATTTTCTCATACAGTTCTTAGAAGACCAAAAGAAGTTAATGTAACACCAGTTTCATCGACTGCCGAAACTGTTGAGCAATTTGTTTATCATGTTGACAAAGAAAATAAAGTAGAATTGTTAATTCAACTTTTGAAAGAAAATCCAGATGATCGCACACTTATTTTTACACGTACAAAACATGGTGCAAATAGATTAGCAAGAAATTTAGAAAAAGTTGGAATTCCTGCTGCTGCCATTCATGGCGATAAATCTCAGAATGCGAGACAACGTGCTTTGAATGAATTTAAAGAAGAAAAACTGAAAGTTTTAATTGCTACAGATATTGCTGCAAGAGGTATTGATATTGATATGTTACCTTTTGTAATCAACTTCGAGTTGCCAAATGTTCCAGAAACCTATGTGCATAGAATAGGAAGAACAGGTCGTGCTGGTAGAGAAGGAAAAGCAATTTCTTTTTGTGCTCCTGATGAAAAAGGTGATTTAATGAACATAGAAAAGTTAATCGGAACGTATGTACATGTCTTAAAAACGCCTAAAATGGAGAAGAAAGCATCAACTTCATCAGCATCTAATCACTCAAAACCAAATAATCCTACGGATAAGAAAAAAAATTTCAAAAAGAAAAATGATAGAGGGAGAAGAAGATAATTTTTTGGGCAATCCCTTCGGGTCTTGCTTTTTCGCTATATCTTTTTTGCTTGGGCATTGTATTTCGACTTGATCATTGAGGTTCTCGAAATGCAACGACCAAGTCGAAAAGCCCAATCAAAAAAGGATGCCGCTTCAATCACTATTGCAATTTATGACTAAAAATAAATGAATTACATTTAATCATAAGAATATATAAAAAAAGACCTCTAATGTTTTAGAGGTCTTTTTTTTTAAATAGTTTTTAAATATCTTGATCATAAACATTTTCAAGAATAATTGCATAACCTTGTCCAACACCAACACACATTGTTGCCAAGCCATATTTAGCTCCAGTATTTTTCATTTCTAATGCAGCAGAATAAGTTATTCTCATACCAGACATTCCAAGAGGATGTCCAATAGCAATAGCTCCTCCATTTCTATTAATACGAGAATCATCATCGCTTAAACCTAATTGTCTTGTGCAAGCCAATGCTTGCGCGGCAAAAGCTTCATTAAATTCCATTACACCAATTTCATCTAAAGTTAATCCTGCTTTTTTCAATGCTTTTTTAGTTGCAGGAACAGGACCAATTCCCATTATACTTGGTTCTACACCAACCACAGCAGATGATATAATTTTAGCAATAGGTTTTAAATTATATTTTTTTACAGCTTCTTTAGATGCAATTAAAACAACACCTGCACCATCATTTAATCCAGAAGCATTACCTGCAGTAACAGTTCCATTTTGTTTAAATGCTGGTTTTAATTTATTTAATGCTTCAAGTGTTGTTGAAGGTCTTATAAATTCATCATGTTCAAAAATAACAGAAGGTTTGTTTCTTTGTGCAATTTCAACATTTACTATTTCTGAAGCTAATCGTCCATTATTTTGAGCATTTGCCGCTTTCACTTGAGAATTAAGAGCAAATTTATCTTGGTCTTCTCTAGATATATTATATTTTTCAGCAAGATTTTCTGCTGTAATACCCATAGGATCTGTACCGTACATTTCTTTCATTTTAGGATTTACAAATCGCCATCCAAATGAAGAATCTTCCATTTTAGCATCAATACCAAAAGCTTTAGATGTTTTTGATATTACCAAAGGACCTCTTGTCATGTGTTCTATTCCTCCAGCAATAAATAAATCACCATCGCCAGCTAATATAGCTCTGTTAGCATGTACAATAGAAGACATTCCAGAAGAACATAATCTATTAATAGTTTCACCAGGAACGGTAACAGGTAAACCTGCTAATAAACCTGCCATTCTTGCTACATTTCTGTTGTCTTCTCCAGCTTGATTGTGACATCCTAAAATAACATCATCAATTGCATCGACTGGTACAGATGGATTTCTAATTATTAACTCTTTAATTACAATTGCAGCTAAATCATCAGCTCTAACTTGAGATAATCCTCCTTGAAATTTTGCAATAGGGGTTCTTATTCCATCAATTATATATGCTTCTTTGTTCATTAGATTATTATTTTTCAAGTTTTTCAATAAAACTAGCGGTCGTAGTTTTTCTAACTTCTTCTAGCGTAGATCCAGGCATAACTTCAATTAACGTAAGTTTGTTGTCAATGAATTTGAAAACAGCTTTATCTGTAATAATCATATCAACAGCATTTAATGCAGTGAAAGGTAAATCACATGAGTCAACTACTTTTGCATCACCATTTTTTTCGTTATGCATCATAGTTATAATTAATTTTTTTGCTCCTGTAGCTAAATCCATAGCTCCACCAACACCTAATAAAGGTTGTCCAGGTACAGCCCAATTCGCTAAGTTAGCTCCTTCATCAACTTGTAATCCACCCATAATAGCAACATCTACATGTTTTCCTCTTATCATTGCAAAAGAATCTGCAGAATCAAAATATGAAGCACCTTTTAAAGCAGTAACAGGAATTTTTCCTGCATTTACAGGATAGTCCATAGCGCCACCACCATCTGTTGGAGTTGGTCCTACGCCTAACATTCCATTTTCAGTATGTAATATTATACCATCATCTTCAGTAATTAAATCAGCAACTAATGTTGGAATACCAATCCCTAAATTAACAACGTCTCCTTTGTTTAATTCCTGAAGTGCTCTTTTAGCCATATTCATGCGAGATTCAGATGCCTTTTTATTTGAAGAAACTGACGCTGAACTTCCTAAATCTTCTAATGTTAATGTTGCCTGAACTAAGTAATCTACATAAGCACCTGGTGTGTGAATAGCTTCTGGTGCAATTTCACCTAAAGGAACTATTTCTTCTACTTCAACAATAACTAAGTCTGCAGTAGTAGCCATAGCTCTGTTAAAGTTTTGTTCAGTCATTCTATATTGTAAATTTCCTGCTGTATCAGCTTTCCAAGCTCTAATAAAAGCTACATTTCCTTTGATACTAGGAATAAATACTTGCTCTATATCATTAAAAATTTTTGTCTCTCTTCCTTCAGCAAGTAACGTACCTACAGATGTAGGAGTAAAAAAACCTCCAATTCCTGCACCTCCAGCTCTTAATGCTTCTGCAAGTGTTCCTTGTGGTAAAAGTTCATACTCTACAATTCCATCTTGAGCTGCTTTAACAGCTTCTGGATTAGATGTAAAGAAAGAACCTATCATTTTTTTTAATTGTCCATTTCTTAATAATCGACCTCCTCCTATACCAACTTCACCAACATTGTTACCAACAAATGTGATATTTTTAGTTGATGTTTTTGCCAATGCATGCATTAGATGAATAGGATTTCCCGTCATTCCGAAACCTCCTTGTAATAATATGTCTCCATCTTTTACTTTTGTAACTGCTTCTTCTAGAGAAATTATTGGAACTTGTTTCATTGTATTTTTTTTCTTTATTATTTTAAAAATTTAAGATATTTGAAGCGAATTCATTCGCTAATTCAACAGCGGATAAATGTGCTGCTTTAAGATGAACATGTTTTGAATTTTGAATTTTTTGATTCATATAATTTCCATCCTCAATTGTAGTTACTAAATCATCTGTACCGCTAATAATTAGAGTAGGAGATTTTATTTTTTGGATTTCATTTTGGAAATTAGCATCTCTAACAGCGGCACAATTAGCACAATAACCAACTAAATCATTATTTTTAAATTCATTTAAAATTTCGCTGACTATTTCTGGATGATTATTTCTAAAATCAGTTGTAAACCAACGTTCTGCAGTACCATCTAAAATGCTATATAAACCATTATTTGATACATAATCAATACGATCATTCCAACCTTGTTCATTTCCTATTTTTGATGCTGTATTTGCAATGATAATTTTATTAAACTTATCAGGATGGTTTATACCAAGATATTGACCAATTAACCCCCCCATAGATAACCCACAAAATGTTAGAGAAGATATATTAAAATAACCAATTAGTTCAATAATATCCTCACCTAATTCTTCAATGGTAAGTTCTTTTTTTGTATTTGTAGATTTTCCATGTCCTCTAGTGTCATGAAGTATAATATTGTATTCACTAGATATAATTTCTACAACATCATTCCACATATTATATGTTGTTCCAAGTGAATTGGAGAATATAATTGTTTTGTCTTTGTGGTTATTGATGAATTTAAAATTACAATTGTAATTTTTTAATTTAATTATAGGCATTGTTCTAAATGTTAAGTTATTTTTTAGGCTATAATTGGTTGAATAAAAAAGAAAAAAAGAGAGTTAAAGAAGCTTTTTTATAAAAAGCTTCTTTAATAGAATAACGTTAAGTTAAATTATAATAAGGACTTTATAATTTGTTTATGTTATGGCAAAAACAAAAAAACTATAAGACAACTGATGCTCTTTTTCTATGATTTTCTCCTTCTGGAGCTTCAATTTTTTCTTTTACCATATTGAAATCAAATTCAATTTTTGCAAAAGCTTCATCTTTTCCATATTTTGCAGCATCTTCGCTTGAAATTCTATGGATAGGAGGTACTAATTCTGGACGAGTTGCAAACGCAAAATCATCATAAGTTAATGGATCTCCTTCTATATTTATTTGTGTTGTTAACTTTCTGTAATCAGGATGTGTAACAAAAAAATGAATATGTGCAGGTCTCGCACCATGTCTACCTAATAAACTCATTAGATTTTCTGTAGAACCATTTGGAGGACAAGAATATCCAACAGGTAAGAATGATTTAAACTCATATTTACCATCTTTATCTGTTATGATAGCACGGCGTAAATTGAATTCAGGTTGAGTAGAATCAAAATGAGAGTATAATCCATGAAGGTTACAATGCCAAACTTCAACTTTTGCATTTGGAATTGGATTTCCATTTGTATCTTTTACTGTACCACTCATGTATAATCTTTCTGCATTATCTTCAGGAACAGTTTCTAATTCAGCATAACCAAACGATTCTGGAGAACCAGCAACATATAAAGGACCTTCTATAGTTCTAGGAGTCATGTTATATATACCAACTTGTTCGTCTTCCCAATCCATTTTCACATCGATGAATTTTTCGATACCTAAACCTGCGAAAATTAATCCCCACTCATTGTTTTTTCCAGCTTGTGTTAACCAATCGCATGCAATCCACATTTCTTCCGATGTAATGTCTAAATCAGCCATCGCATTAAATAAATCTTCTAATAATCTATTTACGATTTCTTTTACTCTATCATTACCTTCTCCTTCTTTTTCTACCGATTTAATTTGTTCTAAAGTTTTATCTATTACAGATTGATCCATTCTTCTCATGATATGTGATTTTTGTGATTTTTTTTAATTGTTTATTGTTTTGATTTTAAATCATTGCTTCGCGAACAGCATTCGGATGTTTGCAAAGACTTTTTACTTTTATTTTCATGTAAGGAAATAAAGGAAGAGAACTTATAATAGTATGTAATTCATCTGGAGATTCAACATCTAATACAGATACATTTGAGTATTGTCCTGCTACACGCCATAAGTAAACCCATTTACCACTTTTTTGCCATTTTTGAGAGGTCTCTTTTTCTCTTACTATGTAATCGTTCAATTTATCTTCATTCCATGTTTCTGGAATGTTGACATCCATTTCTACTATGTATAACATGTTTTGTTTTTTTATTTACGTTTGTATTTTTCGATTTTATTATCGTCAATTTCAATTCCTAGTCCAGGACCTTCAGGGATTTCTAAACAACAATCTTTGTAAGTGATAGGTTTTTTAACAATATCATCTACAAGTAATAAAGGAGCGAAAAGTTCTGTTCCCCAAGTTAAATTATTATAGGTGCTAAAGACATGAGCTGAGGCAACGGTACCTATAGTTCCTTCTAGCATTGTTCCGCCATACATCCCTATATCAGCACCTTCTCCGATACCAGCAATTTTAGAAGCGTTATATAAGCCTCCACTTTTCATAATTTTTACAGCATAAACACTTCCTCCTCTAATTTTAGCTAATTTATAAGCGTCTTGTATTGTGCAACAAGCTTCATCAGCCATAATAGGAATACTAAAATATTCTGTTAAACGAGCTAAACCATCAAAGTTTGTTTTATTAATAGGTTGCTCAATCAAATCGATTCCATTTGTTTCTAAAACCTTTATCCATTTTTTAGCAGTAGATTCATCCCAAGCTTGGTTAATGTCTACGGTAATTTTTATATCATCACCTACTGCTTTTTTAATAGCCGACACATGATCAACATCTATCTTTGGATTATTTCGTCCTATTTTTAGTTTGAAAGTATTATGTCTATTTTCTGAAATTAATTGTTTTGCTTCTTCAATATCAGTATCTGTATCTCCACTCGCTAATGTCCATAGTACACTTAATTTTGTTGAAATAGCTCCTCCAAGTAAGGTAGAAACGGAAACATTTAATCGCTTACCTTGTGCATCAAGTAATGCAGTTTCTATTCCTGCTTTAGCAAAAGTATTTCCAGAGATATATTTATTTACACGTTGATTTATTGCGTGTATATTTGTTGCGTCTTGATGAATTAATAACGGTGTAATATATTGATCAATAGTTAGTTTAATTCCTTCTGGAGATTCGCTTCCGTAACTTAATCCACCTATGGTAGTTGACTCTCCGATACCAATAATTCCATCGTCAGAAAAAACTTTTATGATTACCATAGATTGTTGATACATGGTTGCCATCGATAAGACATGTGGTCTTATTGTGGGCAAATCAACAATTATAGTTTCTACTTTTATTATTTTAGGGTTCATTTAACTTCGATTATATTATGTAATTAATACACTAACAAATTTCAGTTAAATGATATTTAAATTATAGTCGTTTTCAATTAAAAATAGGACAAATCAATCATTTTAAGTTAAATGTTTTTATAATCCTAAGCTTTTTCTGAAATCTCGTGGAGTTTGCTTTGTAATTTGTTTAAATAAACGTGTGAAGTAAGAAGGATCATCAAAGCCTAATTTATAAGATACATCTGTGATAGAATAATCAACTTTTGTAAGTAATATCTTTGCTTCATTTATAAAGAATTTTGAAATTATTTTTTTAGTTGATTCACCAATTACTTGGTTGCATATTCTATTGAGGTGACTAGAGGATATAGACAATTCTGTTGCATAAAATTCAACAGAATATTTAAAGCTATAATTCTTTTTGATGAGGTTTCTGAAGCGTCTATATAATAATCTATAGGTATTGAAGTCTTTTTTTATAATGTTTTTAGAAACTAGAGGAATTCTAAACAAACGAATAAGTAGCATTCCTGTTAGGTATTCTAAGGCTAATTCTCGTGCAGGTAAGTCTTGGTTAAATTCTCTAACGCATTTTAGATAGGTTTGATAAAAGTTTTCTAATAAAGGATTTTCTAAATTAATTTTAGAGAGAAAAACTTCTTCAATATCAAAAAATATGTCAGCATCTAGTGTAAGTGTTTTTTCTAAACCTAAATCAGAAATTGAAATTACGTATCCTTCTGTATCGGTTTTTAATGTAATGCTGTGTAAAATATTTTTTGGAATAGTAAAAAAAGATAAATCATTCATTTCAAATTCTTGATTATAACAAGTTAATTTGGCATATCCTTTCTTTATTAAAAAGATTTGAAATAAATCTTGATGAGAGTGAGCTTTAACTTCAATTAGTCCAGCCGAAGAATTAGAAAATTCATCTAAGGAACTTACATGAATTGTATTTCGAACTAATTTAAAGTTATTTTCCGTTGAAATATTTTTTGTTACAGATTCATTCTCCATTGAAATGATAGTTTACTTCTAAATTAATGTTTTTTTAGAAGTAAACTATTTTTTATATTATAATTTCTCACATGTAATAGTATAAGAATTATATGTTATGTTATTTTCTATATAATTTGGTCTTGCCAAGAATAAAACTCTATAAAAATTATTTTCATTAGGATAAGAAATATAAAACTCTCCTGTACTATTTATATCTAATTGTGGACATAAAAGCTGTGGGGTTTGATAATTGTTTGAATTGTAAGTTTTTCCGTTCGATTTGTAATAATTTAGATCATTATCCCCCCATTTTCTAAATAATGTAAAGTACGTTGTAATTTCTTTTTTAGGATCAGATGATAAGTTTAACATTATATCTAAATTTTTATTAGGATATTGTGTATTATTTTTACCATCACGAAAAGAGAATTCAAATCGACCACATTTTAGTTTGTTGTCAGGATTAGGTTTTTCACTAGTATAGAATAATCGTTTAACTTCAGAAATTTCTTCGCTTATTTTATTTTTTAATGTAGATCTATCAACCGTTTCTAAATTTCCAATACCATCAGTAACTAAAACTCTATCATATGATTCATCAGATGTTTTATCTACTAGATTCCTAACTTTTAAATTTCCATTTACATCCAATGCTCTTTCTGGTTTCGATGTATTAATTCCTACTTGACTAAATGAGTTAATATTAAACCCAAATAATATGATTATAGATGTTATTTTATAAAATTTCATAATAATAATTTATTGTTTATAATATCTCTCGCATGTAATAACTCTTAAACCACTATTTTTTAAGTTGATTTGAGTTGTTAGATTATTATCAGAGTCTTGATTGACTATTCTTGTAATATGTATTTTATAAAAATCTCCATTTGTGGGATCTACTATATGTAATTTCAAAAAGTCATTGTTAATCATATGTGCAGGACCTCTATTGTTTGTTGAATAATCAGGAGTGTTGTTATTATATGAACTACTATAATTGAAAATTGTTTGATAAACATCCCAATTATCAGGTGTGAAAATCTTTTTAAAATTACTGTAATAATATTCTCCATTACCTGTATTGGCACTATGACCACCAGTTAATTTCACTCTTCTTTCTAATCTTCTTAGACCATATTGAATTTCAGTGTTTTTTTCTGGATTAATTAATAATTTAAATTTTGCTATATTATTTTCATCAATAATGAAAGAATATTTTCCACATTTTACTTCTTTATTACTATCACCTCCAATACTACTGTAATAAATAATTCTATCTGTTTCAACTTGTTGTTCTGGTGTTTGGAATATTGATGATTTAGATTGTTTATCTATATTACCAGTACTATTTGCTATAATAATATTTTTGAAATTTTCATCTTCAGTTTTATCCTGAAAACTAGTTATTCTTAGATTACCATTTACGTCTAGTGATCGTTCGGGTGTTTCAGTATTAATACCTACACCTCCTTGTCCAAATAAAATTGTTTGTAATAAAACAATAGGAAAAATATATTTTATTTTTTTCATAATTAGAATTTTTCACATGTAGTTACCCAATAGTTACTCCCATTTTGGTAAAGGCGATAAAATGAAACTCTATAAAAATCAGGTTCTTTAGGGTAAGACAAATAAAGTTCATTATATTCACCGTCTTCTATTCTTGCTTGCCCATCAAAAGGAACATCAATAAAATTATTTGTAGATGTAAATTCTTTTGGAGTTGATTTTGCTTGGTATTGAAACCCGTTTGTTTCATAATTCTGTTCAAAAGTTGTATATACTTTTACTGTAGTTCCAGTAACAGGAGCATTTATCAATCTAAATCTTACATCTCCAGTTCCAGAATTAGGTACAAATGCAAATTCAAATTTCCCACACTTGAGAGTTTTTGTAGCATCTGGTGTAGAATTTGGCGTAGTAAATTCATTGTTTAGAATTACTTTATCAATACTTCCATCTTTAGTAGGAAGAATAGATGACTTGTTGATATAATCAATATTTCCTTTATCATCAGTAACTAATACTTTTGTATAATCAGAATCACTTGCTTTAAAAGCTAGGTTTCTAATAATTGTATTCCCTTCTACATGTAAAGTTCTTGTTGGAGATTCTGTTCCTATTCCTACTTGTGAATAAACATTAAACCCCAGCATCATAATTAAAATTTTAAGATGTTTTTTCATAACTGAAAATGTTATAGAATTTTTACTTTTTTGGTATGTTTTTTGTTATGTATTATTACTAAGTGTCTTAGGCTTGGACAATAGTAAAAACTTGTGCAAAATTATAATTAAGATTACAGCTTTCTTAGTTAAGAAGTATCACTATCAGTGATAATGATAGTATTATTTAATAGTTTTTTTTGAATAAAAAAATGCTCTATTAGATCTTGTTTATGAGTATTTTATGCTTTTAAAAAAGCGAATAAATTTTTATGAATGTGTCAAAATTGGTAGTTATTATTTTAAGTCAATAATGGTTTAAAAGAATATGTTTAAAATTATTGAATAGTATATGAATAATTTTAAAAAGTTTTTTGCAACAGTCTTTTTGTTTTTCAATAATTATTAATTGTGTAATTCATTTTCTTTTAGTCACGAATTTGCAATAGTGATTGTAATGGAAATCCTTTTTTTGATTGAATTATTTTCGATATCAAATCAATGACTAATCAAAAAAAGATTGAAATGTAAAGCACGGTGCGAAGCAATTGCCCAAAAAAAGAATATTATTTTTAGTCAAGTTGGGAATAATTTTTTGTGTTAATCCCAATTTTTGAAAAGTTTAAATAATCTTAATAATAAAGCAGAAAAACTCTAAAATGAATTAAATATTCATTTTAGAGTTTTTATATTAATTATCTAAATAATCGTTTTATTTATTTTTTCTTTTTAGTTGAGATATAAATTCTGAAGGTGATATATTAACTTCCTTTTTGAAAATATGAGTAAATCTACTATGTGAAGAGAATCCAGATATTTCTGATAAATAGCTAATTTTATAATTTAGAAAATTGGAATCGTTAATTAGTAATTGAATTATATATTTAATTCTCAAACTATTTATATAATCGCTAAAATTTTGGTTTTTATAATTGTTTAAAATATAATTAATGTATTTTCTATTTGTTTCTAATAATGTGGACATTTGCGACATAGAAAAATTTTTTTGAGTGAAATGATTGCCTTTTTCAAATTCATTAATTTTATTCAATAATTCTAATTCTTTTTCTTCAGACATTATTCTTTTTTCCTTATTCTGAAGTGGTGTTTTTAACTGATAATCAAAAATATCTTTATTATTAATTTTTTCTAGAATGGTATTAAAATGTTTCTTTTTTCTTTTACTATCATAAAAATATAGGAGAGTAGATATTATAACAATAGTGATACAGATATATAAGTAAATAATTAGATTAGATGATTTCTTTTTTTCACTTTCATAATTATTTTGACTGTCATTAAATACTTTCTCAATAGATTTAATTTTTAAATCAGCTAAATTTTTATAACTATCATTTATTTTTATATTGATGCTATCTACTGTTTTATATTTATTTTTTAATCTATAATAATCTGCCTCTGTAGTGTTTATTTCTAATTCTAATTCTTTGTCTTTGGTTATTTTTAAAATTTCTTTCGCTTTTTTTAAATAGTATACTGTGAAATTGAAATCTGGTTTATCTAATTTCAATTCATTCATTGCTATTTTTATACATGTTTGTGCATAAAAATTACGGTCAAGTGCTTCAGAATTTTTTATTTCATCTAAAGCTAGTTTATAGTAGATTTTAGCATTTTTATAATCTTCTAAATGGAAATAACTTGTTGCAGTATTTATGAATGCTGGAACTGCAGAACCTTGAAAATTGTCGTTTGGAAACTCTTTTTTCAACGTTTTTATAATTTCTACAGCTTCTTTATTTATTTCTAAAATTTTTCTAAAATTTTTTTGATTTTGATAAACAAATGATTTGGCTTGTAAAATCATAGATTTAGATAGTAATTCATTTTTTCTATCTAAATCAGCCGCATAAATTAGTGCTTTATCAAAATATTTGATACTTTCTTTTGTAAAACCAATTTTAGCATATAAAGTGGCAACCTGTCCCGAAGTTCTAGTTTTCCAGAATATAAGCTTGTTTTTTTCTGCGATTGAATTAGCTTCTAGAGAATAATCTAATGCTTTTTTATATTCGAATTGCGAATCATAAGCACCAATTATAACAAATAATGATTTGACTTTTTGCCAATCATTTTTTGAACTTTTGTATAAAGAATCACCAACTTCAACAAGTTGTTGATTTGTAATATTTTTTTGATTTCTTAAATAAGTGTTTACAGCATCGTTAAAAGTAGAGTTTTCTTGTGATAATTTTTCTTGTGAAAAACAGAATTGGTAAGCTAAGAGTATAAAAAAAATAAATTTTTTAAACATGTTTATTATAGATAATCTACAACAAATTTAAGTTCAATTTCTCAATCTTGAGTAATTTATCAATAAATTATATTGAGTAAATATTACGTTTAAATTTGGCTATTTTAAATAATATTATAAGCTGAATCGTTTAATTAATAAATCTATCTAAACAACTATAGTTGTTTAGATAGATTTATATATTTTGTACAGGTAAATTACAAAAAGAAAAACTTATTCTTTTACAAATTGAATCGCCAAATTAAGAGCATTATTCGAAACAACTTTTATAAAATCCTCTCTATCCAAATAAGGATATAAATAATGCTTACTTACAGTTCTTTCTCCGTTCGTTACAGAAACCCAAGCAGTACCAACATCTTTCCCGTCCTCACCTTTGTTTGGACCAGCAACGCCAGTTGTAGAAATAGCAATGTCAGTATTCAGTAGTTTACGAACACCTTTTGCCATTTGCTCCGAAACTTGCTCCGAAACCACCGTAAATTCTTCTATATCTTTTTCATTTACATTCAATACAGACGTTTTTACATTGGTTGCATAAGCAACAACACTTCCAGAAAAACAATTAGAACTTCCAGATATAGAAGTGATTAATGTAGCAATATTTCCACCAGTACAACTTTCGGCAGTAGCAATAGTTAATTTTTTTTGTTGTAGTACATCACCTAAAACCTGTTGTGCTTTACCAGAATTATCAGAAACTACAAATTCACCAGCAATCAATTTAAAACGTTCTATTTGCTCTTGTATAGCATTTTTCAGAAAAGATTCATCGTTACCAGTAGCAGAAAATCTTAAATCGATAGAAGAACGACTTGGTAAATAAGCTAAATGAATAAATTCGGGTAATTCATTTTCCCAATCTTCAACCAAAATAGCAAGGTCACTTTCGGGAATCCCATTTATTAGGATATCTCTATGAACAATAGTTTCAGCATCAAATTGATTTTTTAGACGAGGAATTATTTCATCTATCATTATTCCTTTCATTTCATAAGGAACGCCAGGCATATTTACAATAACCTTATCTTCAACTGTAGTCCAAAGACAAGGAGCTGTTCCATAAATGTTTTGTATAAAAGAAGATTTCTCAGGAATAAGAGCTTGGTTTCTATTCAAGTTATTTAGCTCTCTTTTATAACCACGCTGAATAAGTAATTGATAAATATTATCTAAAACCTTTTCTTCTACAACCAAATCGCAGTTAAGGAACTTGCATAAAGCAGCTTTTGTTTTATCATCTTTTGTTGGACCTAGACCACCAGTTACAATAACAATGTTAGATTTCTCTAAACCACGTTCAAAAGCCTCAATAATATGGCTCATTTCATCCTGTACCGATAGAATTTCTTCAACTTCAATTCCTATTTTATTTAGTTGCTGAGCAATAAATGCTGAATTTGTATCAACAATTTGCCCTATCAGTATTTCATCTCCTATTGTGAGTAATGTTGCTTTAATTTTCATATAAAAAAAACTTACTCGAAGTTAGTAAGTTTTCTATTCAACTGTTGTATAAAATCTATTTTTTATCAATTCCATCATTGTTAAACATTTCATTTCTTTTATTATTTGCTTCATCCCAAATTGCATCTACTTGATTACTATTTATAAGAGTTCCTTTTGTTGATAAATTAATTTTAGAAGATTTCTTTATTTCTTTTTTATTTGTAGCAATCCAAGAGTTAATAATTTCTGATTCATCATCTGATTTCTTATAATGCATTTCTAAAATAAATCCTTTTTTAGTATAATATATATCAGGAGAAAAATGGTACGGAATAGCAGTCGTATACCAAATAATAAAATCTATATTATTTACTTTTGCAGTAGCTTCAATAACTGGTAAATTTAAAATTTCTTTTTTATTACCAGTTTCTTTTATCTCAAGTTCAATTAAGTCACCTTTCACAAGATAATTTTTTCCATACACATCCATATTGTAAGAAAATTCATTATTAGCATAATCATTTGTAGTACCAAAAATACCAATTGGAGTTTTAGTTATAAAAAATGTTTGATCATTTTGCGAATTTCTTACTTTTTGAATATAACTAGTTTTACTAAGATGATCACTGTATAAAAATTCAAAAACTTCTTTCGGAGGATTTTTATTTAATTCAATCAATTCTTGTCTGTCTTTAGGGTCTTCTTCCCATTCTTCGAACCATTTCAACCCCTTTGCAGTGTAATGAGTCTGTACTTGGGTTTCGTATGTTATCTCATAGAACTGAGCAGACAAATGTATAGAGAGTAACATAATTAAAAATGTAAAAATCTTATTCATATTAAATTGTTTATTGTTTTAAAAATAATACATTTTATTTAATATCTATTATTTATTAGGGCAAACCTTTCAAGCCGCGCTTTAATGTTCCTAATCTTTTTTGATTGTTCATTAAGCGAAGTCGAAATGCAATGGCCAATCAAAAGAGGATTTTCACTTCAGTCGCTTTTGCGAAACAGATAATGAAACTTTAATATCATTATTCTTCTATTTAAAATTTTATCATTCAGAGCCTGTCGAAGAATCTTAATTATTTAAATAAAATTTTTAAAGAATATGTTTCGACGAGCTCAACATGACATAACACAAAATAAATTATTATACATCAATATTTTATTGGAGAATTTGTCATTCAAAGCCTGTCGAATAATTTTAATTATTGAAATGAAATTTCTAAAGAATTTATGTTTCGACAGGCTCAACATGACATAACGATTCAACTTAGAATTTACTAAGAAAAGCACTTGATTTAATAGAAAATAGAATCTATAATTTCGAATGAAATTCGATAAGAGTTTTATATACTAAATAATAAAGTATTTATATTTTAGTATCAATTAATATAGATTTTTAAAAATATAAGATTTTGAAGTTAAAATGGCAGATAGTAATTAGATTATTTTTATCATTAATAATAAGTTTTCTTTTGTTTTTGATTTTTTCAAAGCAAGATGGTTTATTTGCTTTTATAATTGTATTAATTTTAATTCAGTTTATAGATTTATTGTACTTAATTTTCAATAAAAGGAATATTTTATTTTTAATTATATTGTTATGGTATTTTACACTAACATTTTGTTATTATAAAATGATAGAAATGGGTTTTAGATTGTTTTAAATATCTTATTCTAATGTTTTAGAAAATAAAAAAATATTATTCCTTACTTTTAAATTCTGTAATTGCGTTAGGGATTCTAGTGAAAATCCTTTTTCCTTAGAAAAAGATTGCAACGAAAAGCCCGCCCTAAGGGAACGCCCAAAATTGTATTTTCCTAATAAATAATAATTGACTTTTATGCAGGATATTTTCAAAATTTTTAAAATAGATATTCACGAATCTAATAAAATTGCTGAACAAATAAATGAACCTCATCAACATGACTTTGAAGAATTATTGATAGGGAATAAAGGGGAATTGGAACATTTTATAGATTTTAAATCTCAGATTCTGCAAGCGCCATTTATTAGTTTCGTTACACAGGGAAAAACACATCGTGTAAGACCGTTACCAAAGGATAATGAATGTGATATTTGGGCAATACGATTTAGAAGTGAGTTTATTGCGGAGACAACGTTTCGTTTGTATTCTTCTTTTCATGAGAATGCAAGTTTTACAATGCCAAATTCTTTGTGTTTTGATAGATTGAATGTGATTTGTGAAATGATGCAAGATGAATATTTACAGGCTGTTCCGGATTTTTCGGTAATTAGTGATTTGCTGAATGCTTTGTTTACGATGATACAGTCTGAACGTAATAAACAAAATTTGAATAATGATGAAACGAATAAAATAAATGGGAATACGTTTCGTAGTTTTTTGAAGTTATTGGAGATTCATTATAAAGAGGCAAGAGATGTGAATTTTTATGCAGAAAAACTGTTCATGACTTCGAGAAATTTGAATAATATTTGTCAGAAAATATTACATCAAAGTGTTTCTGAAATTATAGAAACAAGAAAATTGACTGAAGCAAAAAATTTGTTAGTAACAACTGATTTAACAATTGCTGAAATTGGTTTTGAACTTGGTTATAATGAAAAAACTTATTTTACACATTCTTTTAAAAGAAAGTCTGGTATAACTCCATCCGAATTTAGAAAAGAGATGGAGCAAGTAATTCAGTCAAAATAAATATACTTCCTAAAAGCACAACAGTTTTTCCAAATAGCTTTACTTGTTAGGTATTGTTTTATAGACATTTGTACTATCAATTTAAAAGAACATTTGTTATGAAAAAAACTATTTTGAAAAACGTATTCGTTACTACTGCTTTAATTGCATTTTTTGGTTTTACTTCTTGTACACAACATAAAAATGATGAAGAAGGAAAAAAGGCATTGGAAGAAATAAAACAATTAACAGCTGCTAATGCTATAATAAGCTCGAATTTAGAAAAATTTGATACATTGGATTTTGTGGTTTTTAGTAATAGAGATTGGAAACGATTACATGAAAGTCATGCCAAAGATATTAAGGTTCATTTCCCTGATGGACATACAGAAGTTGGTTTGGATCAACATATAAAAACATTAGATGCTATGTTTGTATATGCACCAGATACTAGAATAGAAGAGCATCCTATAAAAATAGGAGATGGAAATATAACTGCTGTTATGGGATATATGTTAGGAACTTTTACAGAGCCAATGCCTATAGGAGACGGAAAATTTATACAACCTACTGGTAAAAAATTTAAATTGCCAATGGCGACAATAGGTATTTGGAAAGATGGAGTAATGACAGAAGAATATCTTTTCTGGGATAACAAAAGTTATATGGACCAAATAATGGGAAGTAAATAAGAACATATTAGTTGTTTAAAAAGACCAGTAGTACAACTACTGGTCTTTTTTATTTTTCCTAAAAACACAACAGTTTTTCCAAATAGCTTTACCAGCTAGATGCCATTTTTATAGAAATTTGTAGTACAGAATAACAAAATGAATAGAAAGGATTTTTTAAAAACTATGGCTTTATTACCTTTAGGTGCAGCTGCTTCTAAGCTAAATGCGCTACACCAAGTTACGGACAATTTTGGTGCTACAGAAAGAATGCCTGTTCTGTTTTTGGGACATGGTAATCCAATGAATGCTCTTGATGATAATATTTTTACGAAAGGTTTTCAGGAAATTGCAAAAACACTTCCAAAACCTAGAGCTATACTTTGTATATCTGCCCATTGGGAGACAAAAGGAACATTTGTAACAGGAATGCAACATCCAGAAACGATACATGATTTTGGTGGTTTTCCACAAGCATTATTCGATGTGCAATATCCAGCACCTGGAAGCCCTGAATTAGCAAAAGAAACGAATAAAATAATTCAATCTACAGAAGTTGGAATTACAAATGATTGGGGATTGGATCATGGTTGTTGGACAGTTGTAAAATTTTTATTTCCTAATGCTGATATTCCTATTGTAGAAATGAGTATAGATTATACAAAAGGACCAGAATATCATTATGCATTGGGACGAGAATTGGCAGCATTACGTAGAAAAGGAGTTCTAATAGTAGGAAGTGGAAATACAATTCATAATTTAAGAAAAGCTGCTTGGGATAAGATGAATCAGATAGGTTATGCCTATGATTGGGCACATGTAGCAAATGAAAAAATGAAAAGTCTTATTGTTGATGGAAATCATAAGGATTTGATAGCTTATGACAAACAAGGAATAGAATTCCAAATGTCTATACCAACACCAGAACATTATATGCCGCTAATGTATACATTGGGATTACAAGAGAAAGATGAGGTTGCAACTATATTTAATGATGGAATTGTTGCTGGTTCGTTGAATATGCTTTCTGTAAAAATAGACAAGGCGTGAGAGGAAAATTAATTTGTCTATCAATCTTTGGATTGATGATAGTTTTCTCGGCATTTGTAATTAAGAAGAATAAAAAAGAAAAAATGGAAAATATAATAAAAACAGATTTAGAATATTTGGTAAGAAAACCAAAAGTAAAAACAGCCAAAACACCATTGATTATATTGTTACATGGTGTAGGAAGTAACGAAAGAAATATGTTTTCGTTAGCTGATTCTTTACCAGATAATTTTTTAGTAGTTTCTGCTAGAGGACCTTTGACATTAGGGCAGGGGAGTTATGCTTGGTTTCAAGTTCAGTTTACTGAAAATGGACCTTCTATAAATGAAGAGCAAGCAGAAAATGCTAGGAAAACAATAATTAAATTTATTGATGACTTAAAAAAAGTAGAAGATTTTGATGCAGATGAAGTTTATTTGGTAGGTTTTAGTCAAGGAGGAATTATGAGTTATAGTGTTGCTTTGACCGATCCAGAGAAAGTAAAAGGAGCAGCAATTCTTAGTGGTCGTTTGTTACCAGAAGTAAAACCTTTAGTAGCTTCAAATGAGCGTTTACAAAAATTGAATTTCTTTATTTCTCATGGAACGCAAGATCCTGTGCTTAAATTTGATTTTGCTTTGGATGCTGTAGATTACCTAAAATCGAAAGATTTGAAACCTATTTTTCATCAATACACAGAAGTACATACAATTAATAACCAAATGTTAACCGATCTAAATGAATGGTTGAATGACGTAAATTAATTATCTTTTGTTTGTTCATAAAAAAAGAGTTCTATTTTAATAGAACTCTTTTTGTTTTAATAATATTTTTTATAAAATATGTTTTTCTGCATGATAAGAAGAACGAACCAAAGGTCCTGATTCTACATGTCTAAATCCTAAACCACGAGCAAAATCTTCATATAATTTAAATTGCTCTGGAGTTATGAATTCTTTAAGTGGTAAATGTTTTTTTGTAGGTTGTAAATATTGACCAATTGTAATAACATCTACATTTGCATTTGCAACATCTTGTATCGTTTCAAGAACTTCGTCTTCAGTTTCTCCAAGACCAAGCATAATTCCTGTTTTTGTACGTCTTTGTCCTGCTTCTTTTGCATAACGTAAAACTTCTAGAGAACGGTCGTATTTAGCTTGTATACGAACTTCTCTCGTTAAACGACGAACAGTTTCCATGTTGTGAGACAAAACTTCTGGAGCTGCTTCTACTAATCTGTCAATATGTTTTTCCATTCCTTGGAAATCAGGAATCAAAGTTTCCATTGTAGTTCCAGGACTTATTCTACGAACAGCTTGTATTGTTTCTGCCCAAATAATAGATCCCATATCTTTTAAATCATCACGATCTACAGAAGTAAGAACCGCATGTTTTATTTTCATTAATTTAATAGAGCGAGCAACTTTTTCTGGTTCAGCCCAATCAACTTGTTCTGGGCGACCAGTTTTTACACCACAAAAACCACAAGAGCGAGTACAAACATTACCAAGAATCATAAATGTTGCAGTACCTTCTCCCCAACATTCTCCCATGTTTGGACAGCTTCCACTTTGGCAAATTGTGTTTAGCTTATATTTATCGACTAAACCTCTTAATTCTTTATGTTTTTTCCCAGTAGGTAACTTTACTCGTAACCATTCGGGTTTTTTTACTCTTCCATCAGGTAATAGTTCAACACTCATATACTAGTTTTTCTACTTGCTAAATTACAATTTATTTTAATAGCAGTAAATCATTTTATTTATTTTCTTAAATGAATCTTTTTTAATTGTTTGGTATGTATATTGATATATAAAATAGTAGATCATAAATTTATGAAAATGAAATATTTTATTTTACCATTAGCTGCATTTGTATTCACTTTTTCTAGTTGTGAAAGTAAAAAAGAAGAAGCTATTTCTCAACATTCTTCAAATGATTCTATAGAGAGAAATGATTCTCTTCCAACTGGTGATAATTCTAAAATTTCTGTAGATTGGCAAGGAACTTATGAAGGAGTTTTACCTTGTGCTGATTGTGAAGGAATAAAAACTACAATACTTTTAAATGAAGATGAAACTTATAAATTTTCATCAGAATATTTAGGGAAAAATCATAAATCTGATGAATCTGGTAAATTCACTTGGTCTGCAGATGGTAATGATATTATAATAAAATTTAAGGACGGAGAAAGTACTAGTTATATTGTTGGAGAAAACCAGTTAGTACAATTAGATCAAGAAGGTAAGCAAATTACTGGAGCATTAGCTGATAAATATGTATTAAAGAAAAAATAATCATATTATTTTTCATCATATATCGTTTTAATAATAGGAACGGTTATCTTTTTGATAACCGTTTTTTTTATTGTATTATAAAAAAATCCGAAGAAATTTTATTTCTTCGGATTTTAAATTTTAAAACTTAATTAAGTTTAATTTATGTTGTTTTAAAAGTAAGTAGTAGAATATTATCTTTGAAAAGATGTAATTCATTTCCTATAACTTCATAACGATTAACATTTTTAAGCATTGATAAAAACGCTTGTTCTTCCTTAAGATTTGGACAAGCCATTTTTGTTTCAGATATATTTCCAAAACTAATTGCTCCATTTGATTTAGATAGGGTTGCATTAAAATTATTGCATCCAGAAAAACCAGAGACTGTAGAATTAGTTTCATTTATAATTAAAGAAACTTCTTTATTATATAATCCTTTTACAACATCACTATCAGTAACTAAATACCAATTTTGATTAGAAATTGATACATCAGTTCTAGGTTTTAACTTAGCTGTATTTGTGTTGGTTGAACATGACACAGCTACAAATGCTGCAAAAAGCGTTGAACAAAAAATGGTTGTTATCTTCATAATTAAAAGAATTTTATCTTAATTCAGCATTAAATTTATCTTGAAATAATTTAATTAATTTTTGCATTAGAGCATCAATGTCTTGATCACTTAAAGTTTTATTTTCATCTTGAATCATAAAACTTAATGCGTATGATTTTTTACCATTTGGTAATTTATCACCTTCATAAACATCAAATAAATTAACAGATTTCAGAAGTGATGATTTTGCTTCTTTGGTTGCTTTAAATAAATCTTCATATTTTACATTAGAATCTATTAATAAAGCTAAATCACGACGGGAACCAGGGAATTTAGGAATGTCTTTGTATTTTAAATTATTTTTACTTGCTAAAGAAACTAAAGTTTCCCAATTCAATTGAGCAAAGTAAGTATCTTGACTAACACCTAATTTTTTAGCAATTTTTTTATCAACAATTCCTAATTTACCTAAAGATTTGTTCCCTGAAATAAATTCGATTCCATCAAGGAAATTTTTATCATTAGCAGGTAATTCTTCAGTTACTTTAATATTTAATCGAACAAAAATTTGTTGAACCAAACCTTTTAAATCACTAAAAGTTGATTTTCTAACATTTCCTGTCCAAGATTCACTATTAAAATTACCAGAAAGTACAATTCCTAAACATTTGTTTTCTTCGTATTTATCGTTTATTTTACCATAAACTTTACCAAATTCAAATAATTTTACGTCTGTATTTCTGCGATTTACGTTAAATGCTACGTTTTCTAATAATCCATTTAATAATGTACGACGCATTACAGCTAAATCAGCAGAAAGAGGATTTAACATAGCAACACTTTCCCCTTCAGGATAAGCGAAAATAGTTTCGTACTCTCTTTTTGTTAATGAATTGTTCATTGCTTCATTAAATCCAAATGCAGTAAGTTGTCTTGCAATAAAATCTTCAATTTTATCTGGACTTACTTTTTGATTTGGAATATAAGAGAAAGAAAATTTAGTAGGAATTTCGATGTTATCATATCCATAAATTCTCAAAATATCTTCGATTAAATCAACATCACGTTGAACATCTACACGATATGCAGGAACTTCTAAATCTAAAACACCATCACTTTCAGCTAATATTTTAATTTCTAAGTTTTCTAAAATAGCTTTTATTTTATCTTCAGCTATTTCAACACCAAGTAATTCTACTACTTTAGCTAAACGTAACTTTACATTAAAGTTAGCAATAGGATTTGGATAAATGTCATCAATATTTGAAGCTATTTCTGCACCTGTAATTTCAGTAAGTAATAATACTGCTTTCTTTAAAGCGTCAACAGTTGTGTTAGGATCAATACCACGTTCGAATCTAAAAGAGGCATCAGTGTTTAATGCATGAGCTTTTGCACCTTTACGAATAGTTACAGGCTCAAAATAAGCTGACTCTAAGAATAAATTTGTTGTAGATTCTGTTACGCCAGAATTTTCTCCACCAAAAACACCAGCAATGCAAAGAGGTTTTTTTTCATCACAAATCATTAATTCATGACCTTTTAATTCTCTTTCGACACCATCTAATGTTGTGAATTTACTTCCTTCTGCTAATTTTTGAACAATAATTTTATTTCCTTCAATTTTATCAGCATCAAAAGCATGTAATGGTTGTCCTAAATCATGTAAAATGTAATTTGTAATATCTACAACATTATTGATAGGAGCTAAACCAATCACTTTCAGACGGTTTTTTAACCATTCTGGAGATTCTTCAACTTTTATATTTTTAAGATAAATACCTGCATATCTTGGAGCAGCTTCTGTATCTTTTACTTCAATAGAAATAGGATTTTTACCAAAATCTGTAGTTGGGTAGTTTGATACATCATAAGGTTTGAATGTAGCATTAATATCTCTTGTTTTTAGTGCCGCGTAAAGGTCGCGAGCAACACCAAAATGAGACATTGCATCAGCTCTGTTAGGAGTTAAACCAATTTCAATTTCTTTATCAGCTTCTTCTGAAGTAAAGATTTGTGAAGTTGGAGTACCTGGTTTTAAATCTTCTGGTAAAACTAATATTCCAGAATTATCTGTACCAATACCTAATTCAACCTCAGAACAAATCATTCCAAAAGATTCTTCACCTCTTATTTTTGCTTTTTTAATTTTAAAATCTCCATCAGGAGTAGGAAAAACAGTACCAACAGTAGCTACAGGAACATTTTGTCCTTCTGCAACATTAGGTGCACCACAAACAATTTGTGTTTCTTTTCCGTCACCTAAATCTATTTTAGTTACTTTTAATTTATCTGCATTTGGATGAGGAATTGTAGATAAAACTTTACCAACTAAAACAGTATCCAAATATTTTTTAGCTCCACCTATTTCTTCAACACCTTCTACTTCTAAACCTGTACTTGTAAGAGTAGATGATATTTCGTCAATAGAAATATCTGTGTCAATATAAGTTTTTAGCCAATTGTATGAAATTTTCATTGTCTTATAAAAAGAATTATATATTTTATTTGTTATGCATTAAGCATAACAGGCATTACTAACATTAAGATTTCTTCTCCATCTTCTAAACCATCAACAGGTTTTATAATTCCTGCACGGTTAGGTTCAGACATTTCTAATGTTATTTCGTCTGATTGTAAGTTGTTTAACATTTCAATTAAGAAGCGAGAATTGAAACCGATTTGTAAATCTGTTCCATTATAATCACATGATAATCTTTCTTCTGCTTTGTTTGAGAAGTCAATATCTTCTGCTGAAATAGTTAACGAATTTCCAACTAATTTTAATCGAGCTTGATTTGTTGTTTTGTTAGAGAAAATAGCTACTCGTTTCAAAGAAGTCAAAAATAAACTTCTATTGATTGTTAATACATTTGGATTTTCTTTAGGAATTACTGCTTCATAATTAGGATATTTTCCATCAATTAATCGGCAAGTTAAAACGATGTTTTGGAAAGAAAAACGTGTATTTGTAGTATTATATTCTATTGTTACATCATCATTATTTCCTCCTAAAATATTTTTTAATAAGTTAAGAGGTTTTTTAGGCATGATATATTCTGCTGTATCTAGATTTTCTAAGCCGCTTCTTGTATATTTTACTAAACGGTGTGCATCAGTTGCTACAAATCTAAAAACATCAGCATTTGCTTGGAAAAAAACTCCAGTCATTATCGGGCGTAATTCATCATTTCCTGTTGCAAAAATTGTTTTTACAATTGCTTCAGAAAGAATATTTGCTCCTATTGTAGTAGAACTAGCATCTTCGATATCTGGTGTTTGAGGATATTCATTTGCATCTTCAAATGCTAATTGATAATTTCCTTGTTCTGATACAATCTCTAAAGTGTTACTTTCTTTTTGAATAAAAGTTAGAGGCTGTGCAGGGAAAGTTTTTAGGGTATCTGTTAAGATTTTAGATGGAATAGCTATTTTTCCATTGTCATTTGACTCTACTTCTAAAGTTGTAGAAATCGTAGTTTCTAAATCAGAACCTGTTATTGTCAATTGGTTACCATCTAATTCGAATAAAAAATTATCAAGTATTGGTAAAGTATTGTTAGAATTAATAACTCCACCTATTAAGTTTACATTTTTTAATAACGTGTTGCTCGATACAATAAATTTCATATGAAGAATATTTCCTTAAGTATATCTAACAAATGTATGAAAAATCTTAAAGAAAAATAATGAAACCTATACATTAAATATTATATGACAATATTTAGTATTGATTTTCAGTCGAAAATACTTTCGTCATCTCTTAATTATTTATATCAATTTTTGTTTGAAAAATTCTTTTTTCAAGCTTAGATTTGTATACTATTTATTGTTTTAACACTTTATTAAATTTATTTAAAAAAGAAAGTATTAATTTAATGGATTAAAACAATTGTATGAAGATAGAATTAAAATTAGAAGATAAAAACGGAGTATTTGAACTGTTAAATGAAAATAATGATATTGTAGGAGAGCTTACTTTTATGCTAAAAGAAGAACAAATGCTTATTAATCATACAGGGGTTAATCCTGAATTAAGAGGACAGGGGTTCGCCGAAAAATTAGTTTTAGAAGCAGTTGAATATGCTCGTAAAAATCACTTAAAAATAATACCATTTTGTAGTTATGTTAGTGTTTATGTGGGTAAACATCCAGAGGTACAAGATGTAATTTAAATATTATGAATTTAGAAAAAATTTTTGAACACAACGAAGATTGGATTAATAAGCGATTAAATCAAGATAAAGAATATTTTGATAAATTATCATCAGGACAGAATCCAGAAGTTTTATATATAGGTTGTTCTGATAGCCGAGTTACTGCAGAAGAATTGTTAGGAGCTGAGCCTGGAGAGGTTTTTGTTCACCGTAATATTGCAAATATGGTAATCGGTTTAGATCTTAATACAACTTCTGTTTTAGATTATGCTGTTGAGCATTTAAAAGTAAAACATATTATTGTTTGTGGTCATTATAATTGTGGAGGTATAAAATCAGCAATGATTCCTAAAGATTTAGGTATTATGAATCCTTGGTTAAGAAATATTAGAGATGTTTACCGTTTGCATTCAGAAGAGTTGAATGCGATTGAGAACGAAGGGATGCGTTACAATAGATTGGTAGAATTAAATGTTCAAGAACAATGTGTAAATGCAGTAAAAAATCCTTTTGTTCAAAAAGCTATGCAAAATGGACTTCAAGTTCATGGTTGGGTTTTTGATTTATTTACGGGAAAATTGATTGACTTAAAATTAGATTTCGATTCTATATTAAAGAATATTAAAGAAATTTACGATATAGATTAATTACTTTAATATATTATTGATTTGGTGCGGTATTTGTTTATTAATGTATTAACCGAACTAAATCAATAAAATAAGCTAACTGCTTATTTAAACGTCATAAAACAATGTTTTATGACGTTTTTTATATCAATTAAAAATTACTTTAATCTATTATTGATATTGGTATAATTTTTGACTAATCCGCTTTTAGTGTAGATTATTTTTAATTAAAAAATATAAATAATTAGACACTAAGTTTTTATAAATAAAACATGTTTGGCATGATAATTGATTGTAAATATATTAACCGAACTAAATCAATGAGTACAAATCGTTGGATAAAAAAAATAAGTATCGCTTTAATAAGTTTTATTGCGATACTTTTTATTTTTAGTTTTTATATAAGTTATTTTCTTAATGATCGATTACCTAAAATTATTATCGAGAAAAATGATACACCTTATAATTTAACTTATGGAGAATTAAGCTTTTCATTGTTTAATTCATCACTTAATTTAAAAAATGTTAATATCTCTCCTAAAGATTCTACATCAATTGTAGATTCTATTAAAGCTACAGGAAAAGTAAAGGAAATTAATATAGTTGGAATTAATTTTTTAAAACTAATTACAGTAAAAGAAGTTTCTGCTTATTCTATTCATATAGATTCTCCTATTGTTAATTATTATCTAAAAGAGAATAACGAAAAAAAAGATACAACTAGAACAAAAGTCGGAGATAGTTTTAATGTTTCAAGAATAAAAATAAAAAATGGAACATTTAATTTATTGTCTAGTTCTGGAAATGAAAAGATTGTAAATGTGTCTAATTTTAATATAAATTTTAAAGGAGTTAAATTCAATGAAAGAACTGCTGATAAAAAAATTCCTTTTAAATATTCGTCTTTTGATATCAAATTAGATTCAATGTTTTTCATTGTAAAAGATAGACAAATAGTTAAATCTAAAAAAGTTCATTTTAGTGATACTACTTTTGAGTTATCAGATTTTTCAATGAAACCTTTTGGAGCTCATAAAGGAGTTTATTTACCGAATAAAACTAATGCAGATTTATTTGATGTAAAAACATCTTTACTTTCTTTAACTAATATGGATTGGGGATTTACAAATGAAGATAAATTGTATTTTAATACAGATAAACTTTTGTTACGTGAACCTAAGATTACAATTATACAAACTGATTACTCAAGAAGGAATGATTCGCTACCTAAAAAAATAAATTTAAAAAATAATGACACTGATTTAATTAATGTTAAAAAATTTCAAATTGAAAATGGAAAAATAAATTCTTTTTTCTCTGATGCTAAAACAATAAAATATAACATAAGCGATGTTGATTTAGCAATAGAAGGAATTAAAATGAATGATTTTACCAGAACAAACGAGATTCCAATCGATTATAATACGTTTAAATTAAACTTAAGGTCAATGTATTATCGTTTAAATCATACACATTCACTTACAGCTTCTACTTTGAATTTAGGAAATTCTAATTTGACATTAAAAGATTTTAAGATGAAACCTATTTTGTCAAAAAAAGAATTTAAAAATAAGTTTACTAAATCTAACGTTCTTCTAGATATTGAAACTCCAATTTTAAAGCTAAATAAGTATAAATGGGGTTTAAAAAATGGTGATTTTTATTTTCATACAAACTCTATAAAGTTTAACAATGCTAATGTTAAAATAATAGAGCAAAAAAATGACAATATTCTTGTTGATAATAAGAACAAATTAAAAGATAAATTAATTGATTTTAATCTATCTGTTGATACAATTAAAGTTAATCAATCAAAATTTTCTTCAGATGAATTATTTGATTTCAATGATATAAATCTTACTATTCTTGGCGTTACTAATATAAATGGAAAAGTATTAAATATTAATGATATTATTTTAAAAAAACCGAAGCTTTTATTTTATAATCAATCAAAAAAGAATAATCAAAAAAGTGATAAAAATTCTAAAGAGTTTGAAAATAGTATATATGTAAAAAGAATAAGATTACAAGATGGTAATTTAGAAATGATTTCAAAAACAGATAATAAGAAAAATTTAATTTTAAAAGATATTCAATTATCCGCTAATCATGTTAAGATTGATAAAAATACTGTTCGAAATAATATTCCTTTTGTTTATGGTAATTTAGAATTAACTTCTTCTGGAATTGATTATGATATTAGTAATGTTTATAAACTAAAAACATCAACATTTATTTATAAAAATGGCAATTTAATTTTAAATCAATTAAAATTGTTTCATAATATTTCTAGAGAAAATTTTACAAAATCATTAAAGAAACAAAAAGATTTGTATACGGTTTCTGTTGATAAAATAACAAGTAAGAATTTAAAAATAGGTTTTTTACCTTCCAAGAATTTATTTATAAAATCAGATTTAATGGTTTTTGATAAACTATATGCAAATATATTTAGAAGCCTATTACCTCCAAATGATCTTTCTAAAAAGACGATGTTTTCTCAAAAATTACGAGAACTAAAAATGGATTTACAAATCAATCAAGTTAACTTGGTACAGTCTAAATTAGAATATGAAGAAGAGGCTAAAAAAACTGAAAAAACAGGAAAATTAACTTTTTCTAATATTAATACAAGTATTAAGAATATCAATTCTGGCTTTAATAAAAAATCTCTACCAAATGTTATTATTGATTGGGATTCAGAATTTATGAATGGGGATTTAAAAGTTAAATGGGTTTTTAACCCAATGAATACCAGTGAAAAATTTAATATTAAAGGATCTATAGCTAATTTGCCTGCTAAAAATTTAGATCCGTTTTTGGTTCCTTATTTTAATGTGAGTGCTAATGGAAAATTAAATAAAATAAATTTTGATTTTGACGGAGATGATATTAAGGCTAATGGAGTATTTAGTATTCATTATAATGATTTAAAAGTTAGTTTATTAAGAGAAGGAGGAAGTAAAAGAAAATTTTTATCTGCAGTTGGTAATGTAGCAATAAAGAAAGACTCGAGAGGAAATGAGAGAGAAAAAGAAGTTAAAAATGTTACACGTAAACAAGATAAATCATTTTTTAATTTCTTTTTAGCTTGTATATTAGATGGACTTAAAAAAGCTTTATTAATTATTTAGAAAATGAAAAGAACAGTTTTTATTACAGGTGCTACTTCAGGTATTGGAATGGCGACAGCGAAAATTTTAGCTTCTGATTATCGTTTAATTCTTTGTGGACGTAGACAAGATCGATTAAATGAAATTGAAAATGAATTAAAGAAATTGACAGATGTAAAAACGCTTCAGTTTGATGTTCGCGATAAAGATGGTGTTTTTAATGCAGTAGAAAGTTTAGATGATGAGTGGAAGAATATAGATATTTTAATTAATAATGCAGGAAATGCACACGGTTTAGCTCCTTTTGACGAAGCAGAATTAGATGATTTGATTTCGATGATTGATATTAATGTAAAAGGTTTAATTTATGTATCAAAAGCAGTTGTTCCATTTCTTAAAAAATCTAACAATGCACATATTGTCAATATATCTTCTATTGCAGGTAAAGAGGTTTATCCGAACGGAGCAACCTATTGTGCGTCCAAAGCTGCTGTAGAATCTTTAAGCAAAGGAATGCGTTTTGATTTGTTGCCTTATGGTGTAAAAGTTTCTAATGTAGCTCCAGGAGCTGTAGAAACCGAATTTTCTTTGGTTCGTTTTAAGGGAGATAAAGAAAAGGCAGAAAATGTTTACAAAGGTTTTGATCCTTTGGTGGCAGAAGATATCGCCAACGCAATAGCTTATTTACTTAATCAACCAGAACACGTCCAACTAGCTGATATAACTGTTTTTCCAAAAGCACAAGCAAGTGGAACAAATTTCTTTAAGAAATAAAAGAATAATAATTCAATTCAATATCAACCACTTTCTTTTTTAGATGAAAGTGGTTTTTTTATTAATTATAGTCATCTAACTATATATTTTAGGGCAATTGCTGCGCACCGTGCTTTCCCGCTATATCTTTTTTGATTGGTCATTGTATTTTGATTTAGTCACTGAGGCTCTCGAAATGTAATAATCAACTCTAAATATATCCAATCAAAAAAGGATGCCGCTTCAATCACTATTGCAAATTCGTAGAATAAAAAAATACAAAATATTTTTTAAGTTTAGATTTAATCTCTGTTTTTATTAAATCAATGTTAGTTTTTTACATTCTAGCACTAAATAAATCTAAAAAAGCTGGAGCAGATAAGTTTAGGAAATCAACAAGAAAATGTGATAATATAACCCATCTTAAACTATTTGTTTTTTTATAAGTTATTGCCCAAACAATTCCCATTATAAATGTCGAAATTACAACAGCATTTCCCCTAAATATTTCTGAGTTTATACCAAATACAAAATGATTCATGGCAAATAGAAAACTAGTAAATAAAATTGATAGTAAACTATTCCATTTTTTAGTTGCATCACTCAGAAATCCTCTCCAATAAAATTCTTCAAGCCAAGGATTTATTAAAGCTAAAAGTATCCAAGGAACAAAAACCGACCAATCTTGTAATAAATGATTATGTTTTATAAATATCGGAATTGGTATTAATCCAATAATTAATGTTATTATAATCCAAAACCAATTTTTATTTCCTTTTTTTAACCAATTTTTTATTGAAGATTCTTCGTCAAATTTGAGAATGAAAAATAAAAAAAGGAACCATTCAATTATAATCAAAGGAATGAAAGACCATTTACCAATTAGTTTTCCAAAAATTAATGCAGATAAAATATTTCCAAAAATTATTATAAAAGGAGAAAGTAGTGCAATTCTTTTATTTTTAATGTTTTTCATCATTTGTTTATACATTTTTAATTAAATATCGTACAATGTTTTTAAGATTTCCGAAGAACTAAAAGAAGTTGAATGAAAGTCCAAGTTCTTCTGT
Organism: Chishuiella sp.; assembly: GCF_032109125.1. Taxonomy (NCBI): domain Bacteria; kingdom Pseudomonadati; phylum Bacteroidota; class Flavobacteriia; order Flavobacteriales; family Weeksellaceae; genus Chishuiella; species Chishuiella sp. Next base: position 133,460 of record NZ_DAMCLZ010000002.1, read on the forward strand.
TAAAGTAAATTATTTTTTGCAACGAATACAGTTAATTGTTATTGTGAAATACAATGTTATATGATGTTTTTTTAACTTAGTTTTTTTTGTAGTCATTGATTAGTCTACGATTATTTAGAAGTGTGTATTTTTTCGATTAATTTATCTTTTAATAAGTATGGAAAAAACAAAAATCCAACAGATAAAAATTTATTGACTTTTCTTAGTAGATTGAAATATATTTATGTTTAATAATTATTGTTATTTTGACGCTTTTGGATAAGTTATAAAAGGAAATATAAAATGCTGTTGCTAAAAAAAAGCATAAACTTTTATATTGCTCTATATCTGGCATTTTTCTAATGCGATATTAGTAGAAGTATTATTTTATTTTTATCACTTTAGTTTTTGCTAATAAATCTCCAAGTCTTTGATTTTCGCTTGAATTTTTAATAATTATTATAGCTACAAGTCCAAAAAAGAACATATCAATAATGTCTAATATATGTCTTAAAAACGATTGTTTAAAAGTTATTTTTGATTCAGTTTCCAAATCAACAGGTTTTAATCCGACTATATAATTTCCAATTGTTGAATCTAAAATTAATTCAGTTCCGCAAATGTAAAGCAACCAAAAAATAATTATCGGAAACGTTTTAATTCCATTTACGGAATAAGCACCTTCAGAATTTATTTCTCCAAATTTGAAAATGTAAAATGAAGTTAAAGATAAAATTATTGTATAATCAATAAAACCAGCAATAATTCTACGAGTAATAATTTTTTTAGTCTTCATCCATCTGTTTTTAATTTTCTTTTTGTAGAGTAGGGGTTTTTACATTTCTGCAAATGAAAAACCAATTTACGAATAAATTCCTGAAGCTTTTTGTTTAGCGTTTGACCAGCCATTTCGCTAATACGATGTTAGCTGTAGTCATTTTATTGATAGTCATATTCGACTTTTTCAATATTAAATGATTTTAGTAAATTATTATAGTTGTTTAAGTTTCTTTTATTATGATCATAAACATCTATTATTAGTGTAGAGTCTGATTTAATTACTCCGAATTTTTGACCAGCGTGACCTGGAAATCTTTCAGATATTTTACTTTGAATAAGTTCTGATAAATAAGTATTTACTGCAATTATATTTTTTCTATTTAATTTATATTCTGTTGATATATCAGGTTGTTGAAACTCAGGTTTTCCAATCTTTTCACAATCAACTTTTGTTCTGATATATTTAGCATAGAATTCTTTATCTTCTTTTGAATAAATCTCAAAACTCTCTTCGTGTCCTCCCCATTCTCCACATTCATCGAAATTAGCGTAAATAATTAGTCTAGTTTTTGAGCCAAATGCTCCTAAATCGGAAGGTTCAAAGAAAGTTAAAGTGCGATTATCTATCGAAATGCTTTCTTTTTTATTTTGTTGATTGCAAGAAATAAAAATTATTATGCAAAATAAAAGTAAATTAATTTTTTTCACGTTCACGATTTTTGGGAATGGTTACAGCTAACGTTTCGGAGCTTAGCGATAGTAGTGGATTAGAAAGCTTGAATTTTCAATTTTGCACTAGGCTAAGCAACAGCTTTATTATTTTTTAAATTTAAGAAAAAAGGAATTGTAAATCATGAACACCTTAAAAAAAATAATATTTCAGTTCATAAATATAAAAAGCTGTTGTGACTAAAAAAGGAGAAACTTTCAATTTAGCCTTAAACCCGCCATTTAGCAAAACCCATGTTAACAGAAGTGTTATTATACAAAAATTCCGTTTCTAAGTTTCTCTTTTTCAATTCCCGCATTTTCAGAAAACCACTCTAATATTATAGCTTTAAATTCATTTCTATTAAATGAATGTTCATTGTTTCTGATTTTAAAATAATTTTGAGCAGTATTTTTTTCAATAAGTTCCCGAACATTCTGTTTATCTAATCTACTTGTAAATTTTGTTAGATAAAAGCCAAAAATTGAAATTATCATTCCCAAAATTCCAATCTTCCACATGAAAAATAACCCAATAAATGAAAATATAAAGAGGAAAAACAAGATATTGATTATAATTTGACTTGGTTTCAAAATGTCAATTTTGTAACCTAAAATTCTTTCTATTTTTTTTATGTTTTTTCTTCTATTCTTTTTTGGGAATATAATTTTTAAATCTGTATTTGGATAGATTTGTTCATCAGTTAGAATATTTTCGGTTTCCAAAGCTTTTCTAAATTGATAATAAGCTTTTTGACTAGTACACAAATTATCACTTTTAAACTTAACTTTGGAAATAATTAAATTACTAAATTCACTAAAATTATTTAATTTTTCAATTTCTTCATTTTTCAGTTTGATTTTGAAAGTTTCTTCAAACAAAGGCAAAACATCTTCAATGTTTTCAATTTCAAATTGGTCTAATTTGGTAGTATTCATTTAATATACAATTTCGGGAAACATTTCTGCTAACGTTATTAGGATTTGCAAAGAACGGAGAGAATTTGAACGTTAGTTCAGATTCGTACGTTCAAGCAAATACTTTTTGTTATATGCAGCTAAAATTTAACTATTAGAAATAGTTGATATTGCTTTTTATATAAGTAAGATTTAAATCACTTAAATTATCTTCATTTTCATAGAGTTTAGAATCTAATTCTTCCCAAATATCATTTGCAATGTCTTCGATTTCTTCAATTATTTCATCTCTTAAATTTCTATCTTTTGGTACATTATTGTTTGGGAATTGACAAATAGCTTCTTCTAAAATTGTTGCTGTATAAACAGCATTTATTTCTTTTAAACTTTGAATAGTTTCAAAGGAAAATTCTCCACTTGAATTATAAAAGAACTGATTTAAACCACCATTATTTATTTCTTTTTCGAAATTTTGATTTAAAAAGAAAGTCATTTGTTGTTTTGTTAATACATTTAGGTTTTCACCATATTCACATAATTCATTAATGTAATTATCAATCGAAATTAAAACATCATCAATTTCATTTGATTGTAATAATTTTTCAAGTTCAGGATAGTTTGCCATTGGTAATAATAAATTTATATTAGAGTAGATTTTTTAGTTGCGTATAACGTTTCGGGGCTTGGCGTCAGTGGCGGAGATTGAAGCGAAAAGTTTCAATTTAGCGACACAGTAAGCAAAAGCCAATTAATTGAATAAATTTAAGAAAAAAGTCAATATAATTGGCTTTTTGCGGAATAGAAAGCTAAAAATTTAATTTTTAACCTTAAACCTCTATTGTTATAAACTCTTGTTAGGTGTAGTTTTTTTATTTTTATCTTAAAATTTGCGTATATGGATTAAAATTCTCATATTTGAAAATATAAATATTCGAATTATGAGTGATTGGAATAATAAAGTCAAAAGAATTTTAAAGGCAGAATTAGTTAAAAGAGGTTTGTCAACTGAAGATTTAACTACTTTATTGAACAATGATGGTTGTAATGAAACAAAGTCTAGTGTTGATAGTAAAATAAGTAGAGGAACTTTTAGTGCTTCTTTTTTTTTACATTCTTTATATGTGATAGGATGTACCAAATTAGAAATTGAGGAATTTCAAAATATGATTAGAATTACTAATGATAAATTACCATTAGTAGCTGAAGATGAAATTGAATATAAAAAAAAGGATGATGAAAAGTAAATTAAAATTTATTGATTTATTTGCTGGATTAGGAGGTATTAGATTGGGTTTTGAACAAGCTTGTAGTGATAGAGGTATCGAAACTGAATGTGTAATGACTTCTGAAATAAAGCCCTATGCAATAGAGACATTAAAATATAATCATCATCACGAAAATTTTGTTGGTGATATTTTTAAAGTGAAGAATGAAGATATTCCTTCGTTTGATTTTTTGTTTGGAGGATTTCCTTGCCAACCTTTTAGTTCTAGTGGAAAAAGAAATGGATTTGCTGACACAAGAGGAACTCTTTTTTTTGAAATAGAAAGGATTTTAAAATTTCATAATCCACAAGGTTTTATTCTTGAAAATGTTGAGGGATTAGTAAAGCACGATTTAGAAAATAAAAATGATGAAATAGGCAAAACTTTAAGTACTATTTTATATAAACTCGAATATGAATTAGGATTTAAAGTTAGTTGGAAAGTTTTGGATAGTATTGATTTTGGTGTTCCACAATCAAGAAAGAGAATTTTTATTGTCGGCACAAAAGAAAACAAAGTTGACTTAGAAAACTTTGAAATTTCAAAGTCTATACTTAAGGATGTTTTGGAAAAAGAGCAACCAACATTAAAAACTGATTTTACCAATAAAATCTTAAAACATTTTAAGATTGAGGATTTATATGGTAAATCTATAAAAGATAAGAGAGGAGGAGAAAATAATATCCATAGTTGGGATATTGGCTTAAAGGGTGAATGTAGTAAAGAACAAATTTTACTATTAAATAAGCTTTTTAAAGAGCGTAGAAAAAAACAATGGGCTGAAGAAATTGGAATTGATTGGATGGATGGAATGCCATTGACTTTAAAGCAAATAGAAACTTTCTATCCTAGTAATAATTTATTTTCAGATGTAGATTTAAAATCACTACTTGAAGATTTAGTTTTAAAAGGTTATTTAAAGTTTGAATTTCCAAAAAAATTAGTCAAAGAAGAAACAGAGAATGGAATTATAACATCTCGTGTATATGATGAGACTAAAGAAAAAGGATATAATATTGTAACTGGCAAATTAAGTTTTGAGATCAATAAAATATTAAATCCTTATGAAATAGCACCTACTTTAGTAGCTACGGATATGATTAAATTAGCAGTACCAGACAATGGAGGGTTGAGAAGATTAACCATAAGGGAAGGTTTGAGGCTTTTTGGATATCCTGAAGATTATTTTATACCTGTAAAAGAAACTAAAGCATTTGATTTATTAGGAAATACCGTAGTTGTCCCAGTTGTAAAAGCAGTTTCAGATAGAGTTTTAGATGCGATAAACAATACAGGAACTGAATTATAATTCAGTTCCTGTATTTTCTAAATACTTAGTTTTGACATTTTCTAACCAATTCTCACTGTAACTACTTGTGCTATGAGAATATTTATCAAGTGTTTCACTAATTGCAGTAATAAATGATAATTTATCTGCAAATGGTTTATTTCTAATTCTATTAGCATACCATTTTATAGGTCTAAGGTTGTAAGGTTGACCGTTTTTTGTTTGCATATTTACAGGATTCGTACCTGAATTACCAGCCATTTCCCAAACTTTAAGTAACCATAAATCATCTATTCGCAGAATACTATCTTCCATTTTGTATGAAAATATAAGATAATCAGCATTTAATCTCTCAGGTTTGATTAGTAATGATTTATTGTAAGAGTCAAAATTTGCTATATCGAATGCAGGTGACGCATTGGCATTGAATGTTTTAATCTCAAGTAATCCTTTATTATTTTCCTCTTCTAGATAAAAATCTGGAAATTCTTGTGTATTTGTGTTTTGTCTAAAGTAAAAATTGTTTTCTCTCATCCATTGACCAAACCATTCTTGTAATAAATCTCCTAATGCATCCTTTCCATTATATTTAGCTGAAATTCCACCTAAAATAATTTCAACACTTCCTATTTTATCTTGTATTCTGAACTCATTTTTTAATTTTTCATAAATTTCTAGAGCGGTAATCTTAGTTTTTTCTGGCATTTTTAATTAGTTATATCTTCTGTTTTATTGTTACGTTTTTTAATAAAATTACACCTAACGGTTGACGGATTTGCGACAGTAAAAAATATAGCAACGAAGTTACGTGTATTTTTTATTTAGCAAATTCGATGATGTACGCTATTCGTAGCATAGCGGAGAATTGCGTCACATCATTGTTTTTTCACGAAAGAAAACTGGGTGTAGTTTCGTAAAATAACACCTATAGCTGTATTTCGTCAAATTTTTAACTAAAATAGTTTAGTTTTCTGTAAAGATAATTTAAGAAAAGTTTTATCGATTACGGAAAACCATAATTGCAGAAATAAATATTAAATTACTTTTATAGATTTTTTCTTAGAAAATATTAGGAAGAATATATTTGAAGTAGGATTCCAAGAGTTTCAAAAAAAAACAAAAAGCCCAACAGATTACTATATTGTCTTTTATCAGCGGGTTTGAAGGATCTTCTGTCGAACCCTTGATGTTATTTTGACGTTTTTAAATAAGTTATAATTTTCATTTTTTTTTAAAATCATACTATAAAGTATAGAGAAGAAAAATGATATGAATCAAGAATAAATAAAAAAAATGGTACTCTTTGTCTTCCAAAAGTACCATTTGTCTTTTTGCGGGCAGAAAAGGTACTTCAGTCGAAAACTTTATGTTATTTTTTTAGTTTTTGGATAAATTGTGATTTTAATTTTTTAAAAAGTAATAAAAGGAGAAACATTCAATTTCTCCCTTTATCACCATTTCTCTAATGCGATATTATCGGTAGTTCTTTAGTTTAGTAGTTTTATAACTTTTTCACTTCCTAAATTTATTAAATTATAAGAGTCTTCATTTAAATCTTTAACCAATTCCATCAAATCAAATTTTTCTTTTTCATCTAGTTCTTTTTCTGCTGATGAAAATATAATTGTTTGCTTTTCTGTAGTCTCTGAACATTTTTGGAGTAGTGCTTTCAAACTACTTTGCTTTGCTTTATGTTGACCAGGTTCATCAAACATAATTAATCCTGGATGATTAACGCCGTTATCTCTTAAGGCTAATGTATATGCCCAAATATTTCTAACAAAGTCAGATGCAGAAGAGTTGATTCTAATTGATTGCGGTTGTGGATCATCTTTTCCTCTTTTATATACAGGGAAATATTTGAAAGGATCTTTTCTGTTAATAGAAATTTGAAAATTTCTATTACTGTCATATCCAAACTTAAATAATAAATCTTTGTAATTAGTTTCAAAGGAATTTAGAATATTATTATCATCTGATTCCTCTAAGCCTTCTATCGATTTAATTACATTATGATATTTATTTGCTAAATCGACTAAACTATTTTTTAGTTCCTCTAATTGAAATTTAAATATCTCTAAATTTTTATATTCTTGTTGCAATTGTATTTTTTTTACAATTTCAGATTCTGACAAAGTTCTATCATCAGCGATTAAATCTTTGGAAAGAGATTTAACAATTGTTTCTTGATTTCTTAAAGTATTTTTGAAATACTGTAATAATGTATTTTTTTCCTCTATAGTCTTATTTAAGCTATCAAGACTTGTTTTAATGATTTTTTTTTGACTTACTAAAAAACTCTTATTTTCTTCAAGAGAATATTGAGGAATTTTAAAATCGTCACTAGATAGAATATCTTGTGTCACTGTTTGAGTACAAGTGGGGCATTTTGCCTCATTATTTTTTCTAAATAAATTATTATTAAATACTTTAATTAAACTATTATGTTCCTTAATTTCTTTTTCTATAATAGTTAATTGGTTATCAATGTTTTGCTGTTGTGTTTTCTCAATACTCAACCTGCTTTCAAAATTGGTGATATATTCTTTTAATTCAATGTATTTTGACTTATCAGCTTCATATTGTAAAAGTATATCATTCTTATTACTTGCAATAGTACTAAATGGTTTATTTTCTAGTATGGTGATATTGTCTGATATAGCATTTATATGTTCATCATAAGTAATTTTTTCATCTACAGCTATATGAAATGAAGATGAAATCTTTTCGATTTTATTTTTGTCAGTAGTTATGTTTTCTGGTAGGGAATCAATAGTAGCATTATTTTGTTTTCCTAAAAAAGAAAATGCTTTTATAGATTTATTCCAATTTTCTATGATTTCATTTTTACTTCTGTTATAAATATCTCTTTTCGTAGAATTTGACATTTCATCCAAACCTAAAAGAAATTCAATTACTTTTTCTTTAGGTTTTGTGACTCCAAAGTAAGGCATTGTTGCAAAAAAATCCGACCATCCTTTAGTTTGCTCAATAAACAGCGATGAAAAAACTAATTGAAGGTATAACGGACTATAATTTGATTTACTAGAGCTATTACTTACATCAGGTATTGTTATCCCTATAAAATCTGTCAACCATTGATAAAATCCATTTGGGTTATCATTATTACCTGGACCGTTTACAAAAAAAACATCTTTGTCTTCTTCCTTTGTTTTACTGATTTCTTTTAATGTAGATTTATATATTGTAATATTAGATTCTTTCTCTTCATTGTTAGCGCTTTTAATTACTCGCTCTAAACTATAAGAATCACCGTCACTGTTTTCAATTTCTAAGTATACTTTAGACCAAATAATTTGATAAGTAATTTCATTTTCTGCTTCAGTATTTTCTGTTTTAATAATAAAACTATCTTTTAAAGCTTTATCTAGAGCTTTGTTGTTATGACCACCTAATAACTCCTCCATGCCCAATGCATAAAAGATACAAGAATTTATAGTGGTTTTACCTCTTGAATTTTCACCTGCTATAATGTTAAGACCTTGATTAAAATTGTAGTCGAAACCATATAATTGATCTATGATTTTGCTTTTATTTGTTAAAATTTCAGTTCTTAATCTATTTATTTTAAACATATTTATTTATAGTAGTTTCCAGTTATTATTAGCTTTATTCAATTTCGTTTTAGGTAACCAACCTATTGATTTTATCTTTTCAATTTCATCTTGAAACAATTCTTCTTTGTTTATTGAATTCAATGTTTCTAAACCTTTTTCGGTTAGGACAATTTCTAGTTGATTATTCACAATTTTTTTATCTAAATATTGCTCTATGTAACCAAGTGCTAAGACTTTTTCTAGTCCAAATTCAAAAGACCAAGGTGTTAGTGAATTCCTTGAATTTTTTTTTATATCATAAAGTACTTGGTAATTTTTTTTGTCTCTCAAAGCCCAAAACATTAAGTGGATTAATTGTAAGTCAGCTTTGTTTCTACTACCGCAATGATTAATAATTGCAAGTAAAATTACAAGTTTGTAATACGCATTGTATCGTATAGACACCGATGTTTTTTTTTCGTCTAATATTATATTAATCATTCTTTGTGAAATTTAAAGTACATATACCTAACCATTCGATTATTTGATATTCAGACAAGTCTAAATTTGTTGTTAATGGCATAAAATCTAAAATAGATTTTAATTCATTTTGTAAATCTCTTTGAGATAATTTAGCCTCATTTGGTCTATCAACAGTTAAGGAATATTGTGTCTTAACTTGGTTTACAAGTTTTGAAACTTTAGTTTTAAAATCACTAAATAATTTTGGATATACTCTGGAGTATTCATCTATATTTTCCTTCATAGAAAGATATGTCCTTATCTGATTTATAGTTATTTCATCACATTCTACCAAGTTTGGATATAATACTTTATTTTTTCTATACAAGTAATTGAAGAATTGGCTGTCTGTTTGTTTAAATGCTTCAATTTCAACAGCAGTTCTTTCTTTAATATTATTTTTTTCCCATTTTATGAGATTTTCAAAATCAGATAAATCAACATAATCATCAAAATATGTATGTATATGTGCTACTGAACAACAATTAATATCACTATTCCAAGCTTGTTCTGTAACGACTGAATTTAAAATTCCAATTAAAAAAGGTGATTTATGCCTATAAACAAAAACTCCACTACCAGAAAGTCCTCCTGCTATGAGCTCGCCAGCTTCACCAGCTTGTTGAAATGTTTCTCCATCAGATAATTTAATCTTAAAACAATGGTTAGAATCACTACTAGTAATTAACCTAGACTTAAAAGGTCTATATTCATTATTATTTATACCTTGATACCCACAAAATTCAACATGTGTATCAGCTAAAAAACTATGAGCGATTTTATATTTATAAAGTAATCTATCTTCGTCTTGAAAGTCAATTTCTAATAGTGCATAATCTTTTTCATAATCAAATTCAAGTATAGATACAATAGTGATGTCTTTGAATTCAGATTGATAATCTGATTGTTTTTCAATTTTAATATCTCCAATATTTGGTTTCTCATTTCCTAAACAATGAGCTGCAGTGAACACATAAAAAGTTGTCTTTCCGGTTATTAGCACTCCACTACCAGTTTCTCCATTACATTTTATTCTAACACAATATTTTTCTGCAGTATTATAAGTCATTTTTTGTGAATATGTTTTTATGTTCTATGTTCCAATTACCAATTTTAAGATCATCAGTTGTTATAAATTCACCTATTTTTAATTTTAAGCTATCTAAACTATAGTTCATATAAATATTTATAGTTTCATCATTTTGATTCTTTTTACAAACTATTCTTGCAATAGTTTCTCTAGATGGATGTTTATGGTTTGACGTACCTCCATTTGTTGAAATTAAATAGTTATTAGATTTAATTAATGATAATAATTCTTGAGATGTATTATTTAAACTTCCGTGGTGAGAAATTTTCACAAAATCAACTTCAAGTGGATTAGTTTTGCTATAACCTAATATTTTCAAATTGTTACTAATAACTTCCGCTCTTGAATCTGCTAAAAGTAGAAAGTTCAAATCCGGACATTTTAATAAAAATGCAATAGAAGATGAATTATAAATGTCATTATTAATTGATTTTTCTGGTTTAAAATCAACTTTGTTCAATTCATCAAGGGGTACAGAATAATTTGGTGTACTTGTAGAAATTAAAGCTTTTTGATTAAGTTCACCACTCTTAGGTTTACCTTGTTCTTTCAGCCAGACTTCATACAGTTTATTTTTGATTTCAATGGTAGGCGAGATGATTGTTAACTCTAAACCTTTAATTTTTATAACTCCATTTTCTGTAGTAATTTCTTTAATTACGACATCTGTTATTTTTTCTTTTATTAGTGCTTTCCAATTTTCTGCTTGCGGAACGCTGATTAATGCTTTATCAGATTTAGATTCATATAAATCTACATCAGGCTGGTTATACCAAATTTCGTGAATTTCTATTCTCTTTATTAAACTATTTTTAAAAAGTTTAATTAATCCACCAATATGATCATTGTCAATATGAGTCAATATAAGTAAATCAATTTTGGTAATCTCCTTTAGTTGTTTTTTTAAAGAATATTCAAATGTCAATGGTGTTCCCCCGTCTACAAGAATTACAAATTCTACATTATTTTCATTGTAAGTTTTAATTAATATAGAATCACCATTATAAGCAGGTAGAATGTTTAATTCAGTTTGATTTCTTGTCATTTATGAACGTTGGTGGTTAAGAATTACACATAACATTGTTTTTTCATGAAATAAAACGCGGTATAGTTTCGTAAAATAACATCTATAGCTGTATTTCGTTAAATTTACTAATATAATACAATTAGTTTTCTGTAAAGATAATTTAAGAAAAGTTTTATTGATTACGGAAAACCATAATTGCAGAAATAAATATTGAATTACTTTTATAAATTTTTTCGTAGAAAATAATATGCTTGAAATGAGATTTCAAGAGTTTCAGAAAAACAAAAAAAAACAACAGATTGCTCTATTGGGTTTTCTTAGCGGAGAGTGAGGGATTATTTCATGTTCCCTAGAAAGGAAAAGTGATTCTAAGAAAACCTCATTCGCTTCGCTTATTTATTTTTTGTTTTCCTTTCAGTTTTATGAAAAAAGAATTTTCAACAACTTCAATAAAAACAAAAAACCCAACAGATTGCTCTATTGGGTTTTCTCAGCGGACTGACAGGTACTTCTGTCGAACACTTGATGTTATTTTTGACGTTTTTGGATAAGGTATAATTTCAACTATTCTTTATTAATTTGTACAGATTTATCATAACAATTAGAACATATTTTTGATTTATACTCAATAGTAAAAGTTGATTTTAGCTGTTTTAAGAGCATAAAAATATCCACAAAGAATCTAATTTTTGGGAAATATCCATAGAGTTATTTCATCATTGGGTAAAATTATTTTATTATTAAAATATTGTTTATGTGCTTTTACAGGTCACTAATAAATCTGATACACTACCACTGATTTTTTTATTTGGGATTGATTAAAGGGTGTTTTGATTTTATCTCCAAGAGAAGATTTTTTTGGTTATCTATTAAATTTTCTATTTCGTCAAATATAAAATTTATTCTTTTTGAATTATCATTCGATATTTCAAAATTGTTTAAATCAACAACTCCAGAATTAAAATTATAATCATTCAAAACATCAATAAACTGAAGAAAATTAATTTCTTGTTCATTAAGAAAGTTCTTATTTTCTTTTAGCCATTCTTGATCTTTACTTAAAAGATCTTTATGTAAGTTCATTTGAATAACTTTACTAAAAATTTTCTCAGAATTATTTTTAACTAAGTCAACGAATGAAGCCCATTCATTATCGCGTGGTAATGAGTTGTATTCAAGCCACCGTGGCAAAATACTTATCTCTTTTTCTTCTTTTAAAACCTGTAATATTTCTATGATAGGTTTTAAGTTGTCTAATGGTTTTGTAATTGGTAAACTTTCTTTTTTAGACCATATTTTTAAGATAATATCACAGCATTCTTGTTGTAATACTTTTTTTTCTTCTTTGGATTCAGCTTTGTCTTTATTTTGTATTAACTCTGCAAGATAATGGGACATCCATCTTGCTAATGTATTTGTAGAATGTATTAAGTTGAGTTCTCGTACTAATTTTTTACCCAATTTTATAATCTCTTCCTCTGAGTGTTTTAACTGTGCCATCTGATTTAATTAAATAAAGTTTTACTTGGTATCTATTATCACTATTTCTTTTTTGGTAATTCCGTTCTTCAAGTTGTCTATCTATTATACATCGTACAATTAATGATTTTTGCTCAACTTTCAAGAAATTTAAAATGAATTCATTTTTGACTTTAAATAGACATCCAGAGGTTTCTAAATCATTACCGTATCTGCGATATTCTACATCTGAAATTTCATTCCAATTTTCATATATACTTATTTCTTTTTCATTCAAATAACCTTTTGTGTACAAGTTATCATATTTAATATTGAAATTTGAATGAACAATTTCTCCAAACTTAATATATCCTTTCGAGGTACGATTAAAGACTGAATCATTAGAGTCTAATCCTTCATACTCACTTATAGTTTCCTTTAGCCATCCTTTTAAAGAGAAATTTATTTCCTCAATCTCGTTATCATGTTCGTTATCTTTTTCAAGAGGAAGGTAATAATCATAACTATCTTTTGTACTATGTAGTGCACGTAATAGTGCATCTGCACTTTTTGTTGAAATTATACTGGAACTGAATGTTACTGTTTCTCGATTCTCTCCAATGTACTTTTCTATTGCACCATATACATTTAGATAATCATTATTATTACCAGCTAAACCAAAGTTTTCATCAAAATATTCTTCAGAAATAGAATCTCTCCAATCTAAATCAAAACTTCCAACATTACTTTTCCAATAATCATAATTTAAAGGAATTGATGTTCGCAAATCAGATAACCAAAAATTATCAAAAGCATTTGCCTCCGAATTAAGCCAGTTTTCCCAACTATCCCAATAATCAGAATATTCTGTTTTAACAAATGGTTCATGTTCTAAAAGAAAGCTTGCGGCACAATACATTGCATGATATTCGAAATATATAGACATACTTTCTACTTCGGGATTACTTCCGTGCCGATGACTAGTTTTATACCAATCTCTATCATATAACTGGTCTCTTATGTAATCGTCGTCACGTGATTTTCCAGTATATCCCCATTTTTCAGTAATGAATCTGTCTGCAATATCGGCAACATCATATTCAGATAAATTAAATCTCCTTCCAAGACTACTATACCAATATGGTAAAGTATCTAAAGCATCAAACCTAAATTTCCATTCCTTTCCAGATTTGCGAGAATATTTTCTCTGTTCTCTACTATATTCTTTCTCTTCCACATATCCTAATTTACTCTTATTGACATTTTGTATATTCTGCAATTCAATTTCTGAATATATAGAATTATCAAAAGTATAAAGACCTAAGCAAGATTTTTTTATATAATGTCTAATAAGAACGTGAGGCAATTCTTCATTCATCAATTCTTTATAAAAAACATCCTTGAAAGAGATAATCACACTTGGATTTTCAATAGAAATTCTATCTATTGCAATCCACAAATATAGCTTAGCAGACATCCAATAATAGGTATACCCCTTATTCTGAAAAGGAAAACAATCTTTTTCATTTTGTTTATCTAATAAGACTTTAAGTATTTCTACCTCATTAAGATTTGCTAATCTTCTGATAGAATGAATAGCTCTCCATCTCAGTTTTTTGTTAGGATGCCCCAAAAGGAATCTAAACATATATGCTACGTTTTCATTAACGTTAGTTGGTGGGACTAATTCCTCATCCCAAACACCGTCAGCAATTTCACTTTTGATTTTAGAACTCCAACTTTCTAGAACCCAAATTAAAAGTTCTTCATTTTCACTTTGGGAAAGTTTACATTTAATTAACTCAAAGGAACTGTAGAGTGATTCATCAGACAATAAATCTATTTTTTGAGGTAAAATTTCTATGATAATATCTGCTAATTGAGAATTTGTTATAGAAAACAAATCTGCAAATCGTTTTATTGACCATATACTAAGATTATTCCCATAGTCAAAGTGTTCAAGCTTTGTCAGTAATATATATTTAAATTTTTCGTTCTTCCACTTTTTCACTTCTGGATAGTATTCCCATTCAACTAGAGCCTTTTTAATAATATTTTCAAAAGAATCAAAATCCAATAGACTTTGACTAATATCAACAAAAGCATTTAGAAATCCTATATATTGATTAGGAGCAGTTTTCTTTACAATATCAATGAGTAAATTTTCAATATTCCAACGATGATTAAAACTCTCAGGATTATTCAACATAATTTTATCAATCACTTTTTCTAATTCTCTTGTTGAAGTATAATCTAGTTCATCTAAATCTATATTATGAGCAAAGTCTTCTCGATTGAAATTATTAAATGATTCTTTTTCCTTTTTTTTCTCAAGTGTATCTAAAAAATCTATGTACTCTTTTATTTCAAGAACTGTATCATTATTGAGATACTTTCCTGACTTGATCTCATCATATATTTTTTTTGTAAAATACTTATCTTGCTCTAATCTTAAATTTCTAAATTCTGATTGTATGAATTTATTTTTTAATTCAGTGTTTCCTGAAGCATCAAACCCTTGAATAATCAATTCGTATAATTGTTCTGTTTCTTCAAAGCGATAGTTTGTTTTAAGAAGACTTAATGATGCAGCTACAATATGGTCTATAAATTTTCTTTCTAACGCCTGTCCTATTAAAGAATTTATCGTTACTCCAACCTTAATAACATTTCTATGATGCCATCTACAGATTGTAGCAAACATCGAGGCCATATCAATATTAGCAACGCCTAATAATCCTTGTGTATAAGGAAAATGTTTTTTGTCATAATATCCCAACTTAATATCACAATATTCTATAAAACGAGCGTATTGATATGCTAATTGAGGATTAGGCTTTGTAATTCCAATTTCAGATAATTGATAAATACATGAAATTTGTGTGAAAGCTTCATAATCTATTTCTGATGTAGCTTTTATAGCTGCATCGAAAAAATATTGACTGAAAGAATCATCAACTTTACTACTAAAAAGTAAACATTTTATATAATTATCTGTAATTTCTTTAGCTGATAAATTTGAATCTTTAATGATTGTATCTGATTCATCCAATAGTTTTAGTGAAACATTTAGTAGTTCCTTTATTAGAATTATCTTATCTAAAATTTCAAATCTAACTTTTAATTTATCCCCTTGCTTATCAAAAGATTTTATTATAAAATTAATTCTTTTGTCTTTATTGTCAAAAAGTATCGCTAACTCCGCTAGTTTTCCTGATAAAAAAACAAGTTTATCATCTGCTCTATGATTATATTTGAACTCATAATCGCTCCCGATATTGTTACATATTGTTTCAAACCTTTTTAGACTATCTGATAAAGTTATTCGCTTTAAAAGTATATCAGAACGCAATTGATAAATAGGCACAGCGTACTTGTAAAATTGTCTGAATTCTTTTACATCCCTTTCTAATGAACTTCTTTTCTCATAATCTTTGATGCTTTCTAAATCTTTAAATTTACTTGGGTAAAAGTATTCTACATTGGCTTCCTCATTTTTTAATGAAAATATTAAGGTTTCTTTAGTTAAAGTAATATCCATTAATATTTTTTCTTTGTCATCGGAGTAGATATTATAAAAATATGGAACTCTCTCTAAAGGTTTTGTTATTATAAAATTTAAAATATTAACAATTGTTTCTGAATTAATTTTATGATGAGCCAATATTGTACAAAACTGAACTAGAAGCAAATGAAATCTCTTACTAAATTCAATTCGTTTTTTAGTTAAAACTCCCACTAGTTGTGTAGCTATTAAATCTAAATCAAAATCGATGGATTGATTATATTGAAACAATTTGCAAATAATAAATATTTTTTCATCTAAACGATATTTAGGATACAGTAGCCACTCGTCAATATTTTCTTTTGCTGAAAAGCTGATAACGTTCTCGATTAAGTAGTTTCCTGCTAACAATTTGATTCTTTTAGGCTTCCATCTATCTATTGCATCAATTGCTTTATTTAAGCCAAACAATCTCAAAACAGCCTCCGTTTCATAAGCTATATCAAGACTTGTGATAGGATAGTCTTTTAATTCATCTTCTTTTTTATTATTTCTCCAACTCAACCATTCACGAGCTGTTTTTAAATGCTTTATTGCTATCTCTTTATTTTCAGGCTTTCGAGAATTTATTCCTGCCAATTTAAGATGAAACGCTCCTGCCCAAGGCTTTTCATCTGATTTTAATTTAAGTCGAGTTAATGCAGCTTCATCACCAAATCTTGAAACCAAATCAGGATAATCTATTAATAGTGCTGTAAGTGCTTTATCTGTTTTTGATTCTTCCGCGGCAATAAATAACAGTTTAAAATAGGTTAAATCATCTTGAATATTCTTGCTGGCTTTTAAAGCTAATTTTGTTCTGTTTATATAAACCTCCTTATTTCTTATAGGGTCTTTCGGAAATGATAAGAGTTCACGGTTTAAAACCATATCCACAAGTTCTTGCCTATATTCAGCAATAAACAGAAGGCTTCCTACATTGAAAGAAGCATATTCATCTGTTTTTGCTTTATTCAGAAACATTTGTGCTATTTGCTTTAATTCCTCTAGCGAAATTTTATATTTTTCTTGAACATAGTTTTCAAAATCTTCATCTCTAAAACTAAAAAAATCTTCATCTAATATCAATCCATTCCAGATATCAGATGATAAATCTGTAAGGAATCCAACATCGACATCCATTATTTCTGCTAAATAACTAATGGGGACAGGTCGAGGTAATGAAATTAATAATTTAAAAAATTGCTCAACAAGATTTTTTTTATCTCTTCCAATTCTAATTATCGCTTGTTCAATTTTATCCAATATCAAATCTCCGACACCTTTTCCATTTGGCTTTAAATAATTAATAACTTCATTAATACCTTGATTTTTTAGATTCAAAGAATAAAATTGAACTCTGGGAATTCCTTTGGTATAAAGGTGGAACTCTTTGATTTCTTCATGAGTAATATTCGGAAAATTCTTTTTTGCAAATAAAGTTGTTTCCTCTAAAGAAAAAGGTTTTAATTCAATATCTAAATGTTCATCAGGAAGATTGAGTGAATATTTTCTATAACTTCTTGAAGTTAAAATAAATTGGCATCCAATAGGGATGTCAATATTAACTAAATCTTCAACAAAACTTTTTTCTCTACTATTTTTTGCAGCTGTTATACTATTGTCAGCAGCATCAATTATAAAAATCAAAGAAGCTTTAGAGTTTCTATTTCTTAAAATCTCAACTCCATCTCTGATTCTTTTTATTAGCTCTTTTAAATAAACATCATCAGATTCATTTTGAATAAGTAGAAATTCTGTTCCTATTTTTTGAGCCAACTCGTTTGCGAGTTGAACAATTGCATTTCTATGCAGATGTCTCTTATCTTCAGGGTTTTGATATTTTCCTGCTCCGTAACAATCAAACAAAATGCATTCAGAATACTCTGGTAAATTCATTTTTATTTGATGAATAATTGTAGATTTTCCAATTCCTGCACCTCCATGAATACAGATTGGTAAATAGGAAATATTATTATAAATAACTGATATAACATCACTTAACTGCTCTCTTTGAACAGTATCTGGATTATTTTCAAAATTTTGAGATACTGGAAATAGATTTTCAATACTACTAAATCCAAAATTAGCTACAACATCTATGAATGTTACAGTTCTTTCTTCACGTCTTTCTGGCATCATTTTACTCCAAATCATTTGAAATAAAGAGTTAAATTGATTTTGAGACTTTATACTAGTATTAGATATAGAATTTATAAGTTCAAATTTCAACAATTGTCTTGAATTTGTTCCACAGTCTTCAAAATCTAATAACCTTATAAAATCCGTAAATTCTCTTGAACTAAGCCCAGAGGCCTTTCTCAATTTAGAAAAAGGATCTTTTGAAATTTCAGGCAATTCGTTTAAAACAGTGTTGAAACTCAATAACCTTTTGTTTCTTGTTAAATAATCTTGGATTTTAGTAATTTGTTTTAAGTGGGAAGTGTTAATATTCCTGTTACTGACTAATTTGATTTTAATTTTTTTTAAAACTTCATTTCTTCCAAATTCGTCTAAAAATGTTTTGAAAATAGTAGCTAACCTATGAATAATTGAACCATCATAAGAATTAGACTTTTTACCTTCATAGAGTTTAGAAAAAGTGAAGTTTTCTGACACTCTTCTCGTACTATATTTTAACTGCGATATGACAATTGATTCTGCACTTTCAAAATCAAGTCCTCCAAAATATTCGGTTAAATCAATACCTAAAAATTTTTCTCCTAAAGGATCTATTATTTTTGTTAGATTCTTCTCAAATCCTTCAATTGTAACGGCTTTTATACCATGGTTGTCAAAATTTAATAATTCTAAAGATTTTTTGATAGCCCATAATATATGAAAATCATCTCCAGCACTTGATAGGTCTGCGTCAGAAATAGTACCTTTTTTAGTCATATTTAATTACATTTTATAACTAATCGTTATATGAAATATAGTATTACATGTTTGTATTCTATAGATATTTTTCTATGGAATAATATCTTTCTAAATTACAATTTTTTAGGTTAAATTAAAAAGAATTAAAATGCGTTAAAGTAGTGTTGAATTATTTTTTTATAGTTTTAATACATTAGGTCAATCCCAAAATTTCAAATAATTCTTCTTTTTTGCTTAAGGCTATTGATATTACCTTTCCGTTTGAAAGTTCAACCATGTTTCCATTTATCGACTGTATAAAATCGATATTAACAATAAAAGCTCTTTGTATTCTAAAAAATAATTTATCGTTTAGCATTTCTTCCATAGCTTTCATTGTAGATAATGTAGTATGCGAATTTAATTTGGTAATTATATTAATATAATTTCCTTGAGCTTCAATAAAAATAATTTCACTCAATAATATTTTAATAAATTTACCATCACTTTTAATAAAAATTCGATCTGAATTACTTGGATCTTCGGATATTTTATTTTTTAAATCTAGATTTTCTTTTACTCTATTTACTGCTTTTAATAATCGTTCGAAACGTACAGGTTTTATTAAATAATCCACGGCACCTGTTTCAAAGCCATCAATAGCAAAGTCCCTATGTGCAGTGATAAAAATAAAATAAGGTTTATGAAGTAACGAACGAAATAGATCTATTCCGTTTAATTTTGGCATTTCAATATCACTA
Source organism: Chishuiella sp. (assembly GCF_032109125.1). Lineage (NCBI taxonomy): Bacteria > Pseudomonadati > Bacteroidota > Flavobacteriia > Flavobacteriales > Weeksellaceae > Chishuiella > Chishuiella sp. Next base: position 153,216 of record NZ_DAMCLZ010000002.1, read on the forward strand.
AAAACGATGTCTATTTTATTTGATTGTAAAAAAGTCATTGCTTCTAATGGTTTATTAAAGGTTTTTTTTATGTCTAAAAATGATATTTGAGAAATAAAATCTTCTATTAATTCTACTCCTAGAGGTTCATCATCAATTATGATACAACTAAATTTTTCATTCATAATTATAAGTTTATTACAAGTGATACAGAAAATTCACTTTTAGTTTCATTAATATTTAATTCATAATTATAAGGGTATAGTAATTCTAATCGCCTTTTTATATTACTTAAACCAATTCCTTTTTTCTCTGCTGTATTATTTTGAGCTAAATCAGATACGTCATTTATAATTTTAAAACTAAATTTATTTTTTAAAATTGAAACTGAAATTGATAAATGTGCTGTTTCTTCGTTTTTTAGTCCGTATTTGAAAGCATTTTCAATAAACGTGAAAGTTAGTAATGGAGCAATCATTAAATTTGTTACTTTTTCATTTTCTTCAATATTGAATTGAATTGAATAAGAACTAGGATAGCGCATTTTTTCTAATGCAAAATAATTTTCTATAAATTCTAATTCCTTATATAACAAAACTTTTTCTGCATTAGACTCGTATAGGGAATATCCCATTATATCAGATAAATTTAGAATAACGTCAGGAGCTTTATCATCTTTTTTTAAACTTAATCGATATAAATTATTAAGTGTATTGAATAAAAAATGAGGATTAAGTTGAGCTTTTAAAAAATCTTTTTCAATCTTAATATTCTGAATTTCTAAATCAGATTTTTCTTGTTGTATCTTTAATGTATTTGAAAATAATCGAAGTGAATCAAACAAAACTTTAATCAAAATTGAAACAGAAATTGAAAGAACTATTGTAAAAAGATTTCCAAGTAGAGCTTTGTAACCAATAATCTCATAAAAACTAGAATGTGATATTTTCTCGATATAACCTTTGTATACTTCATCATTGAATTCTATTCCAATATTATTAAAAATCTTGAAAAATAAGTAATCTATGATTAGCCATATATAAATAAGTAATGGAAATAATAACGCGACAAGAAATAATGTGCATTTAAAACTATTATTAAGTCTTAGAATAAAGGGAATTAATACATAGAAAAATAAATAAAAAACAATTATATCATTTAATACTGTCCTAATCGATAATATCAAAGTGGTTTCAATTGAAAATTTCGGTCCAAACGAGAAATGAATAATATGTAATACTAGATAGCAAAACCACATTAAAGAATGGCAAAATATTCGAATATTTTTTGTGTAAATTTTTGTAAAATCTAAATTCTTAACGAATTGGATAAATGAATTTAATTCTGTATTCCTAGAATAATTTATCATGGCATCAAAACTTTATTTTTATTAAATTACATTTATTGTAAATATATACAATCAAAGGAAAATCTAGTCCTTTAATTGTGTAATTATTATAAACGATCTTTTTCATCTAAACTACTTGAATCAATTTTTTTAGTAGTAAACTTTTCTCCAATCTTGAAATTATATATCAATGAAAATGAAAAAGTTCTTGATTGTTCTTTATGCGAAATCGCAATTTTAGTATCATTAAAATAGCTTGTAGCTTTATAATTATTTGTATAAAAAACGTCACTAACAGATGCTTTAGCTGTTATTTTATTTTCGAAAAACTTTTTTTGTAAACCAATATCTACTCCTGCAATAGATTTAGTTACTATATTACCGCTGACCATTTGTGGAGTGTAAAAACCGTTTAAATTAGCACTAAATCCATTACCTAGTAAAATTTCATGTTGAGTTTGAAAAATAAAAGAAGGTTTCTTAATTTTAAAATACTCTGATTCTGAAATAGTGTATGTTAATAATAAATTATTTGTTGTAGACCACCATTTTGTTATTGAAATAGGAGCACTTAATGTTGTAGTAAAAACCTTATTTGTTCCTGTATTATCTTTAATAATTGTTAATAGTCCTTCACTTGAATTATTTTGAATTATTTGAGCTATAGCATCTTTAGTTTCAGAATAACTAAAAGATGTATAATATTTCCCATTCCATAAGCTGCTCAATTCAAATGAATTTGTAAACTGTGGTTTTAAATATGGATTACCCGTTAATATTGAATAATTATCAATGAAATATTTATAAGGATTTAAATCAAAATATGAAGGACGTTTTATTCGTCGATTATAAGAAAATGATAAATAATTACTGCCCTTTTCATTTAAATTTTTCTTCAAAAACAGTGTAGGAAACCAATTAAAATAATTTTGATTAATGGTTGCTTTTTGATTTCCCCATAAATACCCTTCTACATTAGATTGTTCACCTCTTAAGCCTAATTGATAGTCAATATTTTTCCATTTTCCACTAAAATTAACATAACCTGCATAAATTTTTTCTTTGTAATCAAATTGAAAGTCAAGTGATGGAATCGAATTCCAAATATCATTAAAAACTTCGTAATGATTTGTATTATTAATTTCTGTAGAAGTAATTTTTGCACCAAAAGTTAAATTTTGTCTGTTTTTTAAAATCCAATTATATTTAGAGTCAGCTGTTACTATTTTTGCTTCGCTAGGATAATAAAGCTTAAATAAAGTATCTCTAATAATAGTGTTAATATCATTAAAATCTTTACTATCACTCGTGCTACTTCCATTTCTATTATTATGAGTAAAATCTGATATAAATGAAAATTTAGAGCCTAAGCTATCTGTTTTAATGGTATAATTTAATCCTATATTATGATATTTTGAATCTGAGTCTGTTGGGAATCTACCTGTTGATTTTACATTCTTGGCATTATCAAGATATACAATTGATGAATTTGAAATTGAATTGTTTGATGAGTTATTAAATTGACCTATGTAAGAAATACCTAAAAATTGTTTTTCAGAAATATCATAAGTCAAATCAAATTTTATACGATGACTTTTTGATTTCATTACATTATTTGTATTTTGACGATATATTCCTTTATCTACAAAATCTCTTTTTTGTTCTAATTCTTCATAATTTTTTGAATTATTGTAGGAATAATTTGCATTTATACCAAATTTTCCATTTTTATAATTTAATGAAACATAAGGATTATAGGTAGGATATTTACCTAAACCAATAGAATAATCATTCCCTATATATCCATTAAACCCTTGTTTAGAACTACTTTTTAAAATAATATTAATTATTCCTCCAGAACCTTCAGCATCAAATTCAGCAGAAGGATGTGCAATTATTTCAATTGATTGAATATCATTTGAACGTAATGTTTGTAAATAGTTTCTTAAATCATCTCCACTTAAATTAAGCATTTTTCCATCCACCATTACACGTGCACCCCAAACGCCATTTATAGATATATTTCCATTGTTAAAAAAAACTCCTGGAGCAAGTAGAAACAAATCCATAGAAGTTTTTCCTGTAGTAATAGAATTATCTGAAACATTCATTACGATACGATCAAGTTTTCTTTCAATTAAAGCTTTTGATTTTTTAACGATAACTTCTTTTAATTCTATATTTTGATTTTCTTCTTTAGGAACAGTTAAAGTAATTGAATCTTCAGGCATATTAAAATCAAACTGTTGTTTAGCCTCAGAGTAGTTTCCATAATAAGAGATAATCGTATATGTTCCGTTACTCGGAAGATAAATTTCAAATAATCCATTTTCATCTGACACTTTTTCAATAATTCCTATACTTGTTTCAGTAGTAGATTGAATATTTAAAGTAGCAAAGGCAATTGGATTACCATTTGTATCAATAATTTTTCCTTTAATTGAAGTTTGTGCATCAACATAGCTGATGAAAAACAAAAATAATAGACTTATTAAAATAGATTTTTTCATGTATTTATTTTTTTTCAAATCTATTGTCATAGTAACTCAATTACAATTCTGTATGATAAAAAGGTATTTATATGTGATGAAAATATGATTTTAAATGATTAGTGTTTTATAAAAAATATCTTATGATTTATAGTTAGAATTAACATAAAAAAGATGGGATTCTAATCTTCCTCAAAATAAAATCTTTTTAATATTTATTTTTTTGACAAAATACTGACTTCGGAAGATTTTCTAGTCTCGCAGAGCAAGTCGTTTTGAGGCACGAAATTCATTTCGAGTGCCTCAAAACACAACTTGCCATGATCTTGTGATCATAAAAAATTGTTGGTTAAAACGAATTAATTTGAAATAAAACTAATCGGTTTTGAAAACCGTTGTTTAATCTACTATTTCTTCTAAAAGTCAAGATAAAAAATAGTCAATCATAATTATCAAACAAAGTAAGATTGTTTTTTGAGTAAGGTTTGTAATAATTTTTTTATTCTAGTTTCAGTTTAGAATTCCAATTAACATTTTTTGGTTTCAACTAAATATTTACCATTCTTTATAAATACTCATAAATGAATGTCATTAGGTATGTCCATATTTATACAAATAGAGGCATAGATAGATAAAAGATTAAATAAATAAGTATGTACATATTTACATCAATACGTAATTACAATTGTACGTTTTTATGTAAAAGCATTTTACTATATGTATATACAAGCAGTTGAAATAACTAAATCTTTATTTAGATTTAGTTTTCAAAAGAAAAAGGAGAAAAAGAAAGCAGTAAATCGGAAAGGACAGTGCAGAGACAAAAGGAAACGGATTAAGTCCCAAAGGGTGAAACAGAAAAAATAATTTTATTTTTGTTTTTCTGTTTCATTATGCCGTAAGCTTTTGGCTGGCTATAGCGCAGGAGTCCTTTCAAACTTAGCTGCCTTTTTATTTCTTTTGATTGAAAATCTATCCTTTTTAATCAAATCACTTATGAAAGTGAATAATCAAAAATATTTAATAAAGTTGGCTGTCACAGCCATTGAAAGGATGACAGATGTTATGCTTTCACCTATCCGATAAAAACTCTTTAATAAGCCGAGAAAATAGTGGATGAAAATTAAAGTGTTTTGAGGATTGAAATTCTATTATTTTTTTTTTTAAGTTGAATATAGATAGATGAAAAATGTTTTCTCACAAATTCACTTTGTTGTAAACGAACTCCAATTCCGAAATACGAATTTCAGACAAATATACGTTCTCATTATCTTGCTTTTAACATCAAAGAGTATCTGCTATTAATTATTGATGAAAGTAAGTGAACCCACGCGTTGTTTATGTAATTTACATTTAGTGAGTGTTTATTACCAACCTCACCTTATGGGTGTACAATCACCCTCAAAATTATAGTGTTTTAAGATTTGAATTTCTATTATTTACCCAATCAAGGTTAAACATAGACAAACAAAATTTTTATAATATTCAAATTCATTTACTTAAATAAATTTCCGAAACTGACTTAAGAGTTGTATCCGAGTTTGTTTTTTTAATATTCGAATTGTCCTTTTAAATAAAAAAATTCTAGATAACAGGACTACAAAATATTTAACATACATTCTACTGTCACTATGTTGCCTTTATCCTGCCTTCATGTTGGGAGTATCCTGCTATTATCTATTGGTGAAAAAACGATAAGTGAGCTGTTGTATATGTTATTTACATTTAGTGAGTGTTCGTAATCAACCTCACCTTACGGGTGTACAATCGCCCTCAAAAATTATAATTTATGCTATAATAAGCTCAATTCCTGCTTTGTCAGCTTTGTATTTTATTTTAGTCATCAGTTCATAGTAACTCCAATTCCTCAGTACAAATTCTTCTTCTTTGGCTAGTTCTATTTTTTCTTCTTGATCCAATAAAATAAGTGTTCCTGCTTTATTATTGATGCAAAAATCAATTAGCTTTCGACTGTAAACATGTAATCGATTATGTACGTAATTACGTTCTAATTCACTCATTTTTTCTAGCGCTTTTAGTTTTCTCGTTCTTCCTTTGCCCGATTTCGCATAGGTTACTCCTACTTGCATTCGTTTACGAGACGCTTGTATCGCTAATCTTCTATACAAAAACTCTTCTTTGGTTCCGATGGTAAGCCGAGATTTACCTACTTTTACAACCAATGGATATTCTAATGATAAGGAAGCCTCTGCAATAGTTTCTGGTTGTAATTGATGGTTTTCTTTTTCAATTTCTACAACAGCTAACCAAAATATTTTCCCTTTTTCTATTTTTATTTGCGACGTACAAAGTTTAACTTCACCATTCACTACTTGTTCCAATAGTTTTCTGTTACCTGTAAAATCTCTTCCTAAATAGGTTTTGAATGGAAGTTGAAACAATCGAAAACAAAAACTTTTTTTCTCGGGATGATAAGATAATTTGCTAATACCTTCCAATCCAAAAGGAAATGCCATATCTCGTTTAAAGTTTTTTAAAGAAGCTTCTCCTCTCCAATATTCTTGGTAATCTTTGTTAAAAGTACTTTGGAGTCTACTATTTAAACACGATAAGATATTCATTGGAATTTCACCCTTAAAACGATCTGATATCACACGATAAGTGGTATTTATTCGCGAACGTTGTAAGATTCCTGCTTCATCTTTCTTTTCATCAACCAACTTTTGTATAACCCCTTCTGAAAGATACAAGAACTCTTTTACCATCGCTTGTATATACAAATGTGAAACGATCAAATTAGCGGCTCTATAACACCTGTTTCTCCATTTATAAAGTGTTTCCAAAACCTCTTGACGTTCTTCTTGGGTAGGTAAATCAACAATTAACTGTATTTTTCGAGTGAGTATTAAAGTAGATTTCTCCATCATCAATAGTTTAGGGATTGAACTTTATTTTGTTGGGTAAATTTATAGGCGACTATAAACTCATTGTGTACTTCTTTCTGTGACAATTGTAATTCCTCTGCGATGTTTGCAAAAGATTGTTTATGCTCGCATCGAAGTTGTAAAATCAACGATTGTGTTTTGGTCATCTTTTCTTGCTTCTCTTCTGTAGAGATTGTTTTGGTTTTAATAATTAACTTATCTTGGTGACTTAAAATCTTCTTAAGATCTTCAATAGCACTTTTAATTTCATTACTTGTTTCGGTGATTCCTCTTCCCATTACATGAGCAATGGCTTTATACTGAAATCCATGTTTTAAACAGAGTTCTATCAAATGTTTTCTTTCAGTACTTAAAAGGGGTAATAATTTTATAATTTCATCAAAATAGTGCTGTTGCGTTTCTTGTTCGTTCAGGTTTTCTATTACATCAGCTGGATCATATCCAGCTAAATAACTTTGATAATTCTCATAGTTCTCTAATGAATTCACAGTTCTAAAAAATCTATTCTTCGGTTTAGCATAATGAGAATAGCAACTGTATTTCATTACAAATCTCAAAAAGAAAAAGATATGATCAGGGGACTCTATCTTTTCTCGATATTCCCAAAGTTTCAGAAACACATCTTGTAACAAACACTCCACTACAAATTCATCTTTAATTAATTGTTTACCAAACCAAAATATTCGTTTATTATATCTGATATAAATACGTTCCAAAGCAGTAGAATTACCTTTTTTTAATAATTCAAATTCTTTTTCTAGCATAATAATGGGTTTTACTATAATAGTTTTGATTTATTGCAAGTTTTTAGGTTTCATAACTTAAAATGAATTTTAGTCATTTCAACTATACTCATTGCTTACAACTTAAAGTAGGTAGTAGCCCCAATAAATTTGGTAAATGACATGAAACGTTTTACTTTTAATGTCCGAATAAAAAAGGTAAAACAAATGCTGTCAAAGTCTCAATACTGAGGCTCTGATAGAGGGCGTGTAAAGAAAGGATAGCCCTTTGCTTTACGATCCGTGTTTTAAAATGTTATAAATACGGAGTATTTTTCTTTAAAAAGAAGTAGTAAGCCAACAGACTTTGTCTGGTGGTTTTTTACGGATGAATGGAAATTGTTTCGTTCTCATTTTGTGTTGGGTTTTTATGGAACGATGTTTCTCGTGTATGAAGAAATACTTGCAAAAAAAGCAAGGCGGATCCACACTTTAGTACCGAGGGCGACCAAACCCTACTTAATAAATTTAAGCTTCTACCTAAAGGATATGTGAAAACCGCCCATGCCGTATGCGAAAGTACAAAACTTTTGAGACATGGAGCGATTCCACGATACTCTCGATAGAAAATTGGTCGTTTCGGTTCGAGATTACATCGTTTAATTATGACTATTAAAAGTCTAATTATCAATTCGCTCATACAAATATAACAATATTTTTTAATTATAGGGATATATTCCTAAAGATATTTTTAATAATAATCTCATTTTGCTTTGAAATACTGTAGAAATGGATATAACAGATGAATTTTTAGTTGAAATAGGAAAGCAAATTTCACATCTTAGAGAAAAAAACAATCAAACTTTAGATGATTTAGAATACTTAAGCGGAATTGATTCAAGCGATATTAATAAGTATGAAAAAGGAAAAACGAACTTAACTATACGTAATTTAATTCGAATAGCTAAAGCTTTAAATGTTCATCCAAAAATTCTTTTAGATTTCGATTTTGATGTTAATAAATATAATAATGAATAAAGGCTCTAATAAGGATCTTTTTTTAATTAAAGAAATACTTACACAACAATGGTTATGAATTAGTTTTGTTTGTATATTTGTTATTTAGGCTAATTACTGATATTTTTTTATGAAACATATATTGTATTAGCTTCGTGAAAACAATGTTATACGTCACTTTAGAATAAACTAAATGATTAGAAAGAAACAAAGAGTTCTTCAACATGTAATGGAGGATGAATCATATGAAATTATAAAATGTCAAATTCCAAAGCACTGGGTAATTAGAGAATTTAATCGCCCAGATTATGGAATTGATTTGGTTATCGAACTTTTTGAATTAATAGATGAGGATGTTGCTGAGACTTTAGGTGAATTCATTTATGTCCAAGTAAAATCGGTAAAAGAATTACAATTAAAGCAAGAAATTATTTATGAAGTTGGAAATGTTGCTAAAGGAATATGGAATGAAAACAGAAAATCTTATACTAAACTTGACGTAATAAAATATCCTTTTGACACAACTTCAATTTTCACCTTTCAATCTTTAGGTGGTAGTGTTCCTGTCTTATTATTTGTTGTAGATATAAAAAATAGAGAGACATATTTTGTATGTGTAAACGATTACATTGATAAAATAATTTTACCACAAAACCCTAAATATACAGAACAAGGTTCAGTGACATTTAATATACCATCGTTAAATAAATTATCCAACCCTGATATAGCGAACAACGCTCTCAAATTTTATGGCAAAAGAGCTAAACTTCTTGCGGCTTTTTCTAAATTTTCGTTTCAAAAAAACGAAATCAAACATATTTTTGGCTACAAAGATTATCCAGTTTGGACATACCGAGATGAAATAGAAAAAGATAAAGTCTATCAACCATATGAAATTAAAACTCAAATATTATACTTTATTTCTCAAATAGAAGATTTGGATATATGGCAACACAATGAGTGGCAAGTATTACCACAAGCAAAATTTGACCTAATTCAAGTAAAAACTATTTTAGAAAATGATGAAATAGATTGGAGAATTGCGAAAGATAAAATTATTGTTTTATGGCATCAACTAACTAACTTTGGGACTATGTATGAAGACATTTGTCGTGAATGGTTTCTACCCAAAATGATTAGTTTAATGACATCTTATCCAACAATGCCTGAAATAATTGATGAAAAATAAAAGCGAACGCATAACATGGGTAACTGTTGCACAACTCCAATTTTAGGTACAAAAACACAAAATAGTATAAATAATAACATGTTTAGAAGCTTTTTTTAAGGAGGTTTTTGTTTTTACGTGAAAACGTATTTTTTTATTAAATGGTTGTTGTATGTTTGAGAACATACCATCTATTATACTCAATAAAACTCAAAAAATAATGGCAAAAACAAAAAAGATTGAAGAAGTTTCTTTAGTTTCAGATAACCCAGAAGTTGCAAAACCAAAACTTACAAAATTAATTATCAAAAACTACAGATGTATTGGAAGTACACCTGTCGAAATAAATTTAAATGATATAGTAGTTTTAGTTGGAGCAAACAATGTAGGAAAAAGTTCTATTCTTAAAGCTTATGAATTAGCTATGTCTCAAGGCTCAAATAAAGCAAACTTGAGTTTAGAAGATTTCCCGCATAACAAAATCGACCCAGAAAATTTACCTGAAATAGAAATACATACAAGAGTCTACGATAATGCTCCAGGAGAAAAATGGATAGAAATTCAAGAAAATGGAGATTTTATAGTTAAGGAAAAATTCATTTGGGAAAGTGAAGGAAAACCTAAAAGACAAGGATTTGACGTTGAAGTAAAAGATTGGAGCGATAATGTTCCTTGGGGAGCGCCAAATGTCGCAAATTCAAGAAGACCTGAACCTCATAAAGTAGATGCTTTTGATTCGCCAGAAAAGCAAGCAGATGAAATTAAGAAATTAATTATGCAAGCCTTGACTGAAAGAGTTAAAAATTACAAAAATCTAAACCAAGAAGGAGAAGAAGAAAACGAATATCAAAAGCTTTTAAGACAAGTTAAAGAGTTACAGAAAAAAATTCTTGATGAGGCTAAAGATCAAATTGATGAAGTAAATCAAGAATTAACAACACTTATAAGTAAAGTTTTTCCAAAATATAAAATCGATTTTGACGCCAAAGCCGAAGATAATTTAGATAATGCAATTAATCTTTTTAAAGCAGATACACAGTTATTAATGGGACCCGAAGATGGATATTTAAGTACAATCGATAGACAAGGAAGTGGTGCACGTAGAACTTTATTATGGACAGCACTAAAATTCATATCGGAAAACAATCAAAAAGCAAAACCTGAAGGGGCTTTAAACAGACCTCATTTATTACTAATTGATGAACCTGAATTATGTTTACATCCAAATGCTATAAGAGAGGCTTGTAACTTACTTTACGAATTACCTGAAACTGGTAATTGGCAAGTTATGGTTACAACTCATTCACCAATTTTTATAGATTTTTCAAAAGACAATACAACAATTATTAAAGTTGAAAAACAAGAGAATGGTGATATTATTGGAACTACTGTTTTTAGACCTGATAAGGTTAACTTAGATGATGAAGATAAAAGAAATTTAAAATTACTTAATTTATGTGACCCTTATGTTGCTGAATTCTTTTTTGGCGGAAAAGTTATAGTTGTCGAAGGGGATACAGAATATACAGCTTTCAATTATATCAAAAGACAAAAACCTGAATTATATAATAATATAAATATTATTAGAGCTCGTGGAAAAGCTACTATAGTCTCGCTTATCAAGATTCTTAATCATTTTGGTTCAGATTATTCTGTTCTTCACGATTGTGACTTGCCAAGAATTACAACCAAAAAAGGAAAAGAAATGGCTAATCCTGCTTGGGGAAATAATCCTAATATTTTGGAGGCTATAAATTCAAAACCAGCAGGTACTTCTACTAGACTCTTAGCTTCTCTTCCAAATTTTGAAGAAGCCTATTTTGAAGAAATAGCAAATGAAGAAAAACCATATAATGCATTAAAAAAACTTGAAGAAAATCATATTTATTTTAATAAAGTTGAAACTCTTCTGAAAGCATTAATCAACTTCGAAAGCGAAACACCTATTAATTGTACAGAATGGTCTTCAATTGAGGAATTAGAAACTAAGCTTTTGGCAATTGGATCCTAACAATATTACTGCCTATAATAACTAAGATTTCGTCTTGCCCAGAGGGCATGAGATGTATTGGAAATTATTTAAGATAAAAAACAATGAATATACAACCTCGCTAAATATTTTAAGCGAGGTTTTCTTTTTTACACAATAAGATATACTTGTTATCTTATCGTCTATTTTTTTTGAAGGACAAAATAGTCTATTTCTTCGAGGTTTGTTCGAGTGTCCTTCGACAATGGTTCGAGAAAAAGTATGTTTTGTTGAACATCATTCGAACAACGGTCGAAGGATTGTCGAAGAATATACATCAAAAAATACATTTTAGCTAGTCTACTATTTTTTGCGTTAGAGATCACCAAACAATAAAACTAACCTCTTGATTAATTCCTTAATTAATCAAAACCAATACCTGACATATACTTCCAATAAATACCTATTTATAGCTACTTCATCATTTAGAACTACTTTTTATTAAACGATTCAAATGTTTAAAAACTTTATGAATAATAAAGACTAAGATAATGAAGAAAGGTGATGGATATTTAAAAATAACTGATAATCAAAAAGATAATATTGATATAAATCAAAAAAGACTAGCTAAGAAGGAAGAAAAAGTTGTAAATTTGATTATAGAGATCATTTTATCTACCACTTTAAAGGAATACTATGAAAAGAGCAATAAGATACCTTAGGTTTAGTCAGCTCGGACAGAGTAATGGTTCAATAGAACGACAAGAACTTTATACTGATCAATGGTTAGAATTTAATGAAGTTAAATTAATAGACACTTTTATTGATCGTGGTAAAAGTGCTCGCACATTTGATCGTCCAGATTTTATTAAACTCAAAGATTTTATTAAGAAACATTACAAAGCTGTTGATTATCTTCTTGTCGACCAATTGGATCGTTTTAGTCGCGATGCAGGTGAAGCGATGAGTATGGTAAAATTACTTCAGAAAAAATACAACATTCAAGTTGTAAGCGTTACAGAGGGAATAATCTTCGATTACGACACGCCTGGTAGTTTTTTCAGAGCAGGTTTACAATTACTTCTAGCCGAAGAAGACAACATTAATCGAAGTATAAAGGTGAAAGGCGGTATTTATACTGCTAAAGCAAAAGAAGGACGATTTGTTTTTAAAAATGCTCCATTTGGCTACAGGAAAATTGGAGAACGAAAAGAACGAAAGCTAATTGTAGAAGAAAAAGAAGCTAAAATTGTCCGCCATATTTATGACGCTTTTCTTAAAAACACACCACTTTATTTGATAAAAGAAGAAGCTAGAAATCTTGGTTTCACCACCAAAGGAAATATGGCGATTGAACGTGTTCTAAAAAATCCTGTCTATGCAGGATTATTAAAAGTAGAAGCCTATAAAAATTATCCTGGGGGATTATTTGATGCGATACATGAACCAATCATCGATAAAACTTCATGGATGATGGTTCAAGAAAAATTTAAAAACCCAATTAAACAGCGTGTAGTCATAGATGATGAACTTCCTCTACGAGGGATATTAAAATGCCATTGTGGAACACCATTATCAGGAGCACCATCGAGAGGGAAATCAGGAAAATATTTTTACTATTATAAATGCAGACATTCACGACACAACAACATTAGTGCAATAAAAGCTCATAATCAACTTCTTCAAATTTGTGAGTTAATGAGTTTATCATCTATTCAACTCAATAAAATTAAATCTGAAACAAGTAAAACACTTGAAATTGAGCTATCAAACAATAGAAAAAAGGTTGTTGAAAAACAAAATCAATTATTAGCAGTTCAAGAGAAGTTATTTTCGGTAGAAGAAAAATGGATTAAAAACGAAGTAAGTAAGGATACGTATCAACGTTGGTTTTCTAGTTACAATGATGAAATTATAACTCTTAAAGGGTCAATAGAGCGATATAGTACTGATCAACAAGTTGCTTTTAAAATCTTAGAAAAGAATCTGAATCAATTAACAGATATGAAGTTTGTTTATTCTAAAGCTAATACTTTACAGAAAAGAGAATTTGTAAATATAGTGTTCGACAGCAATTTATACTATGAAAATGGGATTTATCGAACACCTACAATGATGGATTTATTTTCGATTAATCATTTGAAAATGAAGGAAGAAAACTTACTTATTTATACAAAAAAAGAGATTCTAAATGATAGAATCCCTTTCAGCGGAGAGTGAGGGATTCGAACCCCCGGAGGTGTGACCCTCAACAGTTTTCAAGACTGCCGCATTCGACCACTCTGCCAACTCTCCTTTAACACCGTTTATTTCGGTATTGCGAGTGCAAATATAGAATGTTTTTTGGAATAAACAAACTATTTATAAAAACTAAATAATTAACTATAACGTTTTAGTTGATTGTTTTTATTTGTTTATTTATTATAATAATCTTTAATTGAGTATATTATGAGGTTATAATTAATTTTTAATTTTATTAAAAAATCTATTGTTTTTCATTAAAATTATTTATTTTCGTATCGAAATGTTCTTTTAAATATGATAATTATCAATTTTAGTAAAAAAAAGTCACGAAATCGTTATAATTGTTTAATTTTGCCAAAACAAAACAAGAAACATAAATCTATTTTTAAAAAAAATGAGCAAGCCAACTTACGAACAACAGCTTTCGTCATTTAACGAAACAAATAAGAAAGTCATAGAGTTCATAAAAATTATCTCTGATTTATGGTACGAAAAATCGATTGAATTAGTTCTTTTTCGTAACCAATTGGTTGATAAAAGTATTAGTGATATAATTAATTTACATCAGTATGCTGAAGAATTTATTGGTAAACCTATTTCTATCACAGAAACGTTAGCGTTAGCAGAAGGAATATCTAAGTTAGATTTACCAGCTTCACGTATTGATATTGGAAAGTTGGCATCAGAATATCAAAACGAAAATTCAACGGTACAAGATTTTTTAAATGATAAATTAGAAAACAAAATAGATTCTAAAGTTATTCATGCAAAAGATGTTGTATTATACGGTTTTGGTAGAATTGGTCGATTATTGGCGCGTGAATTAGCTTCGAAAACAGGTAAAGGTGAACAATTAAGATTACGTGCAGTTGTAACTCGTGATAAAGTAGATCCTGTTTTATTAGAAAAAAGAGCTTCTTTATTAAGACATGATTCGGTTCATGGAGATTTTAATGGAAGTGTAGTTGTAGATCATGAGAATAATGCTTTAATCATAAATGGGATTACAGTAAACATGATTACAGCATCACAACCAGAAGATATTGATTACACATCTTACGGGATTGATAATGCTTTAATTATAGATAATACAGGAGTTTTTAAAGATGATGTGGCTTTAGCAAGACATTTATCTTCTAAAGGTGCTGATAAAGTATTGTTAACTGCTCCAGGTAAAAATGTTCCTAACATTGTTTACGGAGTTAATCATGAAGAATATAGTCCAAATGATACAACTATTTTTTCTGCAGCTTCTTGTACAACAAATGCTATTACGCCTATACTAAAAGTGATTGAAGATAATTTCCAGATAGTAAAAGGACATTTAGAAACAATACATGCATACACAAACGATCAGAATTTGGTTGATAATATGCATAAAAAATACCGTAGAGGACGTGCAGCAGCATTAAATATGGTAATTACAGAAACGGGAGCAGGTAGTGCTGTTGCAAAAGCTTTACCAAGTTTAGCAGGAAAACTAACATCTAATGCTATTCGTGTTCCAGTTCCAAATGGTTCTTTGGTTGTTCTTAATTTAGAAGTTGGTAAAACAACAACGAAAGAAGATTTGAATGAAACGCTTAAAAAAGCAGCTTTAGACGGAGAGTTAGTAGAACAAATTAAATACTCTTTGAATAATGAATTAGTATCATCGGATATTATAGGAACTACAGCTCCTTCTATTTTTGATAGCAATGCAACGATTGTATCAAAAGATGGTAAAAGCATAGTTTTATATGTATGGTACGATAATGAATATGGATACAGTCATCAGGTAATGCGTTTAGCAAAACACATTGCAGATGTAAGAAGATATACTTACTATTAATAGTAATTTTTCCCTTTTATTAAATAAACCCACCAAATTTTTGGTGGGTTTATTATTTTATCTTGAAGTTGTTTTAAACTTCTATTATATATTATGTCATTCTATTCTTGTCGAAGAATCTTATTTATTTTTAATCACGAATTTGCAATAGTGATTGAAGCGGCATCCTTTTATAAACAATTCTTCTTTGAAAAAAATAAATTTTATTGTTTATAAAAGATATAGCGGGAAAGCACGGTGCGGAGCAATTGCCCAAAAAATAAATATAATTTTTAAAGTTTAAATAATTTTATTACTTCATCAATTTCACTTGATATAAATCTTGTCTCCTGTCTTTCATTGTTTTTACTGTTCCATATTCATGCAGTTCTCTCAATAAATATAAATCAACATCTGCTACTAAAACCATTTCTGTATTTGGAGTTGCTTCAGCTTTTACACCATTATTAGGAAATGAAAAATCTGAAGGTGTAAATACAGCAGATTGTGAATATTGTATATCCATGTTATTTACGCGAGGTAAATTACCAACAGATCCAGCAATTGCAACATAACACTCATTTTCTATAGCTCTTGCTTGTGCACAACTTCTTACGCGTGTATATCCATTCTGAGTATCAGTCATAAAAGGAACAAATAGAATTTCCATTCCTTGTTCTGCTAATAAACGACTCAATTCAGGAAATTCTACATCATAACAAATTAGTAAACCTACTTTTCCACAATCAGTATCGAAAACTTTTATTTCGTCTCCTCCGTTCAGTGCATAATATTTAAACTCATTCGGAGTGATATGTATTTTACTATAAGAATCTAATTTACCAGAACGATGACATAAAAATGAAGTATTATATAATTTATCTTCTTTTATATGTGGCATTGAGCCAGAAATAATATTGATATTATAGGTTATAGCTAATTCTTGAATTTTTTTCACAATATCATCTGTCATTGTAGCTAATTGTTGCATAGCTTCAATTTCTTTAAGATGATTGTATGGACTCATTAATGGTGTATTAAAAAATTCTGGAAACATTATAAAATCAGAACCATAATCACTCACAGCATTCACAAAAAATTCTACTTGATCATAAAAATCCTGTAAACCATTAAACAATCTCATTTGCCATTGTACCAAACCTATTCTTATGTTACGTTTTGTCGGTGAGTTGGATGTTAATTCTGGCTCATAATAAATATTATTCCATTCTAATAATGTTGCATACTCTAAGGATTCTTTGTCTTCTTTTAAATAATTTTTTAAAATCTTTTTTACATTAAAATCATTAGATAGTTGGAAGGCTAAAGTAGAATCATATATTTCTTTTCTTTTAACTTTTTCTATGTATTGTCTTGGAGAAAGTTCATTAGAATAATTGTGATAATTAGGTATTCTACCACCTGCAACGATAGATTTTAGATTCATTTCTTCGCAAAGTTCTTTCCTCACATCATATAATCTTCGACCTAATCTTAATTGTCTATAATTGGGATGAACAAATACTTCAATTCCATACATTGTATCACCATCGGGATCATGTTTTAAAAACTTACCATTTGATGTAATAGTATCATAATTGGAATTTAAATTTGTTTTTTTTGAGTTAACAATTATACTAAGTGCAGAAGCTACAACTTTACCATCTACTTCAACACAAAATTGTCCTTGTGGATAAATGGCTAGTAATTCTTTGATTTCATCAACTGTCCAAGTATCCATTTGGTTATCGTAAGCTTCTTTAGTTGATTGTGTTAAATCACTATAATCATTAATTGTTAAATTCCTTACTTGGATATTCATCTTGTTTTAATTTATAACTTTTATTAAACGTATATTAAAAATAACAAATATTAATCCAAAAACATTATTGAATATTTTTTAATTTATTCTTTACAATAACTTAAAAATAAAGTCTTAATGTTATATTTATTCAATATTTATAAATAAAAATTAAAAATATTTTTTTTGTTATTAAAAATAATTCTATATTTGACAATAGGTAGTAGAGAGTAAGATTGATTTTTTAAATTTATAATTTGTACTTACAGTGTAAGTTTTTAAAAATCAATTGGGTTTAAGCTGAGGAGCTTAAACCCGTTTTTTTTATATCTAATTAAACTTTTCTTATTTATTAATCTTTCTTACAATTAAAACACTATATAATAAGCTTATTATTAATTAGGTAAGTTTATTTTTAATGTATTTATTACCATTTCTTTTGATAAGAAAAAAACTTCATAGACTTTAATTCAAGAAAAATTTTCTACTAAAAATGATAAAGAAGAAAGTTTTTTATGTCAATTCTCATTAGACTTTGTAAATTTGTAGCGAATTATGAAGATTTTACCATATAAAAATTTATTTGTCGGGATAACTGACACATTGCAACAGATTTTCTTCGAGGGGAAATATGCTGATAAGGAAGTAGAACGTACTTTAAAATCAAACAAACAATGGGGAGCTAGAGATCGTGGATTTATAGCTGAAACTGTTTATGATTTAGTTCGTTGGAAACGTTTGGTTGAAGGAGCGATGAGTCGCCCACTTTCTCCTGAAACTATATGGGAATTTGTAGGTACTTGGTTTGCCTTAGATCCAGAGCAAACATTACCTAAATGGGAAGAATTTCAAAAAATTTACCCTAAAGAAGTTTTAAAAAGACATCATACATCCTCTAAAAATCCTGCTGTAGCAGAATCTTATCCAGATTGGATGTTCGAACTAGGAGAAAAATCTTTAGGTAATCGTTGGTTAGATGAAGTTCATGCAATGAATTCTCAAGCACCAACTGTTTTACGTGTTAATACAATAAAAACAGATCGTAAAACATTACAAAAAGCATTGAAGGATCGTAGAATAAAAACAAAAATTTTATCTAAATATCAAGATGCATTAGAGTTAGAAGAGAAAACAAACATATTTAGAACAGATGAGTTTCAGAATGGTTGGTTCGAAGTTCAAGATGCAGGTTCTCAATTAATCGCTCCATATTTAAGAGTAGAGCCAGGAATGAGAGTTGTTGATGCTTGTGCTGGAGCAGGAGGTAAAACATTGCATTTAGCTTCTTTAATGGAAAATAAAGGTCAAATTATAGCAATGGACCTTTATGAGTGGAAGTTAAAAGAGTTAAAACGTCGTGCAAAAAGAAATAATGTTCAAAATATTCAAACAAAGATTATTGAAGCTAAAACAATAAAAAGAATGGAAGGTACAGCTGACCGTTTATTGATTGATGCTCCATGTTCTGGAATGGGGGTTTTGAAACGTAATCCTGATGCAAAATGGAAATTAAAACCTGAGTTTTTAGAAGAAATTATAGCAACTCAAGAAAAAATATTATCTGATTATTCTAAAATTATAAAAGTAGGAGGTTTAATGGTTTATGCTACTTGTTCTATTCTTCCACAAGAAAATGAAGAGCAAGTGAAAAAATTCTTAGCAAATCACTCAAATTATAAACTAATATCAGAAAAAATGCATTATCCATCTCAAACAAACTATGATGGATTTTATATGGCTTTAATTGAAAGATTAGCCTAAACTGATTTATACAATTATATTAAGACCAAGTTTACTTGGTCTTTTTTTTGTTTATATTTTGAAAAAAACACTAAAAATTATCATAATTAATCATTTATTTTTAACAAAAAAGTTATGTAAATTTGTACTTTATTTTACATAAAAATGAGTTTTAATTTTAGTGAAGTTGAGAGAGTTGAAAATATTTCAGCAAAAGATTTTCAAAAATATTACGTAAAACCTCAAAAGCCAGTTGTTGTAGAAAAAATTACTGAAGATTGGCCTGCTTATGAAAAATGGAATTTCGAGTACATTAAGAAAGTAGCTGGAGATAAAATTGTTCCTTTATATAATAATGATCCTGTAGATTATACAAAGAAAGTAAATGAACCTATCGCTCGAATGAAAATGTCTGAATATGTTGATTTATTAAAAACTGAACCAACTGATTTACGTATTTTCTTATATAACTTAATGAAACAAGTTCCAGAATTACAAAAAGATTATAAAATGCCAGACTTGGGTTTGAATCTTTTTAAATCAATGCCAATGCTTTTTTTCGGAGGAGAGGGATCTAATGTTTTTATGCATTATGATATTGATTTAGCTAATATCTTGCATTTCCATTTTGCAGGAAATAAAAGATGTATTATTGTACCTCCTCAGGATACGAAGTATATGTATAAAATACCTCATTCTGTTATTTGCCGAGAAGATATTGATTTTGATAACCCTGATTTTGATAAATGGCCAGCTCTAAGATATATTAATCCTATGTATGCTGATTTAAAACATGGAGAAATGCTTTACATGCCTGAAGGTTGGTGGCACTATATGAAGTATTTGACACCAGGCTTTTCAATGAGTTTAAGATCATTAGCACATAAACCTAAGAATCTTTCTGAAGCTGTATATAATGTATTTTTAATGAGGACTTATGATAATATCATGAGAGGAATAAAAGGTCAGCAGTGGATCAAAGAAAAGAATGAAAAGGCAATTATTAATACGAATAAGCTTATTTTAAAATAGAGATATATAGATATATCTTATTGAACAATTAAAACAATAGAATAATAGATAACTATTTTCAAGAATTTTATTTTGTAACTTTGTCGTCTGAAAAAATATAAAATGAAAAGAGTTGTCGTAGGACTTTCTGGAGGAGTAGATTCAAGTGTTACAGCATATTTGTTAAAAGAACAAGGATATGACGTAATAGGTTTATTTATGCGTAATTGGAATGATGCATCTGTAACATTAGAAGATGAATGCCCTTGGATAGAAGATAGTGCAGACGCCTTGCTTGTTGCAAAAAAATTAGATATTCCTTTTCAAGTGATTGATATGTCTGATTCGTACAAAGAGCGAATAGTAGATTATATGTTCAATGAATATGAACAAGGGAGAACACCAAATCCTGATGTTTTATGTAATAGAGAAATAAAATTTGATCTATTCTTAAAAACAGCATTAGATCTTGGCGCAGATTATGTTGCAACAGGACATTATGCACGAAAAACATCAACGATAGATGAAAATGGAAAAGAAATTTTTCAATTATTAAAAGGTGCTGATAATAATAAGGATCAATCATATTTCTTATGTCAGCTATCTCAAGAACAATTAAGTAAATCATTATTTCCAATCGGAGAGATAGAAAAACCTGAAGTGAGAAGAATTGCTAAGGAGCAAGACTTAGTGACAGCCGATAAAAAAGATTCTCAAGGTTTATGTTTTATAGGTAAGGTAAGCTTACCAGAATTTTTACAACAACAATTAAAACCTAAGGAAGGTGTAATTGTAGAAATTGCAAAAGATTGGAAACAATATAACAGAGAAATACCAGTATTCAATAATAAGTATGAAGAATTAGCTCACGAAGCAAATGGTTTTTCTTACACTAAAGAAGATGGAGAAATTGTAGGTAAACATCAAGGAGCTCATTATTTTACTCGTGGTCAAAGAAAAGGACTTGGAGTAGGAGGGAAAGTAGAACCTTTGTTTATTATTGATACAGATGTTAATGAAAATATTATTTACACTGGACAAGGTGCAAATCATCCTGGTTTATTAAAAAAAGCTTTATTTATTAAAGAAGACGAAATTCATTGGGTTAGAGAAGATTTGACTTTAAAAGAAAATGAGGTAATGGAAGTTTTAGCTCGTATTCGTTATCGTCAACCTTTACAAAAAGCAATTTTGCATAAAGCAAAAGATGGTATGTTTGTAGAATTTGAACAGCCACAATCTGCAATTACAGAAGGTCAATTTTGTGCTTGGTATTTGGGAGAAGAATTAGTAGGTTCTGGAGTTATAAATAACTAGTAAGAATTAAAAAATATAAAAAAAACGTTTAAGATTATTCTTGAACGTTTTTTTTATATTTAATATATGGGAGAAACTATTTTTTTAAAATCATATCATAAAAGTCATTATGATGAATTAATAAAATTTGATTTACCTCAAGATCAAATTAATTTTACTGCATTACCTGGACATGCAATAGAACAAATGAATAATCGAATAGATCAAGAAAATTTAAAAGCTATTACAATAGTATTGAAGGATAAACCAATCGGTTTTTTCATTTTAGATTATGGAAAAGATAAATTAGAACTTACTAATAATATTAATTCGCTTTTATTGCGTTCTTTGTCTATAAATCATCTTTACCAAGGCAAAGGCTATGGTAAAAAAGCAATGTATTTATTAGATGAATTTATAAAAAGCAATTATACAAATATTGAAGAATTAGTACTTGCTGTTAATTTTAAAAATAAATCAGCTTATCAATTATATTTAAAAGTTGGTTATATAGACGAAGGAAAATCAAGAGAATGGTTACAAGGATTTCAGCACTTATTAAAAAAGAAATTAATATAACCTCATGTTGTTATTAATGAGTTATATAACTTTAATTTTGTATTTGATATTTTTTTATTTATTGAAATTTTAGTATTTAATTTGCAAAATATTCAATCCAAATGAAACCTATATTTTATCTATTTTTAATAAGTATTCTTACTTCTTGTGCTGCAATACATAATGTGCCAGATTCTCAGCGTCCTAATAATTTTATCCAACCTAATACAACAAGTTCTTTTGTTGATCAAAATGGTAATTTTTATCCAGATAGTTGGTTA
This sequence comes from Chishuiella sp., assembly GCF_032109125.1. Taxonomy (NCBI): domain Bacteria; kingdom Pseudomonadati; phylum Bacteroidota; class Flavobacteriia; order Flavobacteriales; family Weeksellaceae; genus Chishuiella; species Chishuiella sp. Next base: position 175,555 of record NZ_DAMCLZ010000002.1, read on the forward strand.
AAAGAATTTGGGAAACCTCCAAGAAATGCAAGTAGAAATGATTATTCTTTGATGAAAATAGCTACAGAGAAAAGTTTTCAAGATGAATTAATTAATTACGAAAATCTAAGATTGAAAGCTATATCTGAAAGAATTAGGAATAAAAAAAGAGTTATCATATTTGTTCATGGAATAGATAATGATTATTTGTCTAGCTTATCTAGTTATAATAAAGCTAAAAGCTACATGAACATTAATAATTCTAATGATGAAATTCTTAATTTTTATTGGGATGGATTAGTAAATGAAAGTTTATTTGGAGCAGCTAAAGTTTGGGTTTCTGCAACAACAAATAGTCAATTAGCAGGTGTTTTTGGATTGAGGAGAATATTGAATTCTATTTCTAACAAAGATGTGTATCTTATATCTCATAGCCGTGGGGCATCTGTTGTTCTTAGTGCTTTAGTAAATCCTTCTTTAAAAAGTAGTGAAATAAAAAGAGCTAAAAAAGTTCATCATGTTGATTATTCGGATGCCTTAGAGTTAAAAGAAAATAATAATAGGTTCTATAGTATTATGCTTGCTCCTGCAATTGGTAGAGTAGATTTTGTAACAGATGCAGATGAATTAAAACAATTTACTCCTCAATTAAAGAAAATGCATATTACTATAAATAATACAGATTATGTTTTAGGTAAAGGAAGAGTAGGTTTTCTTTCACGTAGTTTTACACCAACAGATTTTGGTTATAAAGATGATTTATATAATGAACTTAATAAAACATATACTTTTTTAGAGAAAACGGATTTTACAGGACAAGATTCTCACGAATTTAAAAAATATATAAACAATCCTAAATTTATAACAATCCTAAAAGAATTTAAATTGAGTAAATAAGATAGTTAAGACAGTATATATTGTCTTAACTGTCTTATAAATTAATAATGTTTACCATCAATATATTCTAAGTGTAGATAATCAGCAGTTTCTTTAAAAGGTAAAAAGAAATTATCACCAAGATTATTCCCGTTAGAAGTTGTTATTACTTCTATTTTTTTACCCATTAATTTTCTACCTAATTCTTCTTGCGTACCAATTAAATCAGTTATTCTATCAAAGAAAATTTTCATTAAACTACTCATAGAATACCAATATACAGGAGTAGCAAAAATTATTTTATCGTATTTAATAATTTCATTGATAATCAATAAAAATTCATCGTCATCAGAATATTTTTCATCATAATTATATAATTCTATTTTATAATCAATAAGTTTAATTGATTTTGAATTAGGATATAATTTTTTAATTAATTGAGATGTATTACCATCTTTATTATGAGTTGAATTAATGATGATTTGTGTTTCTATTTTTTTATTTTTTAAATTCAATAACTTCTAAATTTTCAATTTTTCCATCATTCAGCTCGAATCGTAACATTGTTCGTACTTTCTGGAAGCCATGTTTACCAACAGCACCAGGATTCATGTGTATTAAGCCAAGTTGTTTATCTGGCATTACTTTTAAGATATGAGAATGTCCACAAATAAATAATTTGGGAGGATTAGAATAAATTTCTGAACGAATAGAAGGATTATATTTACCAGGATATCCACCAATATGTGTTATCCAAACATCTACATTTTCTACTGTAAATCTATTATTTAAAGGAAAATCAGCTCTAGCTTTTTGATCATCAATATTTCCATAAACTGCACGGAGTGGTTTTATAGTAGCTAATTGATCAGTTACAGAAATATCTCCAATATCTCCAGCATGCCAAATTTCATCAGCTTGTTTAGCATATTCTATAATTCTATCATCAATGTAAGAATGTGTGTCCGAAAGTAAAAGAATTTTCTTCAAAAGGTTGTATTTTTGTATTTTCAAATTTACAACAATTGCGTTATTTTTTAGAATTAGCATACAACGGAAAAAATTATTTTGGTTATCAAATTCAACCTAATCAAATTTCAGTTCAGGAAGTTATAGAAGATCGTTTATCTAAAATACTTAGAGAAAAAATATCTATTGTAGGAGCTGGCCGTACAGATTCTGGTGTTCATGCAAAAAAAATGTTTGCTCATTTTGATTATGAACAAGATTTGAATATAGATTTAATCAAAAAATTAAATTCTTTTTTACCAAAAGATATAGCTATTTATTCTATATTTTTAATGGATGATGAAGCTCATGCACGTTTTGATGCTACTTCAAGATCATACAATTATTTTATTTCACCATTCAAAGATCCATTTTCTTTTGAAAGCGCTTGGGTTTTTAGCCGTGAATTAGATATAGAAAAAATGAATGAGGCTGCTAAATTTTTAATAAAAAAGGGAGACTTTGGAAGTTTTGCTAAATTACATACAGATGTAAAAACAAATATCTGTGATGTTAGAGAAGCTTTCTGGAAAAAAAATGAAAATGGACAGCTTGTTTTTCAAATAACAGCGGATCGTTTTTTACGTAATATGGTAAGAGCAATTGTAGGTACATTGGTAGAAGTTGGTTTAGAAAGAATTTCTATCCAAGAATTTATAGAAATCATTGAACAAAAACAACGTTCATCTGCAGGGGCTTCTGCACCAGCTCATGGATTATATTTAGTTGATGTTCAATATCCAAAAGAATTATTTAAAAATGAGTTCAAATAACGAAAATTCATCGTTTGATTTTAATGGATTAAAAAGGGTATTACAAATTGGGGCTCAAAGTAAATATTTATTTTGGTCTGTTATTTTTGTTGCTGTTTTTAGTGCATGTTTTTCTGTTTATAGACCTTACTTAACAGGAAATATAATAGATGATTATATACAAACTAAAAATTTACCTGGGCTTAAAGTTCAAATTATAAAATTAGCTTTAATTCTAGTTTTCGAAGGGATTTTGTCTTTTTTCATGGTTTATTTAGCAAATGTAGTTGCGCAACGTGTAATACGTTTACTTCGCGTTCGCTTATATAATCATCTTATCAAGTTTAAACTTGGTTATTTTGATAAAACACCAAATGGTGTTTTAGTTACACGCTCTGTTTCTGATATAGAAACTATTGCTGAAGTTTTTAATGATGGAATTTTAGTCATGATGGGTGATGTATTGAAAATAGTCTTCATTGTTTTTGTTATGTACTGGATGAATTGGGTTTTAGCAACCGTTGTAATTGTGATTCTACCATTAATGATGATTATAACAAGGTTTTTTCAGAAAGCATTAAAAAATGTTTATCAAGAAGAGAGAACAATTGTAGCAAAATTGAACACATTTGTACAAGAACGATTAACAGGAATGAATATTATTCAAGTTTTTAATCGTCAGCAAGCAGAATATAATAAGTTTGTAACAATAAATGATGATCTTAAAAAGAATTATCTAAAAACTGTTTTTTATTTTTCTTTATTATTTCCTGTTGTCGACATTATTTCCGCATTAGCAACAGGTAGTTTAATTTGGTTTGGAGGATTAAGGACAGCTGTCTATGGAGATGTTTCTGTTGGAGATTTAATAGCTTTTACACAATATGTAACTCTACTTACAGCACCTATGCGAGCAATTGCAGAACGATTTAATACAATTCAACGTGGTTTAGTAGGAGCTGATCGAGTATTTAAAATTTTAGATGACGACCAAACTTTACTAGATAAAGGAAAAATAGAGCTACAAAATGTAAAAGGAAAAATAGATTTTGAAGATGTAAAATTTTCTTATGTTCCTAATAATTTAGTTTTAAAAGGTATCTCTTTCTCAACTCAGCCAGGAGAAAAAATTGCCATTGTAGGAGCTACAGGAGCGGGGAAATCAACCATAATTAATTTATTAAGTCGTTTTTACGATATCGATTCAGGAATTATAAAAGTAGATGATGTTGATATCTATGATATGAATTTGAAAAATTTAAGAGAGCATGTAGCAGTAGTTTTACAAGATGTCTTTTTATTTAATACAACAATATACGACAATATTGTTCTAGGCAATAAAGCAATTACATTAGATGAAGTACAAAATGCAGCAAGAATAATAGGTATTGATGATTTCATAAATTCTCTCCCAAAAGGATATTATAGTGAGGTAAGTGAACGTGGTGCGACACTTTCTGTAGGACAAAGACAATTAATATCTTTTTTAAGAGCATATATATACAATCCGGCAATTTTAGTTTTAGATGAAGCTACTTCTTCTATTGATACAGAGTCTGAAGAATTAATACAAAAAGCTACAGATAAATTAACAGAAGGACGAACTTCGATTATAATAGCACATCGTTTAGCTACAATACAAAATGCTGATAAAATTATAGTAATGGATAATGGGTTGATTGTTGAGCAAGGAACACATGAAGAGTTATTAGCAAAACATGGGTATTATTCTAACCTATATGAAGTTCAGTTTTCTAAAGAAAGTTAAATAAAAAATAAAAAATAATTATACATTTACAATTATTAACTCGATAATACTTAAACTAATGAATAAATTTTTTATAGCTGTTGCTGCAATTACTGTTGTTTCTTTTTCTTCTTGTAAATCAAAAAAAGAAAAAGTTGATGAAAATGTAGAAAACACTCAAAAACAACTTGAAGAAACTGTAACTGATCAAATCAAAAAAGGGCAAGAAAATGTAGATAAAATCGATGATTTTATTAATGATATACCAACATTTTCTTCTCCTGAAGCAAATGAGTGGATAAAAAAATACGGAGAATTAGCTAAAGAAATGAAGGTTGCTGCAACAACAGGTGACCAAGATAAATTAGCTGAATTAACTAAGCAAGCAGTGGATTTATCATCTGAGTTAAGAAAAATTACTCAGAAGTTAACACCAGAAGATGCTAAAAAATTAAATGACTGGACTTCAAAAATTCAAAATGAATTAAGTAAGTAAAATAATAAAATAAATGAGGCTCGGTTTTCCGAGCTTTTTTTATCTCTATTAATTATATATATTAATAATATTATTTCTTACCTTTATCACAAATATTTATAGAATATTATTCTTAATATATGACATTAGTACAATTACAATATGTATTAGCAGTAGCAGAGCATAAAAACTTTACAATTGCTGCTGAAAAATCATTTGTTACTCAGCCAACGCTAAGTATGCAAATACAAAAATTGGAAAAAGAATTAAATATTGATATTTTTGATAGAACTTCTCATCCAATTAAAATAACTCAGATAGGAGAAAAAATAGTAGCCCAAGCAAAAACAATTTTGATGGAGGCTAATAGAATGAAACACCTTGTAAACGAAGAAAAAGGTTTACTAGAAGGTGATTTTGTTATTGGAGTTATTCCAACTGTTTTACCCTCTCTAGTTCCATTATTTTATAAAACTTTTCAGAAGAATAATCCTAAATCTAATCTTATAATAAAAGAATTACAGACGGATAAAATAGTAAAAGGAATAAAAGACGGTTCGTTAGATTTTGGAATTGTTGTATCTCCATTATATGAAGATCAGATTATAGAAAAACCATTATATTATGAACCTTTAATTGCTTATGTTCCTAAAGGACATCGTTTATCTGATAAAGATAGAATTAAAGAATCTGATTTGGATACAGCTGATTTATTAATTTTACAAGAAGGTCACTGTTTTAGAAATAATGTATTAGCTTTATGTGATACTTCTCATATGAAGAATAGACCAATAAAATTAGAATCAGGTAGCTTTGAAGCTTTAATAAAACTTGCTAATGATGGATATGGAATGACTTTATTACCATCTTTAGTTGCAGAAGATTTACCAAATGATTTAAAAGGTAATATAAAAGATTTTGAATCTCCTGTTCCTACAAGAGAAGTTGCTTTAATCTATCATCAATCTCAATTGAGAAACTCTTTTGAGAAGGAATTAATTAATACAATCCAAAGTATTTTACGAGGTAAAATATTTTTAGAAAAAGATCAGAGAATAGATTCTAATATGATCTCACTTCCAACAAACAAATAATTAGAATACATAAAAAAAACTTCAATTTTTTAATTGAAGTTTTTTTTATGTATTCTTTTAAAGTTCAGATAACTTATAAGCTATTCCAATATTAAAATAGGTATTGGTTGTTTTTCGACCGTCAGGATTATGATTGATATCTGTAAGCCCCTTAGTGATACGAGCATTTATTTCTATTTCATCCGAAATTTTGTATCCAGCACCAAAATTAAGACCAAAATCAAATGTCTTAAAATTATCAGTTACATTAGTTTTTATATCTGTTTTCCCATCTTTAATTTTTTGTTGAGCAGAAACTAAGAAACCTAATTGAGGACCAAACTCAACATTGAATCCATCCATAATTTCGTAACGTCCCATTAATGGAATATTAATGTTATGAGTGACTAATCTAGATTTAGCATTAGAATTTGTTTTTAAACCTGCACCTTGTTTAGAATATAAAATCTCTGGTTGAAAACTGAATTGGTCAGTAATTGCGTAATTAGCATATCCTCCAAGAGAATAATCCACTTTAAATTTTGAAGTTGGATAATTAGATAGTGTTGAAAAATTAATTCCTCCTTTTACACCTAAATCAATTTGTGCATGTGCTGTATTTAAACCACCAAATATTGCTAGTCCAAAAATTAGTTTTTTCATGTATATTATTTTAATATGTTACAATAGCTTGTATTTGTAATTTTGCTAGAGTAAAGCTATATCCATAGTTATAGTTGAATAGAATTAAACAAGAATACAATTTTTGTGCCTATTTGTAACTTCTAATTAAATTAATTGAAATTATATTTTTCTAAGTACTGTAATATAATTTTGGTTGAGTTAGGGGAATTCATAACAAAATTTTTAGCCTTATGACCAGCTTCAGTTCTAAAGCTTTCATTATCCATTAATTGTTTAAAAATGGTATTGAAATCTGTTTGGTTACTTATAGAAAATCCACCTCCTATTTCTACTAAATCAACAGCTTCTTGAAATTTTTTATATCTAGGTCCAAAAACTACAGGATTCCCAAATGTTACAGCTTCTAAGGTATTGTGTATTCCAGCACCAAATCCTCCACCAATATATGTTATATCTGCATAAGAGTAAACTTTCGATAGAATACCAATTGTATCAAGTATAAAAACTTTTGCTTTTGATAAACTTTCTAGTGATGTTTTCTCTAAATCAGAAAATTTTACTGTGGATTGATTGATTTTAGAAATAAAAGAATCTATTTCGTTGTTATTTAAGTTATGTGGAGCAAAAACAATTTTCCAATCATCATTTAATTTATTTGTGATTAATTCTATAAATAATTCTTCATCTTTTGGCCAAGAACTTCCTACAACAATTAATTTTGAATCATTTTTGAATGAATCCATAAAGTCTAATTGATTGTTTTGATGAATGATTTGTTTCACTCGATCAAAACGTGTATCTCCAGCTATTGTAACTTGTTTAATATTTATTGATGATAGTAAATCTTTTGACTTTTGATTCTGAACAAAAAAATGATTAATTAAACTCAATTTCTTCGCAAACCAATTATTCCCATTTTTTTTGAAAAAATTTTGACTTTCTCTAAAAATAGATGAAACAACAATTGTGGGTATTTTATTAGTATTTAGTTCTGTAATTAAATTAAACCAATATTCGTATTTTACCAGTATTAATATATCAGGATGTAATAATTTTATTAATTCTTTGGTGTTTGATTTTGTATCTAATGGTAAGTAAAAAATTAAATCTGCACCTTCATAATTTTTTCGAATTTCATAACCAGAAGGAGAAAAAAATGATAAAGCAATCTTGTGTGTAGGATATTTTTCTCGTAAAGCTTCTATAACTGGTCTTCCTTGTTCAAATTCCCCTAAAGAAGAGCAATGAACCCATAAAATTTTATCATTTTTTTGGATTGAAGATATTATTTTTTCTTGCCAATTTTTGCGTCCATCTACCCAAAGCTTAGCTTTCTTATTAAAGTTTGAAGCCAATTTTAACGCCATTCCGTACGCCTTAATTGATATGTTATAAAATTCTTGCACAATGTTGCAAAGTTAAAGATTTGTAATGAGCTTTTTTTGTACATTTGTTTGAATAGTAGCAACTTTTTTTAGTTGCGTTTTTTGAAAGATTCATTGCATTATGAAAAAAATACAAATGGTTGACTTACAAAGTCAATATCAAAAAATAAAAGAAGATGTAGATACTGCGATTTTGAATGTATTAGGATCTGCGGCATTTATTAATGGACCAGAAGTAAAACAATTCGAAACAGAATTACAGGATTATTTAGATGTAAAACATGTAATACCTTGTGCTAATGGGACAGATGCTTTACAAATAGCTTTAATGTCTTTAGGGTTAGAGCCAGGAGATGAGGTTATTACAGCAGATTTTACATTTGCAGCAACAGTAGAAGTTGTTGATTTATTGAAGTTAACTTCTGTATTAGTAGATGTTGATTATACTACTTTTACAATTGACATTGAAAAATTAAAAGCTGCGATTACTCCTAAAACAAGAGCTATTATTCCTGTTCATTTATTTGGTCAATGTGCTAATATGGATGAGGTAATGGCTGTAGCAAAAGAATACAACTTATTTGTAATAGAAGATACTGCACAAGCTATTGGTGCTGATTATAAAGGTAAAAAAGCAGGTACAATAGGACATATTGGTTGTACATCTTTCTTCCCTTCTAAAAACCTTGGTTGTTATGGAGATGGAGGAGCAATTTTTACAAATGATGATGAATTAGCTCACAAACTAAGAGGAATTGTGAATCATGGAATGTATAAAAGATATTACCATGATGAGGTTGGTGTAAATTCTCGTTTAGATTCTGTACAAGCTGCAGTTTTACGTAAAAAATTACCTTTATTAGACAGTTATAATGAAGCTCGTAATAAAGCCGCTGCTTATTATTCTGAAGCTTTTAAAGATATTGAAGAATTACTAACACCAGAAGTAAATGAAAACAGTACACATGTTTTTCATCAATATACTTTACGTGTTACAAATGGTAAAAGAAATGAATTACAAGCTTTTTTAACAGAAAAAGAAATTCCTGCGATGATTTATTATCCAGTTCCTTTACGTAAGCAAAAGGCATATAATAATGGACATTATAACGATGCAGATTTCCCAAATACAAATAAATTAGTAGAAGAAGTAATTTCTTTACCAATGCATACAGAATTAGATGAAGAACAATTAATGTTTATTACGTCTGCTGTAAAAGAGTTTTTTGGAAAATAATTTAAAAAAAATATTTTTATTTAAAAGCTTCTGATTTGTTTCAGAAGCTTTTTTAATTTTTATACATTTGGATAACTAAAAAACTAGAAATAAAAAAATGAATAAAATACTTGTCACAGGAGGATTAGGATATATAGGATCTCATACAGTTGTCGCACTACAAAATGCAGGTTATGAAGTTGTTATTATAGATGATCTTTCTAATGCGAATGTAGATTTTGTTGATCGTATTACATCTATCACAAATATAAAACCTTCTTTTTATGAAATTGACTTAAAGAATCAAGAAAAAGTAAATCAATTTTTTAATGAAAATAAAATAGATGGTATTATTCATTTTGCAGCACATAAAGCTGTAGGAGAATCTGTAGAAAAACCATTAATGTATTATAGAAATAATTTAGTTGGATTACTAAATATTCTTGATGGAATGAAAGATTTCAATACAGATAATATTATATTTAGTTCATCTTGTACAGTTTATGGGCAAGCAGATAAAATGCCTATAGATGAAAATACATCACTTAAAAAACCAGAATCTCCCTATGGTAAAACAAAGCAAATGGGAGAGGAAATTTTAGAAGATTTTTCGAATGCTTTTAATAAAAAAGTGATTTGTTTGAGATATTTTAATCCTGTTGGAGCTCATTCATCTTTAAAAATAGGAGAACTTCCTAATGGAATACCAAATAATTTAATTCCTTATGTTACACAAACTGCAGCTGGTATTAGAGAATATTTGTCTGTTTTCGGTGGTGATTATCCTACAAAGGATGGAACTGCAATCAGAGATTATATTGATGTAAATGATCTTGCTGATGCACATGTTCTAGCTATAGCACGTTTATTAGAAAATAAAAATAAAACGAAATTAGAATTTTTTAATTTAGGAACAGGAACAGGATCTACAGTTTTAGAAGTTGTACACGCTTTCGAAAATGCAAATAATATTAAAGTTAACTATCAAATAAAAGAAAGAAGATTAGGTGATATCGTGGAAGCCTATGCAAATAACTCTTTAGCAGCACAAGAGTTGAATTGGCAACCTAAAATATCATTGACGGAAAGTATGCTTACTGCTTGGGAATGGCAAAAATCTATCTAATTTGTTATCATGAATAGTCTTTATACATCAGGATTACTTGTGTTAGATCATAATAAATTATTGCTAACTTATAGTAAGAATAAAAAAGCTTGGTATTTACCTGGTGGTAAATTAGATAATAATGAAACATCTTTAGAAGCTTTAGTTAGGGAGATAAAAGAAGAGTTGAGTTTAGAATTAAATTCAAAAGAATTAACTTTTTATACTCATATTTCTGCACCAGCATACGGAGAAGATAATTTACAAATGGAACAAGATTGTTTTCTTTATGATTTGAAAACAGAAATAAAACCAACAAATGAAATTGAAGCGATTAAATATTTTAGCTTTGATGAATATAAAGAAGAAGAAATTCAAGTAATTGGAGTTCTTCAGGTATTTGAAAAATTAATTAAAGATAGTTTGATATAGCAAATATCAAAAAAAGAGTAATTATTTAATAATTACTCTTTTTTGTATTTACTTTTTTTTGTCTTATTTTATTAGGATTGACTCCACATTCTTTTTTAAATGCAACAGAAAAGGCAGATGAAGAAGAATAACCTGTTTTATATGCTATTTCTTTAATAGATAAATCACTATTTTTTAAAAGTTCTAATGCATACTTCATATGTACTTGTGATGAAAATTGATAAATTCCCATTCCAAATAATTCTTTGAATCCTTTTTTTAATTTAAATTCATTTATGTAAAATTGATTAGATAATTGTTCAATTGTGTAATATTGTTCAGGATTCTTTTTTATGAAATTTTGAATATCATTCAATATATTGATATCATCATTTTTTAATCTAGAATTATTTTCTTTTTTTTGATTAGACAGCTTCTCATCAATCCATTCAAAAATCAATTGAAGAAGATACATGATACGTGCTTTTATAAAATATTCTTTTGATATTCCTTTTAATTCACATTCTTTTATTTCTTTTAAAGCATAAAACATTTGTGGGGATATAGGAATTCCATCATTTATTAAACGTGTAAATTTTTTACTATCAATTGATGATATAAAAGGATCAATGTATGATGTTTTTTCAAAAAAGTCATGAAAAAAATCTGGAGAAACATAGATATCTAAATTACGATAAGTTACATTCTTTTTATAATAAATTTCAACATTAACTCCATTAGGAGTATAGTAGATATAATTATGATTTGGTAAATAAATATTTTTTTTATCATTTATTTTATCTTCAATAACTTCATCATTCAATATAAAAGCAAGTTCAATATGTTTACTAGATGAATTTGTAATAGATTTTAATGTATAATCTTTAAAATAAGTATATTTATATTCATTTATAACAAAATCAGAATTATTAAATATTTTATTTACATGAAATTCTACTAATTCATTTTTTAAATAATTATTTTTATTCTGACTTAAAAAGTTAAAAAATTCTTTCTCTGATGTAGAATAAGTTTCTACTGCTCCCATATTCGAATGTTTTTATTCTAAATCCTAAATTTTAACAAGATTTTTAGAATTATTTTTGCCTCAAATTTAATTAAACTAATTCTAAATAACTAACATGTTAAGAAAGAAAATGTTATTGAGTTTAATTGCTTTACCAGCAATTGCATGGGCTCAAGAAAAAGGAAGTGTAGAAGGGAAAGTAACAAATCAAAATAATGAAATTGTTGCAAATGCAAAAGTATTGTTAAATAATGGAGAGCAAGTTACATATACAAATAATTTAGGAAATTATAAATTTGATAATTTATCCAAAGGAAATTATACAATTAATATAGAAGATCCAGAAATATTAGACACGTATACATTCACTATAGATGGTAATAATACAATAAAATATAATTTTGTTCGATCAGATGTTGATTATCAATTATCAACTGCAAATGTCGTTGCAAATAGAACAACAATTCCATCATCTACATTACGTTTAGGAGAAAATTTATTAGTAACTCCACAAAATATACAAGTTATTGATCAAAGATTATTAAACGATCAAATGATTTTTACAACAGCAGAAGGTTTATCAAGAAATGTTAGTGGTGTAAGAACTATACTTCATCAAGAAGAAGGTAGTGTAGGTATTGCTGTCAGAGGTTTTCAAGCTTCAAATTTAAGAAATGGTATGGATGTTAGTGGTAGTTTTGGTCCACTAAGAGAGGATATGTCATTTGTTGATAGAGTAGAGTTTGTAAAAGGACCTGCAGGTTTCATGATGGGAAATACTCAACCAGGAGGTTTTTATAACATAGTGACTAAAAAGCCAATGGGGAACAATAAAAAAACTGTTCAAATGACATTAGGTAGTTATAATTTATATAGAGCTACAGCTGATATAGATCAAGTATTATCTAAAGATGGAAAGTTTTTAGGGAGATTAAACTTAATGGGAACTAAAAAAGGAAATGTTCAGCAATATACAGATAATGAGCAATTTGTTATAAACCCATCTTTAAAGTATAACATTTCTGATGATACAAATGTAACATTAGAATATATTTATTCTCAAAATAATTATACGGGAGGATTTTCTAAATATATTTATGGAATAGATGGTTTTAAAGAAGTTAAAAAATCTTTCACTTTTAGTGACCCTATTATTGACCCAACAAAATCTTGGGAACATAATGTTTACGGGACAATTAACCATAATTTTAATCAAGATTGGCTATTAACAGCTCAATTTGGTTACATAAGATCAGAGATGGAAGGTTCATCACTTTATGCTCAGTATAATAATATAGCTCTTAAGGATGATCCAGATAAAGGAGTTAAAAAAGGTGATGTTGTTAGAAACTTAAGCATAGGAGATGCATTAAATACTTCAACTGTAGGTCAGGTTTTTACAAGAGGTAAATTTAGAACTGGTAATGTAAATCACAATATATTAACAGGTTTAGATATGGGGAAAAAATTCTATGTCGCTGATTGGTCAATTGCAGGAACTATAAAAGATCCTTCAGGTAAACTACCTACAAATGAAAAAGGTGAAGTTATTTTCAATATTTATAATCCTGTTTATGGCAATTTAACAAAGGATATGATTCCAACATATGATCGTTCTAAATCTTTAAGAGAACGAGGAGCAATGTATCTATCTAATTATTCTTATACATCATTTCATATTCAGGATGAAGCACGATTTTTAGATGATAAATTAAGAATTGCAGCAGGTATTCGTTATACTTCTACAAATAAAGAATCTGCAGCAAGTAGTGGAAAACAAGTTAAAAATAATGCATTTACACCTCGTTTTAGTATAACAGGTTTGATAACTCCTACTTTTACAGCCTATGCATTATATGATGAATCTTTTCAAGAGCAAGTAGGTGTTCTTGTAGGGGGAGGTGCAGCAGATCCTTCTTATGGTAAGAATAAAGAAATAGGAGTGAAGAAAACATGGTTTGGAGGACGATTAATGACAAATTTAACTGCATATCATCTTACAAAAACAAATATACTTACTTCTGCAGGAGCTGATTATCCAGGAATGTCTGAGCAATCAGGAAAAGCAGTTTCTAAAGGGATTGAGTTGGATGTAAATGGTTCTATAAATAAAAATTGGAATATTATGTTCAATTACTCATATACAGATGCTAAAGTTACAGAGGATAATGATCCAACAAAAATTGGAGGTATGTTGTATGGTACAGCTCGTCATATTTCTAATGCTTGGATAAAATATACAATAACAGAAGGAGAATTAGAAGGTTTAGGATTTTCTGCTGGTTATGAGTATCAAGCAAAACGAGCTGTATGGCCAGTTGTTAAAGATCATAAATTTTTACCAGATGATTTATTTTCAATTGATTTAGGAATGTCATATCAAAAAAATAATTATCAAATCTCACTTCTTGTAAATAATGTAACAGATCGTTATAATTATGTAGGTTTTTATCCAGGAGCTTGGAGTTATACACATTATGGTTGGAGAGTTGTAAATCCTTTAGGATTTAAATTAAACTTATCATATACATTTTAATAAAATGGAAAAAAGACAGAGTAAGGTTAAAAAAAAAGTAAATAAAAGAAGTTTATTCTATCGAATATCAGCCTGGCTACATTTGTGGCTAGGCTTATTTTCTGGAATAATAATCGTTATTATAGCTATTACAGGAGCTATATTATCTTTTAAAGATGAAATATCAGATATTATTTATCCTGAGTTAATAGTAAGAGATGAGGGTTTACAAATGGTTTCTCCTAGTGAATTATATTTATTAGCTAAAAAAGAATATCCAGATAAAGAAGCTACTTTTATTTGGAGACCGACTGGACAAGCAGCTGCAATAGGTTTTGGAGAAAGAAATACAGGTTTCTTATTGTATGTGAATCCATTTTCAAAAGAAATTATAAAAAGACCATCTTTTCAAAAAGAATTTGATTTTTTTAGTTGGGCCTTAAAAGGTCACCGTACACTTTGGTTACCAAGAGAAATAGGTAGACCAATTATTAATTATAGTACACTAATTTTTCTTATTACTTTACTTACAGGTTTAGTTTTATGGTGGCCCAAAAAATGGACTAAAGCAATAAAAAAACAAAGTTTTACAATAAAATGGGGGGCAAAAACAAAACGTTTAAATTATGATTTACATAATGTATTAGGATTTTACTCTTTAATTATATTAATCATTATTTCTATGACAGGTATGTTTTATGGTTTACCTTGGTTTAATAAATTTTTATATTGGTCTACATCTTTTGGAAAATCAATAGAAAAACCAAAAGAATTAAAATCCGATATAACGAATTATAATCCTGATAAATTATCAGAAATGATGCATATTTCATGGGAAGATGCAATAAAATCTTCTAAACTGAAAGGTTATTACTTCACAATACCAAAAGATTCGGTTTCGACAATCAATATTTTTTCATATCAATCTCATCGTAAATTTTATGATATGAAAATGGCTTCTTATGATAGAAATTCAGGACAGAAATTAGATGATGGATCTATTTATGCACAAGAATTTAATCAAGCAGATTTTGCGGGAAAAATTGTAAAATTAAATTATGATTTACATATAGGTTCATATGCAGGTTTATTCGGAAGAGCAGTTTATTTTTTTATAACATTAATAGGAGCTTCATTACCAATAACAGGTTTTCTAGTATGGTGGTTTAAGAAGAAAAAATAATATTTGATATTAAAATATAAAAAAAATCAGATTAAAATAATTTTAATCTGATTTTTTTATATGAATGTATTATTTTTATCTAATCATCAATTTTGCTATGTTTTTTACCATAAAAGAAATAAATAAAAACACCTATAATTAACCATATTATAAGTCTATACCAACTTTCTTTTGTAAGTGAAGTCATTAAATAAACACATACAACAACACCTAAAACAGGGATTAATGGAACTAATGGAACTTTAAATTTTCTTTCTGCATTAGGCATTTTTTTACGCATAACAATAATACCAACACAAACTAAACAAAAAGCAAATAGTGTACCTATACTAACCATATGACCTAATTCTTTTATAGGGACAAATCCTGAAAAAATACTTACAAAAACTAAGAAAAATAAATTAGTCTTCCAAGGTGTATGAAACTTTTTATGGATATTTGAGAAAAATGGAGGTAATAAACCATCATTGCTCATACTATAAAAAACACGACTTTGTCCAAGTAGCATAACTAAAATTACAGACGTATATCCTGCAATAATAGCAATAATTAATATTGTTTGTAAAAATGTATATCCAGTTGCAGCAAAAGCTGTAGCCGCAGGTGAAGCATCACCAGCAAATACAGTATAGGGAACTAAGCCTGTCATAACCCAAGAAAATAATACATATAGTATAGTACAAATTACTAAAGATCCTAAAATTCCAATAGGCATACCCTTTTGAGGATTTTTAGCCTCCTGAGCAGCTGTAGATACTGCATCAAATCCAACAAAAGAAAAGAATACAACTGCAGCTCCAGCTGCTATACCAGTCATCCCCCCAAAGTCTGTTCCAGGAATATTTTTAGGAATAAACGGAACATGGTTAGCTGGGTTTATATGGCTCCAGCCTAAAGCTATAAACACTATAACAACAGTAATTTTTAAAATAACTAAAATATTATTTATTATTGCAGACTCTTTTGTACCTCTAATTAGAACTAGAGAAAGTAAACAAACAATAATAATCGCAGGTAGATTTACAATTCCTCCATCAGCAGGAGCATGTAATAGTTCTTGCGGAATATGAATATTAAACTGGAGTAGTAATTTATCTAAATATGCCGACCAACTAACACTAACGGTTGCTGCAGCTAATGCATATTCTAAAACTAAATCCCAACCGATAATCCAAGCAACAAATTCTCCCATGGTAGCATAAGAGTATGTATATGCACTTCCTGCAACAGGTATCATTGATGCAAATTCAGCATAGCAAAGTCCGGCGAAAGCACAACCAACAGCAGCGAGTACAAATGATAATGTTACAGCAGGGCCAGCATGATCAGCAGCTGCAATTCCAGTTAAACTAAATAAACCTGCGCCAATAATAGCACCAATACCTAAAGCTATTAAAGCTCCTGAGGAAAGAGATCTTTTTAAACCACCATCAGACTCTTTAGAATCTTCAATTAATTTTGAT
This sequence comes from Chishuiella sp., assembly GCF_032109125.1. Taxonomy (NCBI): domain Bacteria; kingdom Pseudomonadati; phylum Bacteroidota; class Flavobacteriia; order Flavobacteriales; family Weeksellaceae; genus Chishuiella; species Chishuiella sp. The sequence goes on from NZ_DAMCLZ010000002.1 coordinate 192,415, forward strand.
AATGGTTTAATTTTCCAAATAGACATAAAATGAGAGTTAATAAGATTAATAAATTATTTTTTCAATATATTACTATTACATTAATATTTAATTTAATATATAAAATAAAAGTTAAATAAATAAAAAATATGTAATTATCATCCTTTTTTTATGATATAAATGTAATATATTGTGCTCTTATTTCTTAGTAATTAAATTATTCATAATTCAACAGAGATAAGTAAAAAATAAATTTTATTTTTTTTGTTTTACAGCAATAGTTATAGACAATATTAGTTAATATATTAGATTGATTCTAAATTTTAATGGAAGTACTTAATTTTAATCATAATTTATTTGATAAATTTTTAACGAATAAAATTTCTAAATTTTTAGATAATGATACAACGTGTTTAGTTATAGGTATCAAAGAAGGAGGAATGCCTTTAGCTGAGATAGTAGCACAAAAGTTACAATCTTATACATCAGAAAAAGTAGATTTAGTAGGAGTCATATGTCAACGATCTTCAACTAAAATTAAAAAAAATAAAAGAACAAGATTTATTTTAAAGAAAGGTCTTAATATTTTACCTGAATTACTATTAAATAAATTGAGAGTTTTAGAGCATTCAATTTTAATTAATAATAAGGATTTACATAGAGATATATTTATACCAAATGATATTGATTATTTGAAATATGACAAAATATTGATTGTTGATGATGCTGTTGATTCTGGTGCAACTCTTAAAAAAGTACTAGAAGGAATTAATAAATATATTAATTCTGATATTAATATTACAACTTTATCTGTTGTAGTTACTGATACAAAAGCATCAATTATTCCAGATTATTATTTATATTCAGATGTATTAATTAGATTCCCTTGGTCATTGGATGGACAAAAAAGCAATTTTTGATTTTGATAAAACTTTAATCTCTGTAAATTCATTTACTTATTGGGTTTTATTTCTTTGGATAATTAGTTTAAGAAAATTTAATTTTAGATTATTTTTTAAAATATCGTATTTAATTTTTTTAAGAAAAATAATAAAAAAAATATCTCACAAAGATTTTAAGAAGGAATTGTTATTACTTAATTATGAAGAGAAATATGATATAATTTTTTGTGAAAAATTACATAAATATATTAATCATGATGTATTAAATGAATTAATAAAGTTAAATAATTTAAATTATAGTTTAGCGATTTCTTCTGCTGCTCCAGAAAAATATTTAAAGAAATACATAAAAAATTATTTAAAAATTGATACTATTTTAATCGTAGGATCTGTCGTAAAAAATGGATTGCTTTTAGATAATTTTAAAGAAAATAAATTATCTAACTTAATTAAAAATAACTTTCTTACTAACGATGAGGAATATGATTTTTTATTTACAGATTCTAATGATGATATTTTATTGGCTAAAAATGCAAAAAAAATATATTTAATTTCACCCAATAAAGAAACTGTACAAAGCTATGTTAATCTTTATTCATCAAAAATAGAAATAAAATAAAAAAGCTGAATCTTAATGATCAGCTTTTTCTGTATTTTCTTTTGCTTGAGCAGATTCTTCTGTTGCAACTTTCGTAGAATCTTTTACTTCTTCTTTATGAACTTCTGCTGCTTCAACATGCTCTTCGTGTTCTTCATGCTCAGCATGTTCAACTTTATGGTGCATTTCTTCAGCAGTAGCTGGCTCATGTTCTAGTTCTATTACTCCATGATTTCCACTTGCTTTGAAATTACAAGAAGTAGCAAGAGCTGCAATAGCTACTAAAAGAGTTAATTTTTTCATGTCGTACAAATTTATTGTAAGGTTATTTTTACTATTGTTTACTACAAAAGTAGTCAAAAACATTGATTTCTACTAAATGATTTATCTTAATTGAGCAATTTTTTGAATTCCTCCTTTGGTTTTATCTCCAACTTTTACATTGATTTCAGTATCAAGAGGTAAAAATATATCTACACGAGAACCAAATTTTATAAATCCATATTCTTTTCCAGCGACAGCAATATCATTTTCTTTACTGTAACAAACAATTCTACGTGCTACAGCACCAGCGATTTGTCTAAAAAGAACTTTTGTTTTATCTTCATTTTCAACAACGACAGTTGTTCTTTCGTTTAATTCTGATGATTTTGGATGAAAAGCTACTAAAAATTTTCCAGGATGGTATTTAGAATAAATAACTTTACCATTGATTGGATAACGAGTAACATGAACATTAAGCGGTGTCATGAAGATTGAAAGTTGAATACATTTTTGATTTAAATATTCATTTTCAAAAACTTCTTCAAGTACAACTACTTTACCATCAACAGGTGCAATTATACAATTTTCTGAAGAATCTGATTCTCGAATAGGATTGCGAAAGAACCACACAATAAAACCATACAAAACCCATAAAGGTAAAGCGAAATATAATCCATAAATTGGAAAAAAGTGATGCAAAACTACTGTAGCTATTGCAAAAATAATTAAACAGCCTATTAAAATTGCTGTTCCCTCTCTGTGAAGTTTCATAAAGTATATATGAATAAATAATATAAATAAACAAATGGAACGACAAATATAAAACTATCTAGTCGATCTAAAAAACCACCATGTCCAGGAATTAAATTACTACTATCTTTTACATTAAAAAATCGTTTTAATTTAGATTCTGTTAAATCTCCTAAGGGTCCTAAAATAGCGATAATAAGACTTATAATAATCCAATTACCTTGTAGATTACCTTTAAAAAAGGTTTCAATAATAAATCCAGCTATTAGTGTGAAAATAATTCCTCCAAAAAAACCCTCCCATGTTTTACCGCCAGAAATTTTAGGAGCAAGTTTATGTTTTCCTATTAAACTTCCTGTAAGATAAGCAAATGAGTCACTACACCAAAGTAATAAAAATATAAAAAATACTTCATAATGCATAACTTTTTCTCCTAAATTGTAATCGTAACTTGGTAAAGTTAAGGCTAGAGCAAATGGACAAATAATATATGTTATACTTAATGTAAATTTACCAAAGTCATTTAGTAATTCATTTGTAGACTTAAAAATAATATAAATACTGAATACAAAAAGAACTGGTATAATAAAGTATAAACTTTTTAAATAAAAAAAGTAATGATTTGAAATTTCAAATGAATTTAGAAATTCTTTACTATAATAAGCAAAAATTACTATAGTTGTTAATATAGAACCAAATTGGAATAATTTATTTTTAAGATTTGTAATTTTTAGAAATTCATACAAACAGAAAAGACCGAAAATCATCATCAAGACAATTAATCCCTTTGGATGTATAGTGGTTCCTAAATAAATGAAAAGAGCATAAATAATACCTGAAATAGCTCTCATTGAAAAATTCTTCATAGTTATTCTTCAACCAATAACAAATAAATATTCTTCGCATTCTGGATGTTCGTGAATCTGTGCATATTCTTGCCGCGAATGGAAGTTATTTTAGATGGAAGGTTTTCTTTTTTTAATGTTCGTAATTTTTGTAATGCTGCACCTACATTCTCTACTAATTGAGATGGGCGTGCATAGATAATAAAATTTGATGGAAAATCATCTATATTTCTTCCAGAAGTTTGATGAGCTGATAACATTATACTACCATCAAATGCGATCAAAAATTCACAATTAAGAAAACTAAGCGTATATGGTGAATTTGTGGGATTGCTAACAAAAGGGATATTGTTTTTGTATAAAATATCTTGTAAATTACTATCCAAACAAATTAATTCAGTAACATTTTCATACTTTATAATTTCTTTTAAATTTTGAAAGGCTTCATTATCATTTTCACAGAACAAAAAGTGTCCACCACCAGCATTAAAGTTTGTTGCAAAAACTTCATCTACAGATGTATTATTTTCAGAGTAATTTGGATGAAATAAATCAATATGATTTTCTTCATTTGTATTTTCCTCAGTTATTTTTGTTGCTTTTTTAAGTAAATTTTTAATTGCTTTCCACATGAATATCTTTGACTTTTAGAATCAGAAAATTCAATTTAAATTTAAAGGTACTAAATTTAAATTGAATTAGTAGTATGCAAAAAAAAATCGTCTTAAACAAGACGATTTTTTTTATATATAATAATGAATTAATTAGATATCATTTCCAGCTTCTGGCTGAATTACTTGTTCAGGTCCAGCTTCAATGGCTTCTTCTTCTTTTTCTTGAATTTGATCTAATTCGTTCACAAATTTTCTAGGTCCAAAGATTTCTTCTAAATCTTCTCTAAAAATAACTTCTTTCTCAATTAATTTTTGAGCTAAAATATCTAGTTCACCTTTGTGTTCTCGTAAAATGTCTTTTGCTCTTTCATATTGAGCTTCGATCATTTTTTTAACTTCTTTATCAATTGTTTGAGCTGTTTGTTCAGAATAAGGTTTACTAAATCCATATTCATTTTGTCCAGAAGAATCATAGTAAGAAACGTTACCAATTTCTTTATTTAAACCGTAAATACTTACCATTGCAGAGGCTTGTTTTGTTACTTTTTCTAAGTCACTTAAAGCTCCTGTAGATATATTATTAAATATTACTTCTTCTGCTGCACGACCACCCATAGTCATACACATTTCATCCAACATTTGTTCTGTTGTAGTAATTTGTCTTTCTTCTGGTAAATACCAAGCTGCACCTAAAGAACGTCCTCTAGGAACAATAGTTACTTTTACTAATGGAGCAGCATGTTCTGTTAACCAACCAATAGTAGCATGTCCAGCTTCATGATAAGCGATACGCTTTTTCTCAGAAGGTTTAATAACTTTATTCTTTTTCTCTAATCCACCAATAATTCTATCAACAGCATCTAAGAAATCCTGTTTTTCAACAACATCTTTGTTTTTACGTGCAGCAACTAAAGCAGCTTCATTACAAACATTAAAGATATCAGCTCCAGAAAATCCAGGAGTTTGTTTAGCTAAAAATTCAATTTCAACATCTTCTCCTAATTTTAAAGGACGTAAATGAACTTGGAAAATTTCTTTACGTTCATTTAATTCAGGTAAATCTACATGAATAATACGATCAAAACGACCTGGACGCATTAATGCTTTATCTAATACATCAGCACGGTTTGTAGCAGCAATAACAATTACGTTAGATTCTGTTCCAAAACCATCCATCTCAGTTAATAATTGGTTTAATGTATTTTCACGTTCATCATTAGAACCTGTAAAGTTAGATTTTCCACGTGCTCTACCAATAGCATCTATTTCATCAATAAATATGATAGAAGGTGATTTTTCTTTAGCATTTTTAAATAAATCTCTAACGCGAGATGCTCCAACACCAACAAACATTTCTACGAAATCAGAACCAGATAAAGAATAAAAAGGAACTTTTGCCTCTCCTGCAACAGCTTTTGCTAATAATGTTTTACCTGTACCAGGAGGGCCTACTAATAATGCTCCTTTAGGAATTCGACCTCCAAGTTTTGTAAACTTGTCTGGATTTTTAAGAAACTCTACAATTTCTTCTATTTCTTCTTTTGCACCTTCTAAACCTGCAACATCTTTGAAAGTAGTTTTGATATGATCTTCTCCTTCAAACAATTTAGCTTTAGATTTACCTACAGAAAAAATACCGCCTCCGCCTCCAGCAGAACCTCCAGCACCCATTCTTCTAAATAACAAGAAGTAGATTAATCCAAAGAAAACTAGAGATACAAAAAGATTCATGAATAATCCTCCAAATCCACTAGGAACCTGAGTATTTAATTTAGCAGTTTTATTAGGGCTTTTTTCTACGTTATCGTAAAAATCTTTTTCAAAATTTCCAGCATCAGCAACATTAAAAACAAAATTTGGTGTTGCACTAGAAAAAAAGTTTAATTTTTCGTTAGAATTTTTGAATTTTTTAAATTCTTCAGTATTAAGAGCTGCATCTGTTAAGAAAACACTTACTCTACCTGTTTCTTTTTCTAAATCAGCTTCTTTTACGTAACCTTTTTCTACATATGATAAAAACGTAGTACGGTCAATACTTTTTGTAGTACTTCCTACTCCACCTATATTATCAGAAAATAATAAAAAGGCAATCAGTAATAATCCTATAATGGCATAAATCCAAGTAGGATTAAACCCCGACGGTTTAAAATTATTTTTTTTCAATTTTTTTTGGTTTCAGTTATGATTAATATTCCATTTCGATACGTGTCTCTATAGCATCGCCCCAAAGACTTTCGATATCGTAATATTCTCTTTGTTCTTTTTGAAAAACATGGACTATAACATTAGTATAATCTAATAAAATCCATTGATTGTTTTGAGTTCCTTCTACATGAAAAGGTCTTTCTGACATTTCTGTTTTCACAGTTCTTTCTACAGAAGCTGCAATACCACTTACTTGTGTATTTGAATTACCTGTACAGATGACAAAGTATTGGCAAAATGCGTTTTCAATTTCTCTTAAATCTAAAATAGTGATTTCTTCACCTTTTACGTTTGTAATTCCGTCAACAATGCTATCTAGCAAGTCCTTTGTATATTGAGTATCTATCATTTTTAATTTTGTAATCGACAAATTTAGTGAATCCTTATTAAAGTTTTGAACATTTTAAAATAACTTTAACCTCTGTATAAAATTAATAAAAAAAAATGAACTTAATAAGTTTTGATTCTTTGCCTAGTACCAACGAATATTTAATTGATTTATCCAAAAAAGATGCCAACAGTTGGACTGTCATACATACTAAAAATCAAACAAAAGGTAAAGGTTATGCTGGTAACGAATGGAAAGTTGCTGCAGGAGAAAATTTGACTTTTAGTTTTTTACTAAAAACAAATTATTCTTTTCAGGAAATGATTTATTTTAATGAATGGATTTCTAATGTTATATGTTTATTTATAAAACGTTATGGTTTTGAAACAAAAGTAAAATGGCCAAATGATATTATACTTAATCAAAAAAAAGTTTGTGGTATTTTGATTGAAAATCATAGGTCAAATAAAGTTATGAATTCTATTATAGGGATAGGCTTAAATGTAAATCAAACTGATTTTAATCACTTACCTAAAGCAACTTCTATACAGAATGTAACTGACAAAAAATATGACATAAATGAAATTTTGACAGATTTAATGTCACTATTTAAAGATCAATATTATATTTTGGAAGAAAAAAAAATCGAATTGATTCATAAAACTTATTTAGATAATTTATTCAAAAAAGATGTTGTTTCTGAATTTAGATTAAATGGAGAATTAATTAATGGAATAATTCGGGATGTAAATGATGCAGGAAATTTGATGATTGAGATTAATTCAGTTTTAAAAGAATTTAAACATAAAGAGATTGAACTTATTTTTTAATTCTATAAAAAAGCTATTTTTGTTATATGAAAGAATTTGTTGTATTAGTAGATGAAAATGATAATAAACTTGGGTTGATGGAAAAACAACAAGCTCATGTTGCAGGTTTATTACATCGTGCGTTTTCTGTTTTTGTATTTAATTCTAAAGGAGAATTAATGATACAACAACGTGCAGCAAGTAAATATCATTCACCAACATTATGGACAAATACTTGTTGTAGTCATCCAAGAGAAAATGAAACCTATATAGAAGGTGCTCATAGACGTTTGGAGGAAGAAATGGGATTTGATTGTGAATTAGAATTTAAATTTAGTTTTATTTACAAAGCTCATTTAGATAATAATTTGACTGAGCATGAATTAGATCATGTTTATATAGGTATATATAATAATGAGCCAAATCTTAATCCTGATGAAGTTATGGCTTATCGTTGGGTAGAATTGGATGAATTAAAAAAAGACATCGAAAAGAATCCTCAATTATATACAGCATGGTTTAAAATAATTTTTGAACACTATGTTTCGTATATTGAGGCATAAAACTATAATAAGATGAAAGTAACTGTAAATAGAAAAGCTCATTTTAATGCAGCGCACAGATTATTTAATCAGAATTGGAGTAAAGAAAAAAACTTCGAAGTTTTTGGAAAGTGTTCTTATCCTAATTATCATGGTCACAATTATGAACTTATTGTTGCTGTAAAAGGAGAAGTAGATCCAGAAACAGGATTTGTAATGAATTTAGATGAGCTTCGAAAAATAATAGAAGTAGAAGTAGAAGATTATTTAGATCATAAAAATTTGAATGTAGATATAGAGGAATTTAAAAATATAAATCCTTCTGCAGAGAATATTGTTATTTTAGTCTGGAATAAAATTAGAGCCAAGCTTTCTAAGGAATTAGAATTAAAAGTTACGCTTTATGAAACACCAAGAAATTTTGTAGAATACGCTGGAGAATGAAAATAGGAGAACATATACCAACTTTTTCGTTGGAAGATAATAAAGGGAATTGGTTTAATTCGGATGAATTTTTACATAAAAAATATTTTGTGTTGTTTTTTTATCCAATGGATTTTACACCAACTTGTACAAAAGAAGTTTGTGAATTTCGTGATTTGAATGCAGATTTTATAGAATTAGATGCAATTGTTGTAGGAATTAATGGACAATCTACATCTTCACATGAAAAATTTTATAATAAACATCAATTAAATTTTCCGTTATTGTCGGACAAAGGAGGGAAGCTATCTAAACTTTTAGGTATTAAAAAGAAATTTGGATTGCTAACACCAAGAGAAACCTTTGTATTTAATAAAAATGGATTTTTAATAGAACATATTGTTTCAAATTTAGCAAATACTCATATAGAAAAAGCAATTGATGCAATAAAAAAAGACCAAGAAAATTAATCTTCTTGGTCTTTTTGTTTATATAAATATTTACGTACAATAACTCGGTAAATAAAAAATATAGCTGTTCCTATAAGTGAAGTTATCAGCATAGATTCTGTATCACTTTTATCAAACAAGTATTTTAATCCAAATAAAACGAAGAAAAATACAATAGAATAAATAATGTTCTGTTTCATGTGGTAAAAATATACATTATTTAACAGCTTTTATACTGTTTTGTTGACTGTCCTTCAAAATATCTTTTTGTATGTTAGTATCGCTCAATAATAAGATTTGAAAAATTGTTATTAGAAGTGGGGAAATAATTCTAAAAATGATAAATCTAAATTTTATGAATTTTTCAGTACCATTAATTTTATCATTTAAAGGAGCATATTTTTCAAATAATTTAGCAAAAATAGTTCCTACTGAAAATAGTAAAACTAAATATATAATAAATGAGTTTTCAAATGTTTTAAAAATCAGATTTAAAGTTATAAATCCAAGTGCTAATAAAATAACTAGAATAATTCTATTCTTTATTTTAATATTTAAGGCTAATAATAAATTGATTGATAGTATTGTTAAGATGTTAATTAAAAGCATTTTTTTGATTTTGTTTAATAACGTTTCGACATGCTCAACGTGACGGCCGTCTTTTTGTTCTTTTTTACCTTTCTAACCACTAAAATTCCAATTTTATTTAATTTATCCGAATTTGCTAATTGATTTGGATTTGTACCAGGTTCATCTTGTGGTATATTTTTTCCTTGTTTTTTATAAAAATTTATCCAAAAATCATCAATTTTTCCTGTTTCACTATTTTTAAAATTCATAGGTATTAATTCAAAAATTTTATCATTTCGGAAAGCTCGTTCAATAAAATCTGAACAATAATATTGATTTTCGTTTAAGATATATAACCAATTATAAGGTTTTCCTAACATTGTTTTTGCTTTCGTAATGGCATTTGGGATAGAATATTGAAATTCTTTTTTTAATCTATAAATCTCTAATTGATTATTGTTTTTATGATTTTTAATATAGAAGCTACCTATGTTTTCTCGTTTAGAACCTCCATCTGTAGTTGCGTGTAAAACAAAAATAGAATCTTTTGTTTTTTCTATTAATCCAATATGGTCAAAATTTAAGTTTTTGGATGTTCTAGTTACTCTGTTTATAGCTCCAGATAAATTTTCTTTTTGTGCACCAACAAAAATTAAATCTCCATTTTGTAATTTATTTAATTTAATTGTTTTATTATCAATTGTTTTTGTGCTACAACTATTCAATATCAATGTAAATAATATTGAAATGATAGGAAATAAAGCGAATATTTTTTTCATTCGGAATGAATTATTACATTTAATCTACGAATTAACCAAAAAGATGAATTATAAAAAAATTTTAACCATATCAATTGTTACATTATTGATATTAGTTGGTGTTGCTATTATAATTGGTAGTAATAAATATAGACGAGTTTTTTTTATAGATAGTTTTCATAATCCAATCGAGAGCAAAATTTCATCAAAGCCAAATAAAGATTATTCTTATGAAATTGTAAGAATAAAAGGAAATACCAATGATACAATAATTATTCAACCTTGTCAAAAATGTGAAGCTGTAAAACTTTCTGGAAAAATAAATCAGAAGTTTATGAATGAATTTAAAACAGGAGAATCAATCATGTATTTTCAGCCTTATAAAGCAACGGAAGGTAAACTGAAAATTGTTCATAAAATAAGATAATAATTTTATCAACTAAAATATTTCTAAAAATTAATTCCTTATTTTTGGGATATTTATAAAGTAATACAAAGCAAACAAACAATGAAAATAACTGCATTAAACCAAAAGCACAAAGATTTAGGTGCTAAAATGGTTCCTTTTGCTGGATATGAAATGCCAGTACAGTACTCAGGTGTTAACCAAGAACATTTTGTAGTACGTGAAAAAGTTGGTGTTTTTGATGTTTCTCACATGGGACAATTTTTCTTAAAAGGCGAAAAAGCAACAGATTTATTACAATATTTACTAACAAATGATGTAAGTAAAGTTGCTATTGGTCAGGCGCAATATAATGCAATGCCAAATGAAAAGGGAGGAATTGTAGATGATTTAATTATTTATAAAATCTCTGATAACGAATGGATGGCTGTTGTAAATGCATCGAATATCGATAAGGATTGGGAATGGATGAACAAACACAATACTTTTGGAGTTGAATTGACAAATAAATCTGATGAGATGTCTTTGTTAGCTATTCAAGGTCCTAAAGCTATTGAAGCAATGCAATCTTTAACAGATGTTAATTTAGCTGAAATTCCTTTTTATCACTTTGCAATAGGAACTTTTGCTGGAATAGAAAATGTTATTATTTCTGCTACAGGATATACAGGATCAGGAGGCTTTGAAATTTATTTTGCAAACGAGCAAGCTGATGCAATGTGGGACAAAGTAATGGAAGCTGGTAAAGATTTTGGGATCGAGCCTTGTGGTTTAGCTGCTCGTGATACATTACGTTTGGAGAAAGGATATTGTTTATACGGAAATGATATAAATGATGAGACAACACCATTAGAAGCAGGACTTGGTTGGGTAACAAAATTAGATACAGGTTTTATCTCTTCCGATATTTTAAAAGCACAAAAAGAGGCAGGAGTAGAAAAGAAACTTGTAGGTTTTAAAATGATTGAAAGAGGTATTCCTCGCCATGATTATAAAGTTGTAGATGATTATGAAAATACAATAGGTATTGTAACTTCTGGAACACAATCGCCTATTTTGAAACAAGGAATAGGTTTGGCTTATGTTCATATTGACTTTGCTAAAATTGGAACAAAAATTAGAATACAAATACGTGATAAAAATATTTTAGCAGAAGTAGTAAAATTACCTTTTGTATAAAAATATAAAATGATAAAAAAAAGTCTGTTTTAAACCATTAAAACAGACTTTTTTTATTTAAAAATTATTATTTCCTACTTAAATTGTAGAGTTTTATTTTCGTTATTAAATATCTTAAAAAAAATATGTGAAATTTTAGCTTGATAATTTTAATTTTTTCTAAAAAATATAGTTTAATTATATTAATGTGATAAAAATGTTAAATAATATTAAAGTATTCTTAAAAACATTTGTTGTAGACTATTAAATAACATACTTTTGGCAAGTTAATAATTACTAACACAGTAGAAAGTAATAATTAAAATTAACACTAATTATGATCTTAAGAGGCTTTTTAATTAAAGTCTCTTTTATTTTCTAATTAAACTTCATTTGAAAATAAATCAACAATAGGGCGAGGATTTTTTCTTTTTATTTGTATTAGCCAATAAAAAAATATTCCAAAAACATTAGAAAAAATAATTGCTAATATCCAAAGTAATCGGTCATCATTTTTTGTAAGATTAGGATTTTTTAAAGCATGTACAATAAAAAATACAAAAGACACAATACCTATAAAAAAACTCATTAGTACTAAGAAGATAAATATAATTAAGTTTCCTAAAAAAGCTGTTAATAATGATTTTGAATTTCCTATGTGTCCTAATTGTGTATCAAGTGTATTAAACATAGAAAAAAATATTCCAAAATAGCTAAGTATAGCTAATAGAAATAAAGCTATTGGAACAATTGCTAAAATAGCTTGTAATTTTTTATTATTTATAAGAGAAGTTAAATCTCTATCAATCAGTAGATTTTTCATCATTCGAAAAATAATCTTTAATTTTTTTTGCTTTAGATTTCCCTATTAGATCGGTTAGTTCTAACAAAGATGCATTTTTTATTTTTTCTACCGACTTAAAATTTGTTAATAATTCTTTAATTGTTTGTGGGCCTATTCCTTCAATTTCTTCAAGCACAGAATTATAAGCATTTTTACTTCTGCGATTTCTATGTCGTGTAATTCCAAAACGGTGAGATTCGTCACGAACATGTTGTAGGACTTTTAATGTTTCAGAATTTTTATCTAAATACAATGGATAAGGATCATCAGGATAATAAATCTCTTCCAAACGTTTCGCAATTCCTATTACAGAAACTTTTCCTCGTAATCCAAGGCGATCAATTGATTTTAGAGCAGAACTTAATTGCCCTTTTCCTCCGTCAATTAATATAAGTTGAGGTAAAGGTTCTCCTTCTGCTAAAATACGAGTGTATCGTCTTTCAATAACTTCTTCCATTGTTGCAAAATCATTTGGACCTTCGACTGTTTTTACATTAAAAATTCGATAATCTTTTTTACTAGGTTTTCCGTTTTTGAAAACAACACACGCAGAAACAGGATTTGTTCCCTGAATGTTAGAATTATCAAAGCCTTCTATATGTCTTGGTTCTTCTGGTAGACGTAAATCAATTTTCATTTGATTCATAATACGATTGGTATGTCTATCAGGATCAACAATTTTTGTTTGCTTCAATTGTTCCAATCGATAAATTCTTGTGTTTTTTAAAGATAAATCTACAATATGTTTTTTATCTCCAATTTTAGGAACTGTAATTTTTCTGAATGGAATTTCGATGCTTAATTCAAAAGGAACATAAATTTCTTTAGAATTTAAATTGAATCTATCAGAGAAATCAATAATTGCGCGTTCTAAAATATCTTCATCTGTTTCGTCCAATTTCTTTTTCCATTCTTCTGTATGTGATTGAATAATAGAACCATGATATATTTTCATGAAATTGACATAAGCATATTCTTCGTCAGAAGAAACAGAAAACACATCAACATTTGATATTGTTGGAGAAACAATGGTAGAACGAGCTTGATAATTTTGTAAAGCTTCAATTTTTTCTTTAATAATTTGAGCTTTCTCAAATTTTAATTCCGAAGCATATTTAGTCATTTGATTAACTAAATACTGCTTTGCTTCATTAAATTCTCCTTTTATAATATTTCGTATAGCAGAAATTTGTTCAGCATATTCTTCCTCAGTTTGGTAACCTTCACAAGGACCTAAACAATTCCCTATATGATACTCTAAACAAACTTTATACTTATTATTTTCTATATTTTTTTCGCTCAAATCATAAGAACAAGTTCTTAATTGGTACAATTCTTTGATTAATCCCAATAAAACTTTCATTGTTTTGAGACTAGAATAGGGACCAAAATATTCTGAACCATCTTTGATTACATTTCGAGTAGAAAAAATACGAGGAAAACGCTCATTTTTGATACAAATCCAAGGATATGTTTTGTCATCTTTTAATAGAATGTTATAACGTGGTTGATACTCTTTAATTAAATTATTTTCCAGAAGCAAAGCATCATATTCCGAATTGACATTTATAGTTTCAATATTCTCTATGTTACTCACCAAAACACGTAGGCGCTTAGAATCATGTTGTTTATTAAAATAAGAACTTACACGACGCTTTAAGTTTTTTGCTTTACCAATATATAATAAATCACCTTTTTTATTATAATATTGATAAACCCCTGGTGTTTCTGGTAAACTGGCTAATTTTAATTTTATAGTATCATTCATTAATCTCTACGACATTTATTTTTTGCTGAGCATCATCTATATATATTAATAATTTAGATTTGATTGTATAACCTAAATTTCTAAAAAAATCTGCATAACGATTAACTTGAAAATGATGATCTAATTCTGGTTGACCTGTTTTATAATCAATAATAGAACAATAATTATCCTTGTCAATTACTACACGATCGGCTCTAAAAACTTGCCCGTTTTCATCAATAAAATCTCGTTCATTAAGAACCGTTAAATCATCAGCAAAGTAAGGTGCTAATTTAGGTTCTTGTAATAGATTTTGCAAAGTTTTTTCTAAATGTCCCACATTCTCTAAAGAAATAGAACCTTTTTGTTTTTCAATTTCTATCACTTTATGCAAATCATGTGCTTTATTTACTTGTGATAGAATAGAGTGAACAGTATTCCCAAATTCTGTAAACTTTAGTTTTTCTTGTGCTCTTTCAGAGTTTGTATTAATCACTAAACGTGTATTCCAATCAGAAGAATAAAGTTTTAGTTCAGAAGAAGAATTTTTCTTATTTTTTATTTCTGATACACGTTTTGGAGATCCCTTCAGAATAATTTCATCACCAGAAAATCCTTTAGAAAAAGCAAAATCATGAAGATAATTAGCAATTGATCTTGATGTAGATTTTTCTTTTGGTTTCTGAGCCATCAAATATAATTGTTCCTTGGCACGAGTTGTAGCAACATATAATGTGTTGATTTCATCGAGCTGAACTAGATTTTCTTCTTTATCTATTTCATGTTTAATTTTTTCATTTTTTGTTGATTTTAATTCTTTATTAATTCCAACATAAAATGTATCAAAAGGTGTTTCTTCATTTTTTTCTAAAGGAATCCAGATTTTAGAATTTTTACTTTGCCAATCTAAAAATGGAAGAATAACAATTGGAAACTCTAAACCTTTTGATTTATGAATTGTCATAATTTGTATTGCATCAACACCTTTTGGAGTTTTTATACTCGCTTTATCTTTTATGGTATCCCAAAATTCTAAGAACGAATTAAGATCAGATTCATTTCGAGAAGAATAATCTAAAATAACATCTAAGAAACTTAATATGTAAGCAGGAGATCTTTCCTCTAAAGAAAGTGTACGGATTGCTTTTTCAGTAAAATCATACAGAGATAAGTTTTGATCTTTTATAAAATTAATGTCAATCCCTAAGGCTTTTGTTTGTTGAATAAATTTATTTAAACCTCCTTTCAGTGCATTTTCTACAGTAATTGTTAAATCTTCTGTTTGGAAAAGTTGTAATTCATAAGCAACCATTAAGAAACGAACTTTTGATTGATCGTCTATCGGATTGGCTGTAATTTTGAAAAGATAATGTATAAGTTGTATTTCAAATGAATTTTTTAAGAGTAAAGCTTCATTAGAAATCACCACTAAATTATTTTCTGTTAAGTGTTTTGCTAATAAAATACCTTGTGCATTATTTCTTACTAAAATAGCAATATCACTTAGCGTAAAACCATTTTCTAAACATTCATGAATAGTTTTGAGAACTAATTCTAAATTTTGTTCTTTAAATAAATCTTTAGATCGTCCTTCTTGTTCAATGAAATTTAATTTTACAAAACCATCTTTTTGATGATTTGTTAATTGATTATTTCCAATTTCGTATAAATTTTGAAATTTTGGTAAATTTAAACTCGGAGCAATAAAAGTATATAATTCATTATTGAATTGGATAATATTTTCATGACTTCGCCAGTTTTTATCTAATTCTTCAACACTAATTTTTTCATCTTCTTTATTTTCTATTAAGTCAATCATTTGCATAGGGTTTCCTCCACGCCAACGATAAATAGATTGTTTAGCATCACCAACCAACATAATTGTATCAGATTGTGCTCTTGCATTTTCTATTAAAGGATCTAGATTATTCCATTGTAAAGATGATGTATCTTGAAATTCGTCAATAAAATAATGATTGTATCGCGAACCAATTCTTTCGTAAATGAAATTAGCAGGTTGTTCTTGTAAATTTTTACTAATAATGGTATTGAATTCATTAATCAATAAAACATTTGAATCTTTTTTTATTGAATCTAACGATTTTTCAACTTCATTAATTAGTGATATAGATGATATATTTTTCTGAATAGAAGTAAATAATACTAAATAATCATTAATTGTTCCTGCTTTAATAAATAATTCTTTAATCTCAGGAAAAATAGCTTCAGCTGTAGCATCTTTTACTTTATCCAAATAAATACCTTCCTCAATTTCTTTAGTATTAGAATCACTTGGTAAAATTAATCCAGAACCGTCATAATTTTTTAACTTATTGAAAAAACTATATATACCTCTCGTTTTATTTGGTAATTCATTTACGGAAATACCATTTTTTGAAAGTAATTCAAAAAATTCTTCCCCAATAAGTACTAAACCATTTTTTAGGTCTTTTATATTTTGATAAATTGTATCTCTGTAGCGAATAAATTCATCTAAAGAAACTTTTTTCAGTTTTTCTAAATCTTGTAAATGTTTATCATTTGATATATCATTCGTATCCTCAGATAGTGCTTTTCTAATGTCCCAAGATTTATTATCATCCATATTATCTAGCGCAATTTTTATCATGGTTTGCGTAAGTTTTTCATCTTCACCGATTTTAGAATAAAGTAAATCGACAGATTCAGAGATAATTTCGTTGGTATTCATTTCAACATCAAAATTCATTGATAATCCTAAATCTTGTGCAAAAGATTTCATTAATCTTAGGTTGAATTTATCAATGGTTGAAATAGAAAATTTAGAATAATTATGTAGGATAGCTATGAGTATATGATGAGCTTTCGTTTTTATTATTTCAGGTTTTAAATTCAGTTCGTTCGATAAATCTAAGATGTATGCATCTTCTTTTGGATTTGTTGTATTTGCGATTTCTTCTAATTTTTCTACAATACGTTCTTTCATCTCTCCTGCAGCTTTATTGGTAAATGTTATTGCCAATATATGCTCGAAATGATAATCGCTTTCGTTGATTAGTAATAATGAAATAAATTCTTTTACTAATGTATAAGTTTTACCTGCACCAGCTGATGCATTGTAAATTTTGAAATCGCCTGCTTGTAACAATGTTCTGAATTTTTATGAAAGTTAAACAATCTTCTCAAATATAGAAAATGAAAATGCCAAAACATGACGCATAAAAAAGTTGTTATATTTTTTGATTGCAATAGGGATTGCAGTGGAAATCCTTTCCTAATTAAATATATTTTGATTTCTGCTAAATAATTAGAAAAGATTGAAACATAAAGCCCGCTGCGTAGCGATTGCCCAATTTATTTAATAAAAAAAGATTAAAAAATAATCTTTAACCTTTTCTATATTTTATTTTGCTGCTTCAAATTCTGAAATGTGATGTGCAATTTTTATTAATTTATTATCTTTATCTACTAACAATAAAGTGGGAGTAGATTCAACACCAAATTGTTCTACAATTGGAGAATCCCAACGTAATAAATCTGTATAATTGTACCATGAAAAATCTTTGATTGCTTTATCAAATTCGTTTTTATCATAATCTAAAGATATAGCAACGATTTCTCCTCCTTTTGCTTTAAATTCTTTATAATATTCTTTGATATATGGAATTTCTTGTTGGCAAGCAGGGCACCAAGAAGCCCAAAAAACTATTAATTTCTGGTTTGCTTTGATATCATATAAAGATTTCTTCCCTTTAATAGCTTGATCGAAAGTTATATTAGGAACTTTGGTACCTATTTTTATACTAGATGATTGTCCAACTTTCTTTTTCAATTGATCAGTAATTTTACATGTCAATCCATTTACTTTATCGACATATTTTTTGTGAAAATTTGGGTATTGATCAGCTGGTACAAAGTTTAGAATTGTTGTTAGAACATTTTGTCCTCTTGTTGTCTGTATATCTGTTTTATTAAGAATATTATCAGTTGCTAAAATAAGATTGTTTTCTATATCTTTTCCTCCAGCTTTTGAAATACTAGAATTGATATAGGCAAAAACTAAATCACTAAATAAGCCAGATTGCTCTAATTTTTCGTCATCATTTACAAAATGTTTTATGATATTTTCTTCTAATTGAGGATCTGTATTATTTTGAGCTTTTTGTTTTAATTCTTTTAGACTATTAATGTAGCTAACTAAAGGAGTGAATTTAGTATTGTTTTTTATAGAATTAATGCGCTTGTCTTCTTTAATCATTGCAACATAGAATTCATCAGTAGGTTTGTACATTTGCATTAAGTATGGAAATACTTGTGCTTGTACATCATTTAAAGGTTGTAATTCTTCTGCTTTAACTAAATCTTTTTGAGCATCACCTTCTATAACAGTTAAATTTTTAGCAAAATCTTGTCCTGTTGTTGTTTTAAACTCAATGTTTTTATTATCTGTTAATAGCGCAACGTTTTCTCCAGTAGGTAAATCAACACGTACTATTCCAGTATATTCTTTTGGGACATTAGCAGAAAAATTTCCTTGATTATCTGTTTTTGTATTTTTTAGTAATTTAAGCTCTGCATTATCATATATTTTTACAAGAACAGTTTTTTCTGGGTAATTTTCAAATTGTCCTGAAACTGTAAATTGTCCAAATGCTGAACTCCCTAAAACTAAAACTGGGAGTATATATTTATTTTTCATTTTTGGTTTGTTTTTGTAGTATAAAAAAACCTCAATCAATTTGATTGAGGTTTTAAATTTAAGAATTTATTTTTGAATAAGTTTTCTTTGTTTATAAGAATATATACCTGCTATTGTAACTGCTGTAATAATTAACACAGGTAAATAACCATCAATTGGTGTTCCTGGATTACCAGGTGTATTTGTATTAGGGTCAGTTGGAGTTGGAATACAATCAGGATCTTCAGGATCACAATCTTGAGCAAAAACATTTACATTTATTACACAAAAAGAAATTAATAGTAAATAGAATTTTAAAGAATTTTTCATAGGTGTTATTTTTTGATTATTTTCTTGGTTACTGTTTTACCATTCTTGTATGTAATTTTTACAACGTAAATAGACGAAATATTATTTAAATTCAATTGATAATCTGAACTTGTTGTAACAGCATTCTTAGATAATATTTTACGTCCAGTTAAATCAAATACATCTATATCTGCAGTAGTATTAGACTGTTCAAATTTAACAAATTGATAATTGTTATCTGTGTATATAAACGTAGAATTTATATTGTTTATATTATTTAGACTAGGTTTCTGCTTCCAATATAATTCATATTGGTCATATGTTTTAGAATTAGCAATGAAATTGATTTTAGATTCAGAATTAATTTCTGTAACATTATTTTTAACTTTATCTAATAAATAATAATTACCAGTACTAAAATTTTTAACTTTATTTAAAATAGATTTTTCAAAAAATCTCAAATTAATTGTATATTCCTGACCTTCAATTAGATTATTGAAACCAATTTTAATAGGTTTTCCAATATAATCATCTGAGTTAAATTGATTAAATAATGTTTCTGATTCTAAGATTATAGATCCATCTTTGTTTTCTTCATGTAAGAAAATAGGATTATATGTAAAAGATTCCTCAAGATTATCTCCAGTTTTATAAAAACTAGAATTAACTAAATATATTGCATCACCTTGGGAGTTTTCTTCATTAAATAATGATAATTCTAATTGAGTAAAATCATTACCAGCAATTAAACCTTTAGATTCAATAATGTCTTCATTAGAATTATTAGCACTATTTCTAGAATAAACACCAGTTGTATTATTTTTGTATTTATATTCATTCTCAAATGTTTTTTGAGAGTCAGAAATGTTAAAATTAGCTTTTACCAAATTACTATTTCCATTTCTTGCTTTAATCATTGTGTAATAATCAATTTCAAAGTATTCGAAAGGCTTTATTATTAAAGCATCTGGATTTCCTGCCCAAAAATATGGTGTAGATTGATTTGTTCCTTTTTGTAAATAAACACTAATTCGAGTGATGTTAGGATTACTACCTCCATTTTCGATATTCCAATTAGAATTATTACTAGTTAGTTTATTTAATTTAAATTTTATTGCTGTAGGATCAAAAGTTTGTGTAGGACTTTTGACTACTCCATCAATTATAAACTTAATCCATGAATTATCTATAGATATATCACTCAAGTCTAAATTAGAAGTAAATGGATTAGAAAACCTATGTAAATTTTTTCCATATCTAGCATTTGTATCAGCGACATTGTTTCCTAAGTAAGAAACGTATTTTTCATTATAATTATTTAAAAGATTTTTCCAGTTACCCCATGTTAATTCAGAGAATTGAGACTCAGATTTATTAACAATTCCACTTTCTATATTATCTAATATAAGATTTTTATTATTAGGTTTACCATAGGTACTAAATTTATTACTAGAAGAAATATTAATAAGAAAATTTCTAAATTCACCATTTCTAGTATTTATAATATAATTACTACCAGGAATGATTTTACTACCTAGAGGTACATGGTCATATTCTGTTTCATGTATATCCCACAATAATAAAGTTTCATTATATCTATTAGTACCGCAATTTTGATTAACTTTACAATCACCTTTAAATGTACTATTAGAACCAGTTATATTATTTATAATATCTTCTATATTATCATCTTGAAAAGGTAATCCGAAGTCATAATACTCACCTTTTGTAGCATCAAAATTAGGTCTTTCGATTGTTATCTTACCTGTTACATCTCCCACATCGTTAATTTTTAATTGGGCATAAGAATTTGTACTGATATATCTATTAACAAAGTTTTTACCTGTAGTATTAGCGTTTGAAAAGTTACCTTCAATTTGTATATTACCTTCATTAATGATTTTTTCTGTTGTAGCAGTTGTATTAGTTGTATTTACAGCTACAGCTCCTCCATTATAGAATAAAGTATTAGGATTCACTTTTACAACAACAGCGTCATTAATATAGGTATCTTGTGCATAAGTAGTACTAAATATTCCACTTAATGCAAATAAAGCAAGTAGATTCTTTTTCATAATTATATGTTGTTTTTTTTAGTTAGTTGTTAGTAGTATTAATTATAATTAATACTACTAGTTACAAATATATGATTTTTTTTAAAAAGTTATAATACAGTTGATTATATTATTACTTTTTCTGGTAAATCTTTAATGTTATACATGAAATCTGTAAAAATTTCTTCTGTTACAGCTCTTAAACCACGTGCTCCTAAACCTAATTCATCAGCTCTATCAACAATTTTATTTAATGTTTCATCAGTAACAATAAGTTCTTTATTATCTAGTTCAAATAATTTAGTATATTGCTTAATTAATGAATTTTTTGGTTCAGTTAGGATAGCTCTCATAGCTTCTTTATCTAAAGCTTTTAGATAAGTTATAATAGGTAAACGACCAATTAATTCAGGTATAATACCAAAATTTTTCAAATCTTGAGCATTAACTTCATCTAAAAGATTTTCTATTTCTTTATGATCCTCATTTTTGAAACCTATAACATGTTTCTTTAAACGATCAGCAATATGTTTTTCTATACCTGAAAATGCTCCACCAGCTATAAATAAAATATCTTTTGTATTAACTTCTATGAATTTTTGGTCTGGATGTTTACGTCCTCCTTTCGGTGGTACATTAACTATTGTACCTTCTAAAATTTTTAATAGAGCTTGTTGTACACCTTCTCCTGAAACATCTCTTGTAATAGAAGGGTTATCACTTTTTCTTGCAATTTTATCAACTTCATCGATAAATACAATTCCTTTCTCTGCTAATTCTAAGTTATAATCAGCTGCTTGTAATAAACGAGTAAGAATACTTTCAACATCTTCTCCAACATATCCTGCTTCAGTAAGTACAGTTGCATCAACTATAGCAAAAGGTACGTTTAATAACTTTGCAATTGTTTTAGCTAATAGAGTTTTCCCACTTCCTGTTTCTCCTACTAAAATAACGTTAGATTTATCAATTTCTACTTCGTTATCACGATCTAGTAATATTCTTTTATAATGATTGTAAACAGCAACAGATAATATTTTTTTTGCTTGATCTTGTCCAATTACGTATTCATCAAGAAATTCTTTAATTTCTTTAGGTGATTTTAATGCTAATGGTTTTATTAAATCATTATTATCTTTGAACTTAGATTCTTCTAAAACTATACCATGAGCTTGTTCAATACAATTATCGCAAATATTACCGTCTATACCTGATACTAAAATATTTACTTCGTTTCTGCTTTTTCCGCAAAAAGAGCACTTATTTTCTTCCAATTTTCTATACTTAATTAAGATGCAAAGGTATTTATTTTCTTTTAGATAGAAAATATTTATTTGTTAATTTCTATCAGTATAAATTATGGTAAAATAAAGGATTAAATTATCCTATTTTAGACTATTGTTTTTTATGCTTCATTCTTATGATTTTACAAATTTTTAAGTATTTGTAAACGAAAAAAAGGATACTCAAAATTTTGAGTATCCTTTTTTTGTATTTGTATTGAATTTAAAATTATTTACGAGGCAATAAAACTTCGTCAATCATTCCATATTCTTTTGCTTCTGTAGACGTCATCCAGTAATCACGTTCACCATCTTTTTCGATTTGCTCGAAAGTTTGACCAGAATGAGTTGCAAGAATATCATATAATTCTTTTTTCAATTTCAAGATTTCCTTCAATGTAATTTCCATATCAGTTGCTTGTCCTTGAGCTCCTCCTAAAGGTTGGTGAATCATCACGCGAGAATGTTTAAGTGCCGAACGTTTTCCTGCTGCACCTGCACACAATAAAACTGCTCCCATAGAAGCTGCCATTCCTGTACAAATTGTTGCAACGTCAGGTTTTACTAACTGCATTGTGTCGTAAATTCCTAATCCTGCATAAACACCACCACCTGGTGAGTTAACATAAATCTGAATGTCTTTTGTTGCATCCACACTTTCTAAGAACAATAATTGCGCTTGAATAATATTGGCAATTTGATCATCGATACCTGTTCCTAAAAAGATGATTCTGTCCATCATCAAACGAGAGAAAACGTCCATTTGTGCAACGTTCAATTTTCTTTCTTCAACGATGTAAGGCGTTGTATTTTGGATGTAACTCTCCATATGTAAAGAGCTAATTCCTTTGTCTAACAGCGCATATTTTTTAAATTCTTCTCCTACGTTTTTCATTATTAAATTTAGATTTTAAATGAAAGGTATAAAGAATTTTTTAGAAGTGATTAAGCTTCTGCTAATTCTTTATTTTTTTCTGTAATAATGTCAACAAACTCGTCAAATGTTACTTCTTTCTCGTTCAATTTTACATTGTTTTTGAAGATGTCTAACATTTTGTCTGTAAACACTTGGTATGATAAACGGTTGTATTCTTCTTGATTCTGTAAAGCAGACATTGCAATTTGTTGTAATGTTTCTTCTGGAATAGAAGTTTGACCGTACATTTTTAATTGATCTTTGATTGCAGCAAAAGCAGCTTCTTTTACTTCCTCAGCATTTACTTCTACATTGTTAACTTCAGCAATTTTAGCTTCGATTAATTGGTAACGTAAACCTTTGTCCATTTTTACCAATTCTTCTTTCGCTTGCTCTTCAGAAGTTACATTTTCGTTAGAAGTGATTAACCATTTTGTTAAAAATTCTGTTGGTAAATCAAATTGAACTGTATCTAATAATTTAGCTACAACATCATTGATAATTTGTTTGTCAGATTCTTTGTTGTACATGTTTTCTGACTCTTCTTTGATTTTGTTACGGAATGCTTCTTCTGAATCTACAGTTCCTTCTCCGTATACTTTATCAAATAATTCTTGATTGATCTCTGATTTTTCAGTTTTGTTGATTTCTTTAATTGTATAAGTAACTTTTATACCTTCTTCAGAAACTTCTGCATTTAATTCTTGAGCAGCTTCTTCAGCTGTATCAAAAATATCATTTGTATTTACTTCAACAACATCACCAACTTTTTTACCAATAAAAGCAGATGCATCTTTTAAATCTTCTAGACGAACAAAAGTCGCTTTAGCTTCTTCTTGTCCTTCAACTTTAGCATCAACTTTTAAAACAGCTTCAGCTTCAGCTTCAGCTAAAGATTTTAATGATCCAAAACGAGCAGCAAAATTATCTACATATTTTTGAACTTCTTCGTCAGCAACTTTTACTTTATAGTTTTCAATTTCTATTTTAGATAAATCTACATCAAATTCAGGTGCTAAACCTAACTCAAAGTCAAAGTTTAATTGGTCAGCATTCCAATCAATATCTTTGATTACAGGAACTGGATTCCCTAAAATTGATAATTTTTCTGTATTAATATAATCAGAAACACTTTTTTGTAATAAATCATTTACAGTATCAAAAATTACAGCTTGTTCGTATTGTTTTTTAACAAAACTCATAGGAACTTGACCTTTACGGAATCCTTTGATATCTGCTGTTTTTCTGTATTGGTTTAATACTTCAACTACTTTTTCTTGATAATCTGCCTTGTCAACAGTTACAGTTAATACTGCGCTTAAATCTCCTGTTGTATTTTTAGTAATATTCATCTACCTTAATTTGGGTGCAAATGTATAAAATTTTAAATTATTTTTAATAGAAGAAAATGAAAAGTTAAGCATTTCATTTTCTATAATTTAGTTAAAAACTTAAATTTTATAAATGTTTTATATTTTTTTAACTATTCAAGAATTAAACCATTAATTATAATAAGACATTTTGTCATTTTAAGAATAAAAAAAGCCAAAACAATTATTGTTTTGGCTTTTATATTTTGATTGTCTTTTCTTAAAATTCACCGTAGTTTGCGTAAGATTCGTCAAAAACGAAATCTTCCATAAACTTAGTTGTATAATTCCCAGCAATAAAATCAGGATGATCCATTAATTGTAAATGGAAGGGAATTGTTGTTTTAATTCCTTCAATATAAAACTCTTCTAATGCACGTTTCATTTTATGAATTGCTTCTTCACGAGTTTGAGCAGTTACAATTATTTTAGCAATCATAGAATCATAATTTGGCGGAATTGAGTAACCAGCATATACATGAGTATCAATTCTAACACCATTTCCTCCAGGAATATTAATCGATGTAATTTTTCCAGGAGAAGGGCGGAAATCATTGTAAGGATCTTCTGCATTAATACGACATTCTATAGAATGTCCTTGAGGGAAATAGTTTTTCCCTGAAATAGATTGTCCATCTGCAAGCATAATTTGCTCGCGTACTAAATCAAATCCAGTTACTTGTTCAGTAATAGGGTGTTCTACTTGTATACGAGTATTCATTTCCATGAAATAAAAGTCTCCATGTTTATCAACTAGAAATTCTATTGTACCAACACCTTCATAACCTATATATTCGCAAGCTTTAATAGCAGCTTCTCCCATTCGTTGACGTAAATCGTCAGTCATAATAGGGGATGGAGTTTCTTCAGCTAATTTTTGATTACGGCGCTGTATAGAACAATCTCTTTCAGATAAGTGACAAGCTTTACCATTTTGGTCACTAGCAACTTGGATTTCTATATGGCGAGGTTCTTCAATTAACTTTTCCATATACATTCCATCGTTTCCAAAAGCAGCTGCAGCTTCTTGACGAGCAGATTCCCATGCATGTAGCAAGTCCTCTTCTTTCCAAATAGCACGCATACCTTTACCACCACCACCAGCTGTTGCTTTCATCATGACAGGATATTTTATTTCGCGAGCAATTTCAAGAGCTTGTTCGTAACTTTCTAATAAACCGTCAGAACCAGGAACAACAGGAACACCAGCTTCTTTCATTGTTGCTTTTGCATTTGCTTTATCTCCCATACGGTCGATATTGTCAGATGAAGCTCCAATAAATTTTATTCCATTAGATTGACAAATTTTAGAAAAAGTTGAATTTTCAGATAAAAATCCATAACCTGGATGTATAGCATCTGCATCTGTAATTTCAGCAGCTGCAATAATACTAGACATTTTTAAGTAAGAATCTTTACTTGCAGCAGGCCCTATACATACTGCTTCATCTGCGAAACGAACATGTAATGATGTTTCATCAGCCTTAGAGTAAACGGCAACTGTTTTAATTCCCATTTCTTTTGCTGTACGTATTATACGCATAGCAATTTCTCCTCTATTTGCAATTAATATTTTTTTAAACATAATCGTAGATTTAAAAAATTATTAAGAAGGATCTACTAAGAAAAGAGGTTGATCGTATTCAACAGGACTTGCGTCGTCAACTAATATTTTTACGATTTTACCAGAAACTTCAGATTCAATTTCATTGAATAATTTCATAGCCTCTACAATACATAAAACTTTTCCGTTACTAATAGAATCACCAACATTTACGAAAGCATCTTTACCTGGACCAGCTGAACGGTAGAAAGTACCAATCATAGGTGATTTTACAGTTATAAAGTTGTTATTTTCTTCTTGTGTAGATTCAGTAGAGTTGTTTGCTTCTTGTGCTACAACTGGAGCTTGAGCAGCTGCAGGAGCTTGTTGAGGTACATAAAATTGTTGAGAAGCAACTTGTGTAGGAACACTCGCTAATGTTTTGATTTTTATTTCAATGTCATCTTGTTTGATGCTTACTTCAGCTACTTCAGCTTTTGAAACAAATCTAATTAAATTTTGAATGTCTTTAATGTCCATATAATACGGTTTTTAATTTGACCTTTTCGTTATATTTTTGTTAAACGAAATCAAAGGTATTAAAAAAAAAAAAATAAGCTGCTTCTTTTTTAAGAAACAGCTTCAAAATTTTTTCAAGATAGTCTTATTCAGTAACTTCTTGTGCTTTTTCTAATACTACTTTTCCTTTGTAATATAATTTTCCATCAGCCCAATGAGCTCTATGGTATAAATGAGCTTCACCAGAAGTTTTATCGATTGCTAATTGTGGAGCTTCGATTTTGTAGTGTGTTCTACGTTTATCTCTTCTTGTTGACGACTGTCTTCTCTTAGGATGTGCCATATCTAACTACTTTTTTTCTTTATTTCTATAATTTATTATAACTTATAAAACCAATTAAGGTTTTAAATCTTTTAATTTTGCCCAACGAGGATCGATTTCATCATCGTCGTCGTCTTCGTTATTTTTAATATCACTAATGTCTTCAGTATCCTCATTTAATTCATAAATACTGTATTGGTCAAGTAAATCCATCATTTCAGAAGTACTATCTCCATTTAAGACATCTGGATGTATTCGTTTTGTTGGAACTGATAAAATAGTTAGTTCATAAAGAACTTGTGCTATATTTATTTGGTATTCTTCTCTAGGAATAACCCAAATTTCATTATCAGTATCATCAAATTCGTCCCCAAATTTAACAATTAATTCTGTATTGTTTGAAATTTCTTGTTCAAATAATTCTCCTGTTAAATCACAAGGAACGGTTATATTTCCTTTTATTTCGATTTTTAATTCAAGCATTGTTGATTTTTTTTCTAAAATTACTTTTGAAATAATTTTAGGATCTTCAAAATCTTGCTCTATATCAAATAAATCAAAGAACGATTGTGACAGTTCGAACTCAAAATCACTCTTACCTAAAGGTAAACTAGTGAATATAATATTGTAATTTTTTAACTTGTCCATATCACAAAAAGGTGTGCAAAGATAATCTAATTTATTTAAAATTAATAGTTCTTTGTAAGTTTTTTAATTTTTTATTCTTTATTATCTCCCTTTTCTAATTTTAAGGGAATATGCTGAAGTACATTTTTTGTTAATTCTTTATATTCAGCACGGTTTTTATATAATTCAATTGCTGTGTAAATTGCTTCTTTGAAAGATTCTTCATTTGCAATTCCTTTACCTGCAATGTCATAAGCTACTCCATGATCAGGTGAAGTTCTTACATATTTTAAACCTGCAGTATAATTAACCCCTTCATCAAAACTAATCGTTTTAAATGCAACTAAACCTTGGTCGTGATACATAGCTAATACTGCATCAAATGCATCTAGATTTTTAGGGGTAAAAAAACTATCAGCTGGATAAGGACCAAAAATTAGTTGATTTTTTTCTATACAACTTTTAATAACAGGAATTATTATTTCTTTTTCTTCTGCTCCTAATAAACCGTTATCACCCGCATGAGGATTAAGACCAAGAACTGCAATTTTTGGTTTTTCGATTGCATAATCTTCAATTAAACTTTTATGTATTTGTTGTATTTTATAATATACAGATTTATTGGTAATTTGTTTTGCTACATCTTTTATTGGAACATGTTGAGATACTAAACCTACTTTTAATTTTTCTGAAACTAAAAACATTAGAGCTCTTCCTTTCCAAGTTTCAGCTAAATATTCTGTATGACCTGGAAAATTAAATTCATCTGATTGTATATTATCTTTGTTAATGGGAGCTGTTACTAAAACATCTGTAAAGCCATTTCCTACTGATTCTGTTGCAGCTTTTAAAGATTCGAAAGCATGAGTTCCAGCTTCTTTTGTTACTTTACCAAATTGTACATCTATTTGATCCTTCCAAAGATTTACTACATTTATTTTTCCATCAACAATTTGACTAGGATCTTGAATTCCTTGAAAATTTATTTTATCAAATTTTAAACGATCTTTTTGATAAGATAAAAGTTTTGTAGATCCAAAAATGACAGGAGTAAAGAGTTCTGTAATCTCTTTTTCATGTAATGTTTTAAGAATAACTTCAATTCCTATTCCATTATAATCACCAATAGAGATGGCTACTCTTATTTTTCTACTTGCTTCAGACATAATTATATTTTAATAAGATTGACTTATTGGTTTGTGTTTTTTTAAAAATTTCTTATAAATTAAATCTACTATTAGTCCACCAATCCAAGATGAAAAAAATAAAACAGGACAAATAGAAATTTCATACCAAGTAGGATGATTAGGAGTAATTAATATATCTCCTAATGCTACAAGAAAAACAATAAATCCTACAAACATTGTGTAAGCTTGCTTAGCTCTCTTTACAATTGTAGCAGTTATTATTCCACCTACTAAAGCAGCAAATCCACTGATTACTAGCATAGATCCGAAAAATTGGACTTCGTGTTTTTTTCCTATACCATTAGAGAAGTATTTTATGATATGTCTCCATTCAGGAAAGACTTTTTCATCCCAACCTAATCTATTGGCATTAAAAACAAGTCCAAATTGAATAATTACATAGATTATAACTAATCCAATTATTACTGCAATTGTATTTCTTAATATATGATTGTCTTTAGGCATAATTTATTTTTAGTTAGCTAATGCGATTACAGATATTTCAACATTTACATCTCTTGGTAATCTAGCAACTTCAACACATTCTCGTGCAGGATAATTTTCATCAGTAAAATAAGAAGCATAAACTTCATTTACATCATTAAAATCATTCAAATCTTTTACGAAAATAGTTGTTTTTATGATATTATTTATATTAGTTTTTCCAGCATCTAAGATTGCAATGATATTTTTCATTACTTGATGTACTTCATCTTTTATGCCAGTTGTTACTAATTCATTTTTATTTACATCAAAAGGTATCTGACCTGATGTATATAATAATCCATTAATTTTTATTCCTTGAGAGTATGGCCCTATAGCTTCAGGAGCTTTAGTTGTATAAATAATTTCTTTTTTCATGTTTTATGTTTTTTAATACTGAAGTCTTGATCTTTCAGTATATTTTAAATCTTGTAATATATTTGCTTTTATACCAATAAAAAAGTCATAACTTTTATATGTTCCCATTGGAGTCCAGTTGAAAGAAAAAGTAAAACTTCGTAAATCTCTTTCGAAACCAAAGCGAACATAGGTGATATCATTTTTTATAAAATCATATGTTGCATTTGCAGAGATAGCCCAGTATGGTGTTGGTGAAATTTTACCGTTCATTGCGATTGACCCTGTGCTAGTTCCTTCTCTTTGAGTACCTTTAGTATAATTATAACTTAAATTAGCTGTTAAACTCCAAGGAATAGCGTATTGCGCATAATTATCATTATCATAATAGAAGTTTTCATCACGAACAGTACCTCTTTTTTTATAATTTTTAGCATCAAAACGTTTTCCTCCAAAAGTACTATTGTCAAAAGTGTATCCTGTACCTATTGTCATATTAGATACTCTAAGATTTCCAAGTCCCAATTTGTCTACATATTCAGAAACTTCTGTTCCTGCTGCATTTATGTAACGTCTTATTTCATAAGGATTAACTGTTGAAGAAAATTGAACATTAACTTTTCTATCAAATAATGATGTCATACCATTAACAGAAATAGGTGATAATTTAAATTCATCTGCAGAAAAATTGTAGGCAGAAGTAAATCTTAAATATTCAAAGATTTTAACTTTTTTAAATCCTTTGGAATCTTTTTCATCTTTTACTTTCATTTCAAGATTGTTCGAAATACCAAAATTAATGGAGTTAGTAAGACCAGGAATACTTACTCCATAAAGCATATTTTGATATTGGTTATACCAAACTTCTTCTTGATTTTTATCTTGATAAGATTTGTAATAACTCCAATTAGGTGATTGAAAATCGGGAGTGTATGTGTATCCAATAGAAGGACTAATAACATGCTGAACTCCTAATATTGTAGCATTTTTATTTGGATTGATATACGTTCCGTATATGTTAGTTGATAGAGAAGCATTAAAGTTAAATGTTCTATATGAATTGAAGCCTTTAATAGTTGTATCTTCAACTTTACCATTAACAGAGTTGTATGATCTAGTTATCTTATTATCTCCCCAAACTTCATTATAATCTGAAGATAATGTTAAAGGGAAATAATTTGCTAGCGTAATACCAGTTTGTAATCCAACTTTATGACTTGCTCCTGTACGCATTTGTTCTTTCCACATTTTTTGTGTAAGAATATCATTATCAGTTGTGTTTACTTCGTTACCTGCTTGCATACTATATGTTAAACCTAGATTTTGTAATAATCCTTCTTTTGGCATATTCTTTTTTGCAAAAGGATATATACGAGACATAGTAACATTTAATTTAGGAAAAGCAATGTTTATAGCTCCAGTATTATAGTTTTGAGAATGAGACATACTCATTTGAGCTGTAAAAGGTGAATTCTCGAAATTTTTAGTTAAATTAATCGAAGAGTTAACGTTGTTAGTGAAAACTTGACCATTATTAATGTATTGATTTCTTACAGATTGACGGTAATACTTGGAACTAGAGAAATTAACATTAGCGTTAAACAACAAATAAGGATTTGCTTTTGGATCTTGAGAATGAGTCCAAGTAATTCCGAATAGATTTTGCTTAGAGAATGCATTTGTTCCTTCAGTTAGTCCTTTTATACCTGTTAATCTATTTTCTATATTTACCGCAAAACGCCCATTGTATTTATATCTATTTTTATAATTAGATTCAGCTCTTAAAGCCCAACTCCCTTTTGTATATATATCTCCAGAAAGCTTCAAATCAAATTTTTCACCAAAAGGTACATAAAAGCCTATATCTTCGATGAAAAAACCAAGAGTTGTTCTTTCTCCAGGTCTAGGCATTAAAATTCCTGCAGCTCTATTTTCACCCATAGCAGGCATATAACCAAAAGGTAAAGCTAATGGTGTCGGAACATCATAAATCCACATATTCATTGGACCAGTAATTAATGTTTTTTTTCCATTTTTCTCAATCATTTTACCTTCCTGAGCTCTAAGAAAATAATCAGGACGAGAATCTTTGTTTTCCTTAAAGTAAGTATCTGTAGTAAAATCAGCTTTTCTAAGTAACATAACAGAATCATTAACGCGTTTAGCTTTGTCAGCTATAATAACACCATCTTGCTCTGTCATTCTAATATTATAAGCAATACCAATTTTAGTTTTAAAGTTTACTTTAAATGCATCTTGCAAGATTTCTTGATTATTTTGAGTAAACTTTGTTTTTTCTATAATATTACCTAAGGAATCTCTTTTTCCTTCAGCATATACATCTCCAGTGTCCCAGTTCAATTCTACATAATCAGCATCTATAATCATATCATTATAAACAACATGAGCTTTTCGTAATAGATAAGTCATTCGTTTTTTACGATTATGGATTTCATCTTCGGAATTGTGTTCTACTATATACTCTAATTTTTCTTTCACAGGAATAATGGTATCTAATTTGATAGAATCAGATACGTTCTTAGAGTGATCTTTATCGTTGTTTTTATTTTCTATTTGTCCAAAGGAAACAGTACAAACCATAACTGGACTAAAAAATAAAATCGATTTAATTGCTTTTGTAAACAAATTGAAAAACTTATTTTTTATAAATTGCGTCAAAATTAATCAAAAAAACAAACCTACAGTATGAGTTTAAAAATGATTAACATACAAAAGTATTTATTTTTTGTTATGATACTAACATTTTCTATAGTTTCATTTGCACAAAAAAATCAAAAATTTGTAATTGTTATAGATGCTGGTCATGGTGGTCATGACACAGGAGCGAGAGGTGTTGCTGATTTGGAGAAGAATATAGCATTAGATGTAGCATTGAGATTTGGAAATTTAATTCAAGCGAATTATAAAGATGTTAAAGTTGTTTGGACTAGAAAAACAGATGTATTTTTAGAATTGTCTGAACGTACTGATATTTCAAATGCAAACCATGCTAATTTATTTGTTTCTGTTCATTGTAATTCTGCTTCTAATACGTCAGCATCGGGTACAGAAACTTTTGTGATGGGATTGAATAAAATGAGTCAGACAGACGATGTTTCTCGTAGAGAAAATTCTGTTGTTTTTTTAGAAAAAGATAAAGAAAAGTATGAGAAATTTAATCCTAATGATCCTGAAGCTGTAATTGCTTTTGAAATAATGAATGCTGCTTATAAAGAACAAAGTTTACGTTTTGCAGATTTAATGGAAAAAACTTTTATTAATCAAGAAGGAAGGAAAAGTAGAGGGGTTAAACAGGGAAATTTACATGTTCTTAGAAATAATGCATCTCCATCAGTATTAGTAGAAATAGGTTTTATATCAAATCAAGATGAAGGAACATATTTAGCATCTGAGGAAGGTAAGCAAAAAGCAGCTGAATCTTTATATAAAGCTTTTCAAGAATATAAAAGAGAGTATGATCGTAGAAGTGGAGTTGATGGACAACAATCAAATGAAGATAAACCTATTAAGGTAGCAGAAACTCCTTTGGTTGGGAAAAAATTAAAAATTAGAGTAATGGATTCTAAAACTAAATTTTCTCCTACATCACCACAATTAAAAGGTTTAACAGATCTTGATGTTGTTCAGGAAGGAGATAATTATGTATATTATTTAGGAGAGACAGATTTACAATCCAGAGCTGACGAATTGTTAAACACTGTTAAACGTAAAGGTTTTTCTAAAGCGAAAATCGTAGAGGTAGAATCGAATAAAAAATTAGAAGGAGTACAAAATTATAGAGTTCAATTTATGACCTCAAATAAGAAGTATAGAGATAAAGACGATAAATTTAATGGTTTAACTAATGTTTTGCGAGTAAAAGAAGGTGGGCTTCAAAAATATTATTTTGGACAAGATAAAACCATGGAAGAAGCTCAAAAAACATTAAAACAAGTTCAAGAAAAAGGTTTCAGAAACTCTTTTATAGTTACATTTAATGGAGAAAATCCAATGTAATAATGAATAAAAGATGTTTCTTTAGAAATTAAATTTTAATTTTGTATAAAATAAAAAATAGTGAAGTTATCTAAAGAATTCAAAATAGGAATTGTAACGATTGTAACCTTAATAGGTTTTTTTATGTTGTTTAATTTTTTGAAAGGACAAAATATCTTTTCATCAGGACGATTATTTATCGTTAAGTTTGAAAATGTTAAGGGATTAGCTCCGTCAAAACCTGTTTCTATAAATGGTTTAAGAGTTGGACAAGTAAAAGAAATTAAAATTGTAGATGATGCAAAACCAATTTATTTTGATGTAGTATTATCTATTGATAAAGATATACAATTTTCTAAAAAGACAATAGCAGAAATTTATGAACCAGGTATTATGTCTGGGCCTGAAGTACGATTATTATTAGACTATGGGCCAGATATTGCTAAAAGCGGTGATTATCTTGAAGGTCGTGTTGCTGGAGGAATGATGGATGGTCTTACAAAGCAATTATCTCCAACACAAACAAAGCTAGATAGTGTTTTAGTTAGTTTTAATCATACTTTACAAGGTGTGAATAATATTTTAGATAAAGATGCACAGCAAGATGTAAAAGCAATGCTAAAAAATCTAAATAATACTGTAGCATCATTTGATAAAACAGCACAATCATTAACAGCAACTTCAAACAGTGCAAATAATTTAATTGCTTCAAATCAAAAAACTTTATCAGCTACATTAACTTCTGCAAAATCTACTGTAGAAAAATTTGGTCAAACTGCTGATAAATTAAATGAATTACAATTAGATCAAGTAATTAAAAATTTTGAGAATGTATC
Source organism: Chishuiella sp. (assembly GCF_032109125.1). Lineage (NCBI taxonomy): Bacteria > Pseudomonadati > Bacteroidota > Flavobacteriia > Flavobacteriales > Weeksellaceae > Chishuiella > Chishuiella sp. The sequence goes on from NZ_DAMCLZ010000002.1 coordinate 227,065, forward strand.
TAAGAATTTAAATGGACTTTTAGAAGATGTTAATAATGGAAAAGGTTCTCTAGGTAAATTAGCAAAAGACGATGGAATTGCTAATGAATTAGAAGCAACTATTAAGAATATGAATTCTTTGGTTGAGGATTTAAAAAAGAATCCAAGTAGATATGTTAATATATCAGTATTTGGAAAAAAACAACCTATACAGCCATAGTTAATTTTATAAATATCAAAACCACAAAAAGATATAAATAATGATTAAGTACATTCCAAATTTAATTTTTCTCTTATTAATGATAGGAAGTATTTGGTTTTTTACTAAAAACGTAAAAAAATTAATACGGAATATAAAACTAGGAAAAGAAATTACACGTTTTGACCATCCGAAAGAAAGATGGAAAACAATGATTCGAGTTGCATTAGGACAAGGTAAAATGGGAGTGAGGCCAATTCCTGCTATTTTACATAGTTTTGTCTATGTAGGATTTGTTTTAATTAATGTAGAAGTTCTAGAGATTCTAATCGACGGAGTTTTTGGAACTCATCGAGTTTTAAGTTTTTTAGGGAGTTTTTATAACTTAATGATAGGGTTTTTCGAAATCTTAGCATTTTTAGTTATGATTTCTTGTATTGTATTTTGGTGTAGAAGAAATATAGTCAAAATTGCAAGATTCTGGAAGCCTGAAATGAAAGGTTGGCCGAAGGAAGATGCAAATTATATTTTGTACATGGAAGTAGCTTTTATGATGGCTTTATTTACTATGAATGGAGCAGATCAAGTACTTCAACAAATGAATGTACCACATTATACACATGCAGGTTCTTTTCCTATTTCATCTTGGCTAACAGCGCCAGTTATTCGTCAATTTAATGATACAACATTTATTTATATTGTAGAAAGAACAGCCTGGTGGTTTCATATTATAGGGATTTTCTTTTTTTTAAATTATTTATATTACTCAAAACATTTACATATTATATTAGCTTTTCCAAATACTTGGTTTTCTAAACTAGAACCTAAGGCAGAGTTTAATAATTTAAAATCTGTAACTGATGAGGTTAAAATGATGATGGATCCCAATGCAGATCCTTATGCAACTCCAACTGAACCACAAGGAGAAGCTGAAACATTTGGAGCAAAAGATGTTTTTGACCTTAATCAAATTCAATTATTAAACGCATATACATGTACAGAGTGTGGTCGTTGTTCATCTGAATGTCCTGCTAATATAACTGGTAAAAAGTTATCACCTCGTAAAATAATGATGGATACTAGAGATCGTCTTGAAACAATAAGTAAGAATATAGATCTTAATGGTAAATATGTGGATGATGGAAAAACATTAGTTAACGACTATATAACACCAGAAGAATTATGGGCTTGTACTTCGTGTAATGCTTGTACACAAGCATGTCCAATAAATATAGATCCTTTATCTATTATTATAGATTTGCGAAGATATCTTGTTATGGAACAATCTGCAGCTCCACAAGAATTAAACATGATGATGTCTAATGTAGAAAATAACGGTGCACCATGGCAATTTAATAATGCGGATCGATTAAATTGGGCAAACGATTAAAAAATAATTCCATTTTCATTAACTATTAATTTACAAAACAAACAATAAATACACAAAACAACACGTAACATGAAAAACATTTTAGAAGAAAAAATTGAAAATGGAGAGAAAGTAAGTCCAATTTTACCTGAGCATATAAAAAATTATTTAATAGATATTGACGGGACAATTTGTGATGATATTCCAAACGAAGAACCAGAGAGAATGTTAACAGCTGAAGTTTATCCAGATGCATTAGTTACATTAAATAAATGGTTTGATGAAGGACATATTATAACATTTTTTACTTCTCGTTTAGAGGAGCATAGAGATTACACGGAAACTTGGTTAAAAAAACATGGATTTAAATACCATGGACTTTTGATGAATAAACCTAGAGGAGGTAATTACCATTGGATAGATAATCATTTGGTTAAAGCAACTAGATATAATGGTAAATTTACAGATTTAGTTGAAAAAAATGTTTCTATTCAAGTTTTTGATGATGGTAAACATTAATCAAAAACATTAATCAAAAAAATCACAAAGACGACAAAAAAATGGCAAGTATTACAGTAAAAACAATGGCTCAATATATGGCAGAGGGCTTACAACCAGAAATTTTATTCTGGGTTGGCTGTGCTGGTAGTTTTGATGATAGAGCCAAAAAAATAACACGAGCATTTGTAAAAATATTAAATAACATCGGACTTGAATTTGCAGTTCTCGGTACAGAAGAATCTTGTACTGGTGATCCTGCTAAAAGAGCAGGAAATGAATTTGTTTTTCAAATGCAAGCAATGATGAATATAGAGGTATTAAATGCATATGAGGTTAAAAAGATTGTAACAACTTGCCCACATTGTTTTAATACATTAAAAAATGAGTATCCTAATTTAGGAGGAAATTATGAGGTTTTACATCATTCTCAATTTTTACAACAATTAATTAATGAAGGTAAATTAAAATTAGAAGGTTCTGAAACGTTTAAGGGTAAGAAAATTACATTCCAAGATCCTTGTTACCTTGGTCGAGGAAATAATGTATATGAAGCTCCTAGAATATTGATAGAAAAACTTGATGCTGAACTTGTAGAGATGAAACGTTGCAAAACAAGAGGGTTATGTTGTGGTGCAGGAGGAGCTCAAATGTTCAAGGAATCAGAAAAAGGAAATATAGATATTAATATTGAAAGAACTGAAGAAGCTTTAGAAAAAGAACCTAATATTATAGCTACAGGTTGTCCATTCTGTAATACAATGATGACTGATGGTGTAAAACATTTCGAAAAAGAATCTTCTGTAGTCGTTAAAGATTTAGCAGAGCTTATAATGGAAGCAAAAGATCTATAAATAATCTTTTCTATTATATAAAAAACAATAAAGTCATCTCAAATGAGATGACTTTATTGTTTTAAAGAATTATTTAGTCTATAGTTTAATTTTTGTGCTTTTTATATCTATATTTTTACATTATTATCACAAAATAATTATGAATTAAGAGATATTGTAATTAAAAATAGGCTATTACAATTATAAGTTATACCTTTGTAAAATATTAGAGACAAGATTTATCTTGAAATTTACTAGGAATAAAATCTATTCCAAAATTTACTTTTTTTAATTTATTTTTTGACAAAAGTCAACTCATTTCATTAATTTCTGTACTTCTAAATAATAAATATATTAATTTTTTATACAATTTTATTTAGAATTTAAATTTCATTTTTTCTCTGTATAATTCAATACATTTAATAATCAACTTATAAAAAAGTTGAACAAAATATTTATATCCATTTATGGCAGATTCAACATCTAAAAAAGAAAAAAATAAAAAGAAAGCTCTAAAAAGATTAGAAAAATTAAGTAAAAGAGAGAATCGTAAAGAAAACAATAATAAAGGTAAATCATTAGAAGAAATGATTGTTTATGTTGATGTCCTAGGTAATTTTACAGATGTGCCTCCTCATTTACAGAATAAAGAAGAAGATTTATTAAAATTAGAAACTAATTCAGATAAAGAAGTTTTCATAAGTGGTATTGTTGATAATTATAACGATTCAAAAGGATTTGGATTTATAAAAGTATTAAATTCTAATGATAAAATATTTTTCCATTTTAAAGAATCAAGAGAATTATTAAAAGTTGGTGATAAAGTGGAGTTTAAGAAAGCTATTAGCGAAAAAGGTTTTAGAGCAACACAAATAGTTAAAAAATAATTTAATTAAATATATACAAATGCAAGAAGGAATTGTAAAATTCTTTAATGAATCAAAAGGTTTTGGTTTCATTTCTGATGCTAACGGTGGGGAAGATGTTTTCGTACACGTTTCAGGATTAATTGATAATATCCAAGAAAATGATAAAGTTACTTTTGATTTAGAAAAAGGTAAAAAAGGTCTTATGGCCGTTAACGTAAAAAGAATATAGTTTTATTCATAGTTTTTATTAAAAGAAAGAGGTCGGTAATCGATCTCTTTTTTTGTTTATTAAATCTCATGAATATATTTTGTATATTTGGATAAAGAGATAAAAAATTTAAGAAATGAATTTATCAGATGATTCTAGAATTTGGATTTTTCAAGCAAATCGTAAATTTTCAGTAGAAGAAAAAGAAAATATAACGAATAAATTAAATAATTTTATAGGAGATTGGAATGCTCATGGAGCTGAACTTTTAGCTGGATTTGATTTACCATATGATCAGTTTATAGTTGTTGCAGTTGATGAAAATCAAGCAGCTGCTAGTGGATGTTCAATAGATAAATTAACTAAATTAGTAAGAGAAATTGACGCTGACTATTCTTTAGATTTATTAAATAGAATGTTAGTTTCTTATGAAACCAATGAGAAGATATTAATTGAAAAATTACCTACTTTTAAACAAAAGGTAAAAGAAGGAGCTATAAAAAATGTAAATGTTTTTAATAATGGAATTTCTAGTTTAAAAGATTTTAAACAAAACTGGTTAGTACCACTTGAAGATAGTTGGGCTAAAACATTATTAAATTAAAATAAAAATAATCTTGTCGAGTATGTTTTTTAACTCGGCGTTATTTTTGTTAATATATATTTTTAAATTAATTATTTTTATAAAATAAACTACTATGAAAAACAAAGGTTGTCTTTTTGGAGGTATAATACTTCTAATTTTAGCGGGAATAGTTTTTTGGGGAATTGGAATATCTAATTCAATTAAAACAACGGATCAAGCTGTGCAAAAACAATGGTCAAATGTAGAAAATACATATCAAAAAAGATCAGATTTAGTTCCTAATTTAGTAAATACTGTAAAAGGAGCTGCTAATATGGAAAAAGAAACATTAACAGCTGTTATTGATGCTCGAGCTAAAGCAACTTCAAATCAAATTAAAATTGACGATGCATCTCAATTAACAGATGAAAATATTGCAAAATTCCAAGCTGCACAAGATCAATTAGGATCTACATTAAGTAGATTATTAGTTTCAGTAGAAAAATATCCAGATATTAAATTCAATCAAAATTTTACTTCTTTACAAGCTGAATTGTCAAGTATTGAACAAGAAGTTTTGTTTGAAAGAAAAAAATATAATGATGAAGCTGAAAAATACAATTCTATGATTGTTACTTTTCCTAATAGTTTAATTGCTGGTTTTACGGGAGCCGCTAAAAAAGGTTATTTTAAAGCTGCTGCAGGAACTGAAAATGCTCCGAAAGTAGAATTTTAATAAGAATAAAATCATCAGTATGGGAAAAAAGAAAAATAAGTTTCTTTCTTCAAAAGATGAAAATAGAATAATCGAAGCAATTCAAAAAGCTGAGAAAAATACAAGTGGAGAGATTCGAATTCATATTGAATTCGAATCTTCATCTGATCATTTTCAGAAAGCTTTAGAAGTGTTTGAAACCTTAGAAATGCATAAAACAAAAGATCGAAATGGTGTTTTGTTTCATGTATCTCCTTCAGATCATTTTTTTACAATTATTGGAGATGAAGGAATTCATAATGTAACTCCAGATGATTTTTGGGACGAAATAAAAGAAGAAGTTATTTTATATTTCCGAAAAGAAGATTATGTAAAAGGACTTTGCCAAGGAGTAAAAAAAACAGGTAAAGCTTTAAAAAAATACTTTCCTTACCAAGAGGATGATGTAAACGAATTACCAGATGAAATTAGCTACAGCTAGATATTTTATAATAACTTTTTTATTTTCCATTTTTATTGCATTTGGCCAAACACCAGAGCAATTAGTGAATATGAAAAATCCTCCTAAAAGATTAGTGCAGGATTATGCTCAGATTTTTGATGCAAAACAGTTAAATGATTTAGAAAATAAATTAGTTGCTTACGATGATTCTACATCGACTCAGATATTGGTTCTAACAGTAAAATCATTAGATGGTTATCCGCTAGAATCTTTTGCAAATGAAATAGGAGAAAATTGGGGAGTAGGAACTAAAGGAAAAGATAATGGAGTTGTTATTGTTTTAAGTCTTGAAGATAGAAAAATTACAATAAGAACTGGCTATAGTGCCCAAATATATTTACCACCTACGATTAATAAATCTATTATAGACAATGTAATAATTCCTTATTTTAGAGAAGGTGATTATGCTGGAGGAATTAATGCTGGGGTAGATACTATTTTTAAGGCATTTGCTGGTAAATATAAAAATGATAAAAAAGATGGACCTGAAGCAGATATAGGAACTATAATTTTTGTCATTTTATTTTTAATCTTTTTATTTTTCATCATTGGTAAAGGTAGAGGAAACAATGGAGGGAATAATAGAGGTAGAAGAAGAGGATTTTTAGATGATGTTATCATAATGAATTCAGGCAGTTCTATCTTTGGAAGCGGAAGCGGTTTCGGAGGAAGTTCTTCTGGCGGAGGTTTTGGTGGCTTCGGCGGCGGAAGTTTTGGCGGAGGAGGAGCTTCAGGAAGTTGGTAAAATAATTAAAATACAGTAAAGCGAATGATTATCATTCGCTTTTTTTTGAATAAAAAACATTATTTGTATTTTAGTTTTTTAATAATTTTATGGATAACTTAAATCATATATATACCAATCAGAGGAGTAATACAAACGATACAAGTGATTCTAGATCTGAATTTCAAAGAGATTACGATAGAATAATTTTTTCATCTGCATTTCGTAGATTACAAAATAAAACTCAAGTTTTCCCTCTGCCTGGAAGTGTTTTTGTACACAATAGATTAACTCATTCATTGGAAGTTTCATCTGTTGGTCGATCAATGGGAAATTTAATAGGAAAGTTTATCACTTCAAATTATAATTTATCAGAAAAATCCTATGATTTTTATAATTATAGTATTCACGACGTAATTTCTGCAGCTTGTTTATGTCATGATATCGGAAATCCTGCTTTTGGTCATTCAGGTGAAGATGCAATAGCATCTTATTTTGATCGTAATGAAGCTGAGCTAAAACATTTTTTTACTGAAGCAGAATGGTCAGATTTAATTAATTTTGAAGGTAATGCAAATGCAATTCGAATCCTTACACAGCAACAGAATGGAAAATCCGAAGGAGGATTGCGTTTAACTTATTCTACGCTAGCAGCAATTGCAAAATATCCTTGTGAATCAATTGCAAAAGATAAATCACAGCTTCATCGTAAAAAATTTGGTTTTTTTCAAGCTCAAAAAGATGCATTTAAAACTATAGCTGAAAAAACTAATATGATTTTAGAACAAGATTCTCCAATCATCTATAAACGTCATCCTTTTGTATGGCTAGTAGAAGCAGCAGATGATATTTGTTATTCGATAATTGATGTTGAGGATTCACAACGTTTAGGAATTATAGATCATGATAAATGTAGAAAATTATTTTTGAATTTAGTAGAATCTTTGAGCCCTGAACAGATAGAAAAAACAAAATTGAATTTAAAATCTATTTCTGATAAAAATGATAGAATTGCTTATTTAAGAGCAAAATCAATTAATCTTTTAACTCAAAAATCTGTTGAAGTTTATCAAGAAAATTTTGAAAAAATTGTCAAAGGAGAATTTAATACAGCTTTATTAGATATTATAAAAGATGAGACAGTAAACGAAACGAAAAAAGTTTTAACTGAAATTCAACGTTTTTCTCGAGAAAATATATATAATCATCGTTCTGTTTTAGAAATAGAAAATGCAGGTTATAATGTAATGTCAGAATTGCTTTCACAATTTATTCCTCCTATATTAAAAGATGAGGGCGAAAGAAAAACATTTGAAAGAAAAGCATTACGATTAGTCCCAATACAATTTTTGTACGAGAAGGGAACAAAGTATCAAAAAGTAATGGGTATTTTGGATTATGTTTCTGGAATGACAGATAACTATGCTACAGAATTATATCGTCGTATTAAAGGGATTGAAATAGGAATGACCATATAATTATATAAAAACCACAAAAAAAAATAATAATTTAAAATGAAATTTAAAAAGATTAAAATTCTTTCATTAGCAATAATGTTATTTTCGACAATAACATATGCTCAAAAAACAAATCAATTTATAGATTTAAAAGTAACATCAACAAATAATAATATATATGAATTATTATCTAAAAAAGCTAAATTAGAAGTTTTATCTGATGAAAGTACTTGGGCTGAAGGTCCAATTGTTCTACCTAATGAGGAGGTAATCTGGAGTGATGTTGTTGGCAATAGGGTTTTTAAATGGACAGAAAAAGATGGTGCTAAGGAATGGTTGTCTCCTTCGCAATTTCATAATGGTCATACAATAGATAGCGAAGGTAGAATAATATCAGCTTCACATGGAAAAAGAGCTATAGAACGATTAGAAAAAGATGGTACTTGGACAGTTCTAGTCGATCTATATGGTGATAAGAAATTAAATAGTCCAAATGATTTAGTTGTTGATAAAGATGGTGAAATTTGGTTTACCGATCCTCTTTTTGGAATTGTAAAAGAAAATGAAGGTTATGGAGGTAACCCAGTTCAAGGAGGGGAACATGTCTTTAGATACAATCCTACAACAAAAAAAATAACAAAATTAAATACTTCAGAAGTTGTTACATCAAATGGGATTGCCCTTAGTAAAGATGAGAAACATTTATATGTAGCAGATTCACAAATAGAACATACTTCGCAACCATATAATACAAGAAATTTAGTTGTTTATGATATAGATAAAAATAAAGATGTTATAAATGGTCGAATTTTAGCTCAGTTTGAAGATGGAATTCCAGATGGAATAACTGTTGATGAAAAAGGTAATGTCTGGGTAGCAGCAGGTAATACTATTTATATTGTTTCTTCTGAAGGTAAAAGAATAGGTCATCTTTCTTTTCTAGATAAAGTAGCAAATCTAACATTTGGAAAATACAAGAATAAAGATGTTTTATATATTACAGGATCTAAACATCTTTTTAGATTGGATGTATTGGTTGGAGGAAGTTGATAAGTTATCATCATACATATTATTTGTTAATCCAATATTTTATGCGATAGGGATTGAAGCGACATCCTTTTATAAAAACAGAACTTATGTATACATAAGTTCTGTTTTTATAAAAGATATAGCGAAAAGCCTGCTCGATCGCCCAAAAAAGTTTTATTTCATAAATCCTTCGTACCATTTCCACAAAATAATTCCTGTACATACAGAAACATTTAGTGAATGTTTCGTACCAGATTGAGGGATTTCTATACATGTATCACATTGATCGATGATAGATTGTTGAACACCATCCACTTCATTTCCCATCACAATGGCATATTTTTGAGAATTGTCTACTTGAAATTCATTCAATAAAACAGAACCTTCTGTTTGTTCTATTGTTACAACTTGATAACCATCAGCTTTTAATTGAGCGACCAATTCATTAGAATCTTTTACATATTCCCAATCCACAGAATTTTCTGCACCAATAGCAGTTTTGTGAATTTCTTTGTGAGGAGGAGTTGCAGTAATTCCACACAAATAAATTTTGTCTATTAAAAAAGCATCAGAAGTACGGAAAACAGCACCAACATTGTGCATACTTCTTACGTTGTCTAAAACAACTACAATCGGATGTTTTTCAATTGCTTTATATTCATCAGCCGATACACGACCTAATTCGTCTAATTTTAGTTTTCTCATCACTTCGTTTTTAATTAACTTAGCTGTTTCAAAAGTTTAATAATTTGACAAAAGTAGTAAAGAATAAGGAAACTCCATTGATGAAGCAATATAATCAGATCAAGGCGAAATATCCTGATGCGATGTTATTGTTCCGTGTAGGAGATTTTTACGAAACATTTGGAGAAGATGCAGTGCGATGTTCTCGCATTTTAGATATTGTATTGACGAAGCGTGCAACGGGAGCAGAAAATAATGAATTAGCAGGTTTTCCACATCATTCACTAAATACGTATTTACCAAAATTAGTAAAAGCAGGCTTGCGTGTTGCAATTTGCGATCAGTTAGAAGATCCAAAAACAGTAAAAGGTATAGTGAAACGTGGTGTAACAGAATTGGTGACACCGGGAGTTGCATTGCAAGATGAGGTTTTATCTTCTAAATCGAATAATTTTTTGATGGCTGTTCATGAAGGAAGTAAATCTTTTGGAATTGCATTATTAGATGTTTCTACAGGAGAATTTTTAGTTTCTGAAGGACAAGAAGATCAAGTTGCTAAGATTATACAATCTTTTCGACCAAGTGAAGTTATTTATCAGAAAAGAGTAAAATATAATTTTTCTGACGTTAAGAGTAAATTTTTATTAGATGATTGGGCTTTTCAGTATGATTTTGCTGTAGATAAATTAACTAATTTATTTAAAACAAAAAATCTGAAAGGTTTTGGAATTGAAGATTTAAAGGAAGGAATAATTTCTGCAGGAGCTATTTTAGCTTATTTAGATGATACACATCATTTCGAGATACAACATATAACATCCATACAAAGGTTAAACCAAGATAGTTTTGTTTGGATGGATCCTTTCACAATTCGAAATCTAGAGTTAGTTTATTCGCCACATCCAAAGGGAATAACATTATTGAATATTTTAGATGATACCAAAACCCCAATGGGAGCTCGTTTGCTGAACCGTTGGATGGTAATGGTTCTGAAAGATTTGAAATCTATACAACGTAGACAAACAATAGTAGATTATTTTTATAAGAATGCTGATGTTCGTTTTGAATTAAGAGAAAAATTAGCTCAGTTAACAGATTTAGAACGTTTGGCAGGAAAAGTTTCTACAGGAAAAATAACTCCCCGTCAATTTTTGCAATTAGGTCAAAGTTTGACAATTTCTGAAGAAATAAAAACAATAGCAGAACAATCAAATCTTTCTGAATTAAAAGATTTATTTACCAAAATAGAAGCTATTTCTCATTTAGCAGATAAAATTTTTGCAACACTTTCGGACGAACCACCACATCAAATAGTAAAAGGAAATGTTATTCGTGAAGGTGTTTCTGAAGAATTGGATAAATTAAGAACTATACAGTTTTCTGGAAAAGATTATTTGGAACAAATGTGCCAAAGAGAAACAGAACGAACTGGGATATCTTCCTTGAAAATCGCTTTTAATAATGTTTTTGGTTATTACATAGAAGTAAGAAATACACACAAAGACAAAGTTCCGACAGAATGGATTCGTAAACAAACATTAGTAAATGCAGAACGATATATTACTGAAGAGTTAAAAGAATATGAAACGCAAATTCTAGGTGCAGAAGAAAAAATTCTTGCGATAGAAAATCAGTTATTTATTGATTTATTGCAGCAAATAATTACTAAATTATTAACAATTCAACAAACTGCAAAAGCAATAGCATTTATTGATGTGTTATCAACTTTTGGAGAAATAGCTGAGAAAAATTCTTACACGAAACCAATTTTAAACGATGGTTTTGATATTCATATTACTGATGGTCGACATGCCGTAATAGAACAACAATTACCAATTGGAGAACAATATGTTTCTAATAATGTTGAATTGAATCAAAAAGATCAACAAATTATTATGATTACTGGGCCTAATATGTCTGGTAAATCTGCATTATTAAGACAAACTGCTTTAATAACTTTAATGGCACAAATGGGAAGTTTTGTACCAGCAAAGAAAGCTGAATTAGGAATTATAGATAAAGTTTTTACTCGCGTAGGAGCTTCTGATAATATATCATCTGGTGAATCTACATTCATGGTTGAGATGAATGAAACGGCTAGTATTTTGAATAATATTTCGGAACGAAGTTTGATTTTATTAGATGAAATTGGTCGTGGTACATCGACTTATGATGGAATTTCAATTGCTTGGGCAATTGCTGAATTTTTACATCAAAGTAATCAGAAACCTAAAACATTGTTTGCAACACATTATCATGAATTAAATGAAATGTCGAAATCAATGGAACGAATTAAAAATTTTAATGTAAGTATCAAAGAAACAAAAGATACCATTCTATTTTTAAGAAAATTAGTTACTGGAGGAAGTGAGCATAGTTTTGGTATACATGTTGCTAAGATGGCTGGTATGCCTGTAAAGGTTGTTAATCGTGCGAATGATGTATTAAAAGTTTTAGAAGAATCTAAAAAAGAAGATGGAATAGCAAATAAGACGGAAAAAATAACGCAAGACAATATGCAATTGAGCTTTTTTCAGTTAGATGATCCTATCTTAGAATCGATTCGAGAAGAAATAATGAATACAGATATTAATACTTTAACTCCTGTAGAAGCATTAATGAAATTGAATGAAATTAAGAAAAAACTTGGTAAATAAAACTAGACTAAAAAATGAAAAAAATATTATTAACATTAGCAGGTGTATTAACACTAGCTTCATGTGCTACTAATCCAGTTACAGGAAGAAAATCATTATCATTAGTATCAAATACTGAATTAATGCCAACAGCTTTTTCACAGTATGATAAAGTGCTGAAAGAAGGAAAAATAATTACAGGAACTGCTGATGCAAAAATGATACAAACTGTTGGTACACGTTTGGAATATGCAGCAAAAGAATATTATAAAGAAAAAGGAATATTATCTCAATTAGATGGTTATAAATGGCAATTTACATTATTACAGTCTAATGAAGTTAATGCTTGGTGTATGCCAGGAGGAAAAGTTGCTGTTTATTCAGGAATTTTACCTGTAACAAAAGATGCAACAGGTTTAGCAGTTGTTTTAGGTCACGAAATTGGTCATGCATTAGCAGGTCATAGTGCTGAACAAGCATCTCAGCAAATGGTAGCACAATATGGAGGTCAAATCATAGGTAGTTCAATAGCTAATGCAAATTATGCTTCTATTTTTAATCAATTGTATCCAGCAGGTGCACAAATGGGGTTATTAAGTTATTCTCGTAAAATGGAATTAGATGCTGACAAAACGGGATTATATTTAATGGCTATGGCAGGATATGATCCATCTGCAGCAATTCCTTTTTGGGAGAGAATGGCAGCTAAAAGCGGAAATTCTAGTGCATCAGATTTTATGAGTACTCACCCTTCAGATGCAACTCGTATAGCAAGAATACGCGAAGCTTTACCAACAGCTCTTGCTTATTATAATGCAAGTCCATATAAAGGAAAATAAAATATTTAATAAAATCATTTAAATAGTAGCGAGTTAATTTGATAAATTAATTCGCTTTTTTTATATTGTATATTCAAAATCACAAAATAAAAAAGAAATGAGTAGTAACTTTAGAATAAATTCGTTTTCAGAATATAGAAAAGATTATAAAAGAAGTGTAAATGAACCTGAAGAATTTTGGAATGAAATCGCTGATAATTTCATTTGGAAGAAAAAATGGGATAAAACATTAGAGTATAATTTTGAAAACGCTGATTTTAAATGGTTTCAGGGTGCTAAATTAAATATTACAGAAAATTTACTTGATAGACACTTAGAAAAAAAAGGAAATAAAAGAGCAATTATATGGGAACCTAATAATCCGTTAGAAGAAACGCGTATTATTACATATCGTCAATTACATTCAAAAGTTTGTCGATTTGCTAATGTTTTAAAAAGAAATGGAATAGAAAAAGGTGATCGTGTATGTTTATATATGCCGATGATTCCAGAATTAACAGTTGCTATGCTAGCTTGTGCTAGGATAGGAGCAGTACATTCAATTGTATTTGCAGGTTTTTCATCTTCAGCTTTAGCTTCACGTATCAACGATGCACAATGTAAACTATTAGTTACTGCTAATGAAGTTTTTCGTGGTACAAAATCCATTAATCTTAAAGCAATTTGTGATGAAGCTCTTAAAGATTGTTCTTCTGTACAAACATGTATCGTTTATAGAAGAGCAATAGAACCAACTTCTATGGTTGGAGGGCGAGATAAATTTTGGATTGATGAAATGTATAAAGTCGATGATAATTGCCCAGCAGAAGAAATGGATGCAGAGGATCCTTTATTTATTCTTTATACTTCTGGATCTACAGGTAAACCCAAAGGAATGGTACATACTTGTGGTGGATATATGGTACAAACAGCCTATTCTTTTACCAATATTTTTCAAATGAAATCTCATGATATCTATTGGTGTACAGCAGATATTGGTTGGATTACAGGACATAGTTATATTGTTTATGGACCATTGGCTTGTGGTGTAACAACAGTAATGTTTGAAGGTATTCCTAGTTACCCAGATTTTGGAAGATTTTGGGAAATTGTAGAAAAATTACGTGTTACACATTTTTATACAGCCCCAACTGCTATTCGTTCTCTTGCTCGTGAGTCATTAGACTATGTAGAAAAATACGATTTATCTAGTTTAAAAGTTCTAGGATCGGTTGGTGAACCAATCAACGAGGAAGCATGGCACTGGTTAAATGATTATGTAGGAAAAGGAACTTGTCCTATTGTAGATACATGGTGGCAAACAGAAACAGGATCTATTCTTATTTCTCCTTTGGCAGGAATAACACCACTTCGTCCAACCTTTGCAACATTACCTTTACCAGGAGTTCAGGCGGTATTAATGGATGAAAATGGAAAAGAAGTAGAAGCAATCAATGAAAGATCTGAGGGGCGTTTAGCTGTTAAGTTTCCTTGGCCATCTATGGCACGAACAATCTACGGAGATCACAAGAGATTCATTGAAACATATTTCTCTACATTCCCAGGTTATTATTTTACTGGAGATGGAGGGTATAGAGATGCCATGGATAACTTCAGAATTACAGGGCGTGTAGATGATGTTGTTATTGTTTCTGGTCATAATTTGGGAACAGCACCAATAGAAAATGCAATTAATGAACACGAAGCTGTTGCAGAAAGTGCGGTTGTTGGTTATCCACACGATATTAAAGGAAATGCACTGTATGCATATGTTATTTTACAAGATGGATTTACTAAATCTCCTGAATTAGAAAAAGAGATTAAGAATACAGTTTCAAAATTGATTGGAGCAATTGCTAAACCTGAAAAAATACAATTTGTTACAGGTTTACCTAAGACAAGAAGTGGAAAAATTATGCGTCGTATCCTAAGAAAAATAGCAAGTAATGAAACTGATTTTGGAGATACATCAACATTATTAGATCCAGAAATTGTAGAAACTATTATGAAAGAAAAAGTATAAAACAACTTTTTTAATACAATAAAAAGATAATTCGTACTGAATTTTGGTTTAAATAGCCATTATTCAGTACGAATTTTTTATTTTTGTATACTTTTTTAAAGATATGATAAAAATTTCACCAGTTTTAGAATCGTATTTAGATCATCACACAGAACAAGAACCAGAGATATTGGGGCGTTTACGTGTTGAAACATTTCAGTCTACAACACAACCTCACATGATTTCCGGAGAATATCAAGGAAGATTATTAAGTATTTTGTCTAAGATTCTAGCACCAAAAACTATTTTAGAATTAGGAACTTTTACAGGATATGCTACATTGTGTTTAGCTGAAGGTCTTTCAGAAGATGGAAAAATAATTACGATTGATAAAAATGATGAATTAGAATATTTATGTCGTAAATATTTTGATGAATCAGAATTTTCATCAAAAATAGATTTTAGAGTTAATGATGCTAAAATAGAACTAGAAACAATTCAAGATAACACAATCGATTTAGCATTTATAGATGCTGATAAAGAAAGCTATCCCTATTATTTCGAAAAAGTATTGCAACTTTTAAGACCTGGTGGAGCTATGCTTGTAGATAATGTTTTGTGGTATGGAAAAGTAATGTTAGAGGAAGAAGATAAAAAAGATCCTTCAACACAAATACTGAAAGATTTTAATGAAATGATAACCCAAGATAATCGAGTAGAATCTATCATTCTTCCTATTAGAGATGGAATTACTTTAATCCGAAAAAAATGAGCATGAAATACGCAATTTGTCAAGTTAGTGTAGCCCCTTTGCGTTCCGAAGCAAGAGATTCTTCGGAAATGGTAAGTCAGATTCTATTCGGAGAAAAATTAATGATTACCGAAGAATTAGAAAAATGGACAAAAGTTCAGCTTGCTTTCGATAATTACGAAGGTTGGGTAGATCCTAAACAAATTGTTGAGGTTTCAGAAGAAGAATATAATCGTAATATTGCAGAAAAATTTGCAATCAATCCATACAATCATGCATTGGAAAATAATTTACCAATGACATTAACAATTGGAGCAGAAGTACGTTCATTATACGAAAGTAAAATAAAAATAGGACCAAAATGCTTTGAGTATTTTGGTGTATATACATCAGGTAAAAAATCAAAAGATCAATTGGTAGAAATAGCCAAAGCTTATCTTAACGTACCTTATTTATGGGGAGGTAAATCTTCATTTGGTATCGATTGTTCAGGCCTTACACAACAAGTATATAAAATAGGAGGTTATACAATACCCAGAGATGCTTACCAACAAGCAGAAATGGGAGAAGTACTTAGTTTTGTAGAAGAAGCAGAACCAGGAGATTTAGCTTTTTTTGACAATGCCGAAGGTAGAATAATTCACGTTGGAATTATGTGTGGAAATGGTAAAATTTTACACGCACATGGTAAAGTTCGCATAGATCCTATTGACTCAAATGGAATATTTAATACCGATTCTCAAAAATACTCTCATAAATTAAGATGCATTCGTAAATTAATTTAATACAATATTTTTTATTTGGGCAAACCCTTCGGGGCAGGCTTTCTTGTTCCCAATCTTTTTTGATTGGTAATAGCATTTCCACTTGCATCGAATTAGTAAAGGATTTCCACTTCAATCCTTTTTGCAAGAAGCATTTTTAATTAGTAGCTAATTTTATTTAAAAGTAATTGAAATAATGAAATATTGAGGAATTTTGAATTCTTTACCAAGTTTTTCAGGTTGAATAGTAGATTGAGCAACTTCACAATATGAACCAGTTCCATCCTCATGAATCGTTGGAGTTATTATAGCTAAAACAGCATTTTTTTTACCAATTTCTAAATCTAATTGTTTTTTATTTCCAAAAAAATCTTTAAGTGCATATGTATCAGAATTATTAGTTAAATTAAAATAAGATTTTTTACTTCCAAATTTTTTGCCTCTAATAAAAATTTTTAATTTATTTTCATTTAATTTAAAAAAGAATTTCAATGATTCTTCATTAGAGTTAATTTTAAATATATCAGCTTCATTTCCATCAAATAGAATAGATGAATTTTTAAGATTTCCATCTATATATTCTTCAATACTTATTTGATAAAACTTATTTTTAAGGTTTATTCCTTCAAAGTTTAATTGTTCAATGTAAATGTTTTCAAAATCAATTAAATCTTGAATGTCATTGTTTGTACTGCCGTAATTATTAGTCATTTTAATTGTGTTTTGTGAGAATACAACATTTGACATGATTATGGTAAGAGTAAAAAGTATATATTTTAATTTCATATTTGTTTTAGTGTTAGTTTTGTATTTATTAAATAAGATGTATATGTGATTGTTTTATATTTTATAATTTATAACCACTAATTCCTGTTGCACAACCAAAGAAATAAGTATCTAATTTTACATTTAAATTATTTTTTCTAAATATTTCGATGATTTTGTCACAGGTTTCAAAATTTTTGGTGTAAATCCATAACATCTTATAGTCATTAGGATTTCCAAGAAATAGTTTACCTAATATAGGAATTATTTTACTAAGATAGAATTGATAACAAATAAAAAGTAATTTATTTTTTGGTTTAGAAACTTCTACAAAACTGAATTTTCCGTTTGGTTTAAGTATTCTATTTATTTCTTTTGCTAGAATTTCTAATTGTTCGTTATTAAAGGTTTTTAGACCATAGGCACATGAAATTATATCGAAATGATTAGATTCTAATTGATTTTGAAGTATATTTTCACATAATAAATTTAGTTTTTTATCGAATATTTTATCTGCTTTTAATTTTGATTGATTAACCATTTCAGTTGAAAAATCTAATGCATAGAAATTGGAATTAGGGAATTTTCTTTTAAATATTTCCAATTTTCACCTAATCCAGATAATAAATCAATTATGTTTAATTTTTTATTAGATCGTCCTAGTTTGCTTAAAAATTGTTTTCTCCAACAAATAGAAAAACCAAAAGAAGTTATATAGTTCATATTTTCGTAAGAACTAGACATTTTATCGAATAAGTTTTTTACGAATTCTGGTTCATAAATATTTTTCATTATTTTTCTATCGTTTTATTAATTAAATCAATTAATAAAGGGAATTTATAAAAACCATCTCTATCAATAAAATGTTTTCCTTCTTTAAGTAAAATAAATTTAGCATCAATTTTTTCTGCCAAGTATTCTGAACAGCTATATGGAATAATATCATCGTCGATAGCAGATATTACGAACCTATTTTTTACATTATTATTTACTTTTGAATAATCTATAGTTTTCTCCATGAAGCCAGATAGTTTCTGAATAGGAGTTTTTTCTACAAATCCAGAGACAAGAAATAATGAATTTACATTTTCATAATTTTTTTCTTCTAGGAAGTTTAATAAAGTAACACATCCTAAACTATGACCAATAAAAATTGAATTTGAATGAATAGTATCTATTTTCTTTTTAAGAAATTCTATCCATTCTTCAAAAATTGGTGCTTGAGAATTAGGCATATCAAAAATATGAACTTTAATATTTTCTGATTCAAGATTTTCTTTTATATCAGGAAACCAATTTGCATTAGAGTTTGCTGTATATCCATGTATGATGTATATATTAATTGTACTCATATTGTGTGAAAATTATAATAGTATTCTATCTTATTTTAAAACTTCAGGATTTGCAATATTTGTGGGAGTATTATTGATGTAATTAATGACGTTTTCAAACGCTTTTTCAAAATATAATTCATATCCATCTTTTTCGACATAACCAATATGGGGAGTACAGATTACATTATCCATTTTTAATAAATCGTAGTTGGTATCATAAATAGGTTCATTTTCGTAGACATCAACACCAACAGAAATATTTTTTCCAGTTTTTAAAGTGTTTATTAAAGCATTTTTTTCTAAAAGTTCAGCTCTAGAAGTATTTATAAACACTGCGTTTTCTCTCATATTCATTAAGTCATTTTCTTTTACTATTCCAATAGTAGTTTCATTAAGTCGGATATGAAGTGTTATAATATCAGCATTCTTGAAAAAATAATCTTTAGTTTCAGCTTTGTAAAAACCATCTTCTACTGCAGCATTTCTTGAATTTTCGCTACCCCAAACTAATACATCTGCTCCAAAAACTTTAGCATATTGAGCAATTTTTTTTCCTATTTTTCCATAGCTCCAAATACCAATTGTTTTTCCATAAATTGAATCTCCTATATTTATTTGCCATTTTCCTTTTTTCATTCCTTCTATTGCTTGTGGAATTTTTCGAGTTGCGTTCATTATTAAAGCCCAAGTAAGTTCTGCTGGAGCAACAGGTGAACCTATTCCTTCTGCTACAGCGACATTATACTTTGTACAGGCTTTTAAATCGAGATGATTTGATATTTTACCAGTTTGACTAATTAATTTTAGATGAGGTAATAAATTTAATAATTCATCATTAATAATTGTTCTTTCTCGTGTAAGTATTTCTGTATCCTTTATTAATGAAGCAAGTATTTCAGGATTTTTTTCTGTAGTATGTAAAATGGTTACATCTAAATTTTCTAACGTTTTGAAGCATTTTAGTTGATTGATTACATGTTGGTAATCATCTAATATCGTAATTTTCATGTGTATTATTTTTTAGGATAGAGTAAATTTAGTTTTAATAGAATTATTTATTAATAGATATTGTTGAAACTATTTTGCAATGATCACATTTATAATCATAAAAATTATTTGATTTTTTTTCTAATGACCATTTTTTATTACAACTCGGGCAATCACTAGATGTTTTGTTATAATTATATAGATAATAATATGTAGGAATAGATGTTATTTTCTCAATCTTTTTACAAATTCCTAACCCTTGTTTTGATAACTGAGAGTCTATTTTCTGCATTTGATTTATAGACCAACGTTCTCCAACTTCACAATTCATCTGTAAATTATCACAAGATTTATAATTTGTTTCCCAACTTAAAATTGGAATATAACCATAATCTTCGTAAATAGGAATGTGGTATAATGGAATTGATTTATAACAATTTCCACATCTTAAAGGAGATTCTATGGTCAAATAATCTGTATATAGAATATAAAAATCTCTTTTTTTACATGTACAAGGAGTGCTATAATTTTTATAAGATTTACCAGCAATTTTAAATTTTAATGAAGAATTACATAAATTTTGAATTTTTTCAATTTGATTATTTATATAAACATTATTGTAGATGATATCTAAAGATTTTTTTTCAAGAGTATATGGTAAACAGTAAATTTTATTATTCTCTATATATTGTGATTCAATATTGCCCTGTGTTTGTCCATTTCCTCGATAAAAAGACATAAGTAAACCAAATTCATCAATAATTTCATTTACATTTATTATAGATTTTACTTCAATAGATATTTCATGGATATACATAATGTTAGTTTAAAAAGTAATGTGAAGTTAATATAATTCCATATATCCAAAAATTATATAGAATTGTATATACAAATGCATAAAAAACACTCAATATTAAATTATTATGAGTTTTAGTAGAATTTTTAAAAACTAATCTTAGAGCTCGAAAGAAAATCCAGTATAACATAGCTGTAAATATTAAAATCATTATCCATAATACAGCTCCTAAAAAAGTTATTAAAAAAATTAATACTACAGAAATAATAAACCATAAAATAAGTCCTAAAATAAGTCCACCAATACCTTCTCCTACATCAGGTATATGATTGGATGATAGATCTATTCCAGAAATATCAGGTATGTTATTCTTGTTTATTTTATCTGTTATTTTACCTAGATTATCTTTTAATTTTGTACCATTGTAGAGATTGATACTTAAGAATAAAAAAAAGGATATTGAAAGTAATGAAGTAGAAAGTAATGAATTTTCAAATAATGTTCTTTGTTTACCAATTCCTAATAACCAAATTCCTAAAATTGTTAAAATAGTAACTATAATAGAAATAATAAAGATATTTTTTGTAGTTAAGTACTTTTTAGACGGACTATTTTTAATCACCTTATGTTAAATATTTTTAATAAATAAATATAAATTTTTATAAATTTAAGTGTTTTATTTTTTCAATATCTTCAAAATTTGTATCAAAAACTATTTTTTTAGATATGTTAATAGGACTGTCTATTGCATATATAGTATTGTTTTCGAATGAGTAAAAATGTAGAACACGAAACTCTTTTTTATAAATTGTAATTGGAAAATTCTTAATATTTACTATTACTATTTTTTGATTTCTATTTTTTGTCCAAATAGGGAATGCAACTTTATCATTTGTTTTATTCCAAATTATAGGTCCAGCTGCCCAATTATCTAGTTTTACTTTTTTTTAATGAATTAATAAATGACATTCTCCTCCAATAGGAGCACCCATTGCAATTTCATTAAGATTATAAAATTCAATTTTATATTCTTGGTTAGGAGAGAACATTTCTTTGTCTGTATTCGAAAATTCCCATTGATTAGGATAATTGTTATTCATATATTTTTGCTCCTTTTAGAATATCGGCAAATGTGCTCCAATTTGCATCGTCAGCATTTATATTTAATTTCATATTGTCATAATAACCTTGTATATCTTCTGAATAAGAGGATATAGCATCTAGAAAATTATCAATAGTTTTATTTTCCCATTCATTAGGGTTGTCTAAAAAATCTTGTCTTAATAATTCAATAAATTTTATAAATGATTGTCTATTTGTAACATCAAAATTGTTTATTTCTTTTTTATTATTCATTTTTATTTAGTTTTATTCCAATTCGTTCCAATTCCAGAACATATAATGTCCTTCTCGTTCTTCAACTTTAAATCTCTTTTTGCATTTACAACATTCTACTAAATAATAATCAACCCATTTTTTATTAATATAACACGTTGTTATGAAAATAATATTTTCTTTTTCGACTTCTTTTTTAGGATTAAATCCATCATATTTTATTTCTTTTTTTAAAAGAGAATTTGATAAATGAAATTTTTCTATATATAAAAAACATGAACAATTTTCTTTATTTTTATGAAATTCTATTATTTTAATTGCAAAGTCGACAAATCGTTGGTTTGGCGCAAAAAAACCACCCATTTCTAATTTATTTGTTTTTTCTATTATGGTAGAAAGATGAGGAATGAAGTATTTTATAAACTCTTTGTTATGACTGTATTTTATGATTTCACATGCAGATTGCCACACTTTGTTACAATCTCTAGAAGTAATATAGTTGAATAATTCTTCTTGTTTCATAATATAAACGTACTAAATTATAAAAATAATAATTTTGAATTCAGTATGTATCATATTTTTAACTTAGTTTTGTAGAACAATAATCTTATTAAAATATGACTGTTTTAAGAGCATTTAATCAACATATTGTTCCTTAAGGGAAAAATTATGTTTACTTAAAAATTAATTTATCTGTATTCTTTCTTCTGAATATGGACAATGCTTTTATTAACTTAATATATCATATTTTTAAATGAAAAAATCATTTTTATTATTACATATTTCTGTATTCTTAGCTAGTATTACAGGGATATTTGGAAAATTAATATCCCTAAATGAAGTTCTAATAACTTTTTATAGAATGTTATTGGCTGGAATACTATTTATAATCATTAGTGTTTTTATTGATAAAACAGAAAAAAAATACACAATCTTGGAATATCTAAAAATAGCTAATGTAGGTTTTTTATTAGGTCTACATTGGATTTTCTTCTATGGAAGTATAAAATATTCGAATATTTCGGTTGGTGTTGTATGTTTTTGTTTAGCGGGATTTTTTACTGCTATTATAGAGCCATTTATAAATAATAAAAAACATTCTATAATAGAAATTTTGTTAAGCTGCTTAACATTAGTTGGAATTGCCCTCATATTTAGTTTTGATACAAAATATAGATTAGGAATTATTTTAGGAGTAATATCTTCATTATTTGTAGCAATTTATACTATATTGAATGAGGGATTAGTAAAAAAGTATGAGACAAAAGAGTTAACAAAAGTAGAAATGTTAGGAGGTACTATAGGAATAGTAATTTTATTGCCTATTCTATTGAAATTTTATTCAATAGGAACCTTTATTCCAACTATTAAGGATTTAATTTATTTGTTAATTTTATCTGGAATTTGTACTGTATTATTATATTGGATATTGAATATTGCAATGAAAAAAATATCTGCATTTACAGTTAATTTAAGTTTTAATTTAGAACCTATTTATTCTATTATAATCGCGGTACTATTTTTTAATGAATATAAAGAGCTTAATTTAAGTTTTTTTATAGGCTTATCTCTTATTATACTATCATTAATCTTACAAATGTTTAGAATATTTAAAATTAAATAAATTTTAGAGCGTTCAGTTAATCTTGAACGCTCTTTTATTATTCAATATCTTTTAAAACTCTGATTGCATTATCATTTTTTGGATTTAATTGTAATGATTTTTTATAATTTTTATGAGCTTCTTTTTTATGATTAAGTTTTAATAATAATTCACCATAGCTATCATAGGTATTCCAAGCTTGAGAATATAATTGAGTATTAAGTTTAAAAATTTCTAAAGCCTCATTATTTTTATTTTCACTTATTAGTTGATAACCAAAATTATTAATTTCATCTTCACTTACATTATATAAAGAATTTATCCCTTTTGTATGTTCAGATTTTATAATTGGAATGATTTGTTTAAAAGGTTTATTTTTTATTAATTCATCCAGAGAAAGAAGGTTCATTTTTCTTTCATTTTCGATTTGCTCTTCTAAAGTTTCAACATTATAATATTTTCTTTCTTCATCTGTAATTTTAGAAGGATCTATAGTATATAACTTCCATTTTCCTTCTGTCTTATCATTTTTTACATATTGTGTGCCATATATTTGAGGTTTATCTCTTCTCATTAAATCTCTATCTATTGCAGCTGCTAATAACCATTTGTTTATTGTAGAATCTAAATTTATAGCTTTTTTCATATGTTCTACAGCCATCTTTGAAGCAATAGTGTCATTTCCATGCTGAAAAATCATTGCAGAATTATAATAATCTTTACCTGTTTTTATTTCTCCTGCGTCAATCATCTCAAAAACTCTTTTTTCTCTTTCTTTATCTTTTTTAGAAAGTATAGTCCAATCAATATTTTTGACCATTCTTGCACTTTGATCGTCGTCATACATTTTTTGTAGTTCAGGATTATTTTGCGCTAGAATATAATTTGATAGTAAGAATAATAATGTTGTGAAATAAATATTTTTCATAATTTAATTTTTACATTAATTATAGATTCAATATAAATATAATGGATTTATATTTTATTTTTCAATAATATATATCCATTAATTTTTGTATGATTTTCTAATTCTATTGAATACCAATAACTGTCTGAAGGTAATGTGAAACCATTTAGTTTACCATTCCAAATGAATTCATTATCAAATTTTTTATCGATTATAATTTTTCCAAATCGATCATAAATTTGAATAGTATTATTTTTAAGTCCTAGGAGTTTTACTTTCCACGTGTCATTTATTCCATCGCCGTTCGGAGAAATAAAATTAGATAATTTATAGATTGTAAATTCTTTCTTTATTGGGATACAGTTTTCTAATGAACGAATATAAACAGTATAATTTCCATTCTTTAAATCATTGAATATATTTGAAGTTTGCCAATTAATTTTATCCAAAGAGAAAGAATAGGGAGGAGTTCCTCCTGTAACTTCAATAATAATTTTATCATCTTGTTGAATAATTGATTTTATAACTGGTATTTCAAATTCAGAAACATGAATAGAATGTTTATAAAAACAACCATTTTCTGATGTTAACTCAACCCAATAATCACCAGCACCAACTTCTATACTCGAAGTTGTTTCATTTGTATTCCATAAATAGTTGCGATAATGATTACCTGCATCTAATTTTACTTTAGATGAAGGACAAATTTGTATATCTTTTAATAATTCAGATTTTTCAGGATTTGTTTTATTAAGTGTTAATTTAGCTATTGATGGACAATATTTTGAATGATAAAATCGGATGTAAAATGATTGTGTATCATTAATTTTCTGTTGATTTAAAATTTTATTTTTGTTATTTAATGCATCTTCTCTGTTAAAAAAATAGTTAACTTCTAATGATGAGTCATCTGTATAATTAGAAAGATAATCATTTAGATTGATGATTTGGAAATCTTCAAAATTATTATTGCAAAAATTAGTAGAATATTCATCTATAAACAGATGTAATTCTTTACTGAATTTAAAATTAAGTTCTTCTATTAAAGGATTACAATCAAGGTTTAAATTTTCAATTCTGATATAAATACTTTTATTTTTTATTACTGTGTAGTGATGAGGTAGTGTATTCTCATTTCCTAATTTTGCATCCTGTTTATCATTGTAATATTTTACAACAAATAATTCGTGATTAAGTAAAATTTGTTTTGTGATGTCATCTAGATTCACAGTAGTTTCGGTTCCACAAAAAATTGTAGTTAATTGAGATAAATCCAATTGTGGTTCGGGATAAAAATCCAACTTAATTTCTGCAATCTGTTTACAATTACGCTCATTTTTAATTAAAACATAAATAATTTTATCTTTTTTAGATTCATATTTACTACTATTTTTTATTTCGTTGATTCCTCTCTCTGCATCTTCTTTAGTTTCATAATATTGTTTTGAATTATATTCTTCTTCTGTTACTCTTGCTTTCGTTAAATCAAATATTCCAATATTATTATTATTATTATTATTATTATTACAACTATATATTGTGGTGTTTTCGGCTTTTATATCTTCTATATTTATTGTAGCTGTAACAAATTCACAAGTCGATTGATTTTCATCACAAAATAGATATTGAAATTGATCTTTTTCCTTTGAATCTGAAATTCTAAAATATATTATTTTTCCTGTTTTAGTATCAATTTTAATTGTACCATATTTTGGTTCAGTAATTATTTTTATGCTTGATATATCAACTTTAAATTCTTTTTTAGAAAATGCTGGAGCTATAATAATTTCATTGTTTGAGCATTCTTTTATCTCTAACTCAGTTTTAGTTAAACATTCTTCGATATGAATAATTTCTGAAGAAATAGAATTGCATGTCGAAATTTTAACTTCGACACTATAATCACCTTCTTCTTTAGGTACATAAGTATTTTGTATAGCTCCATTTATAGGAAATCCATTCAAAAACCATTGGTAACTTTCGAAAATAGTTGGAGTGACTATTAATGTTGTATTTGGGTAACAACCTTCTTTTACAATTGTAGGTTTAGTAGGCAAACCTGCAAAAAATCCACCGTATCCGGCAGCATCAATTCCCGCAGTTATTCCAGCCATAACAGATTTATCAGATAGAATGGTTACATTTCCTCTTTGATTTGGAATTCCATAAGTTACCCAATTTTCGTTTCCTGTGACAGGATAAGGACCATCAATGTGATTTGGAAGTTGACTATTTACAGTTAAATTGGCATTTTTTTCTGTGATGATATTTAATTTAGTCGGTATATCATCTGTTCCTAATGGACTATTTTGATGATAAATTTTATTTTGGTTGATTAGTCCAATTTCATCAATTGATTTTGGTAAAAAACAACTGATCGGAGGAACAAAATTCATTCCTCCACTTGCAATTGGACTTGTGGAACTACCAGCAAGCAATTGATAAACATATACATTTTCGTTTGTTTTTATGTACATATTATAATGCTCATTTCCTTGATTGATATAATTATTATCAGGAACAATATAATATTCTCCTTCATTTAAATTGATAATTGAATTTGAACGATGATTAAGAAAAATAGATGTATTGTTTTTAGTAGCAACAATAATAGCTCCTTCAACTTTTTTACCAATATCACCATTTCCTTTTACGAGGATAAATTCTTTTCCTAAATGCTCAATAGGTACATTTTGATCCATTAAAATATCAGAAGTTGTTCTGTAATCACCAGCATATTGCCCATTAAAATTTCCGTTTGTAACAGAAATAGGATGATTTGAAGTAATTTTAGCTCCAATAAAATGTCCATTTTTATTTTTAGGATTTCCTTTTCCTTCAATAATATAAGATTCACCTTTATTGAGTTTGAATTGAAATTCTTTTCGAGAAATTCCGTCAGAAAAATCTAATTCAGGATTAAAATTTGTAATGTTTACCGTTGTATTATCTTCTGTAGCCAATATACTTGTTGTAAAATTTAATAAAGTATTGATGGTAGAAATAGGAGCCATAACGGTATAAAATGTAGTACCAATTCCAGCTTTTCCTTTTGAAGTTATAAATTCAGCATGATTATACGTCGAAAAACGAAGGTTAGCAAAAAAAGCATATTTTCCTTCTACATATAATCCCAGTTTTGTAGGTTTAAATAATTTATCGCTTATGTTTTTTTTAGAATTTGTAGTTATAATAAATTCTCTAGGAATATCAAATACGCTAGGATTCCCTTTACTTATTTTTACTTTCCCAATTACATTGTTATTGTTATAAATTGTTACTTCAAATGCAGTTGTTTGATTGGTTGAAAGATAAATTTGCTGAACATTTCTATAGTTTCCAACAGCATCAACCATTGGTGCAAACCAATGTTTTGTATCTAATTGTGCAGATATAGGAAATAAATATAAAAAGAATAGGAGAGTAAGTAGACGTTTTTTCATTTAATATTTGATTGGGTAGGTATTTTTTTACTAATCAAATATTTATCCAAAATTTATTTAATTTATTTTTAAGTGTTTAAAAATGAATATTTTAATTAATCGCAATCTATATGTAATCGATGTTGATTGCATTGAACACATTGAAATAAATAACCAACCAAATGACTATCTTTTGATAAATGATTTTTTATTAATTCAAGATCATAACCACTTTCTTCTATATCATCAATAACCTCATCAATGTATGGCTCGATCATTTTAGAATCTGCATAACCAATAAATGCACATGGTTCATTACAATGAGTTAACCAAACTTCTTGTTGCCAAGAATTATAACTCGGTGTTTTAGTTGTAACTTCTAATAAGTCTTCTTTTGAAATAGTATTATTTTTTTCTTCGCTTGGATCTGGAGAAATACCTTCTATTCCACAATAATCATTAAATTCTCCATCATACTTTTTAGATGCACTCCCATCTCCTATACACCAAGGACATATATATTCAGGATCATCAATACTATAAAAAGAACTTTCATATTTTAAATTTCTTTTCTCATCACATACAGAACATATTCCTTATACAGATTTAAAAATATCAATTTTATATGCATTAGGACTGTATTTAAATTTTGGTAATTCCATTGTTTGATTTTTTATAAATTAAAATACATTATCTATAGCCATAGATTATAAATGTTTTATTTTCTTCTTCAAAAAAGATGTTTAATTTTTTGAGAATTTCTCTAAGTTTATCAGTTTCATCAATTAATTTAGGATTAATTAATTGTCCTCTATATTCAGAATAACAAGCTCTAACTTTTATATATTCAATAGAATAAAATATAGACATACCTTCTTCATAAAAGGGAGACCAATCACCAAACCATCTAGGGTAATCTTCAATTTTTATATTTTCTTCGTTTTCATCTTCTGTAACTAATTTTTCTACATAAGGAGGAGGAAAAGATAGTTTAGTAAACTCACGTTGTAATTCTAACCATTTAGTATCATTCATAATAGAAGACAATCCTTTTTCTAAAATTATTTGATCTATTTTTTTCTTATAGATTAAATATTTAGGATTGTTTTCAATTAAGTATTTGTATTTTTCTCTTATTGTCATTTTAAAAAATAAAAAAAATCATCTTAATTAAATATGATGATTTTTTTAGTATCAATAATTTTACCATTCATTGATATTTTTTGATTTATCAACTATTTGATTTATTAGTGAATTGAAGTAGTCATTTAAACCTTTATCAGCTCCTTCAGCGACCAGTTTACCACTTTTATTATAAATACCACGTTTAGTATCATTATCTTTCATTAATCGCAGGTATATCCAACCAACATTATCGTACCATTTTCTACATTCAAAAGAAGGACTATTTATACGTATTTTGTCATCTTTAAAAAGGATAGAAAGAGAATATGAAATGTCATATTTGATAGTAGATTTACCAATTTGTAAATAATTTAGTTTTTCTTTTACGTCTAACTTTTTTTCTTCATATCCTTTTATTGTAATACTTTGCCCATCAACAACACTAAGAACTTCTTTTGGATCTGTGTAAATTGTATTTACAGCATTTAATACTTTTTTATAAATATCTATTTGTTTCTCTCCAGGAAAATCAATCACAACATAATCTTTATTTTCTTTTGAAATAAATCCATTTTGTGTTAATGAAAAATATTGTCCAAAACTTAATTGATTTAGAAATAGAACGATAATTATTAATATTTTTTTCATGATATTATCTTTTTTATTAACAGAATTGCATTTTCGAATAGAAAACGATGATTTTATTAACTAAATAATATTAATTTATTGGAATTAATATCAAAGTGGAATAAATTATTCAAAGAAAAATTTTTATTAGATTTATCTTTTTTACGATTCTTTATTTTCTTATTGTTTTTAATTTTAAAAGAAAATGGATCAGTACAAGGATCAACTTCTAAAGATAATTCATTTGCAACATTATAAGCTAATCCATCAGTTTTTATAAGATGTAAATAGGCTAAATCAACACCTTCAGAGAAAGGTTTATTAGCTGTAGAATTAAAACCATCTATTTTTATGTAATATAAATCTTCATTTTTATTGCTACTTTCCCATTTCTCAATTTTTACTTTTTGAATATCAATTTGTTCTTTAGGAGAGTTATCACAACATCCACAATATGAAATTACTTGAGATTGTTGATCTAATAAATTTTTAGCTTCAACAGCTTGTTGATAGTTTAGAACATACCATTGATCAGCATAAGCCTGAAGTGAGATAAACAATAAACTGAATAATAATATTTTTTTCATTTTTTGTAGTTTTATTAATTATTTTATTTAAACTAAAATAATTCAAAGTTTTTAAATAAACAATATTGTACTTAATGTGTTTTAAATAAAAGTAAATGAGTTGATTATAATTTATTAATTATTTATCTCTTTTGCTATTGTAAAAAGTTGTCTTGTAGTTTTAAGATTTCTTGTCGTTGAAGAAACTTTTAAAATTTTTTCTAAATAATTATTGGTTAATTTAGTTTTTCCATAACCATCAGGACAATATAGATAAATAGTTTTGTTTATGATTTTTATTTCTTCGTTTAGTGCTTTTTTATTATTAATTTCTTTTTCATAGGAAATAGTAGGTAAATCTTTTAAAAAAGTAAAATGAACGAACTTTTCATCTGAATTATTAGAAAAAGGATTTTTATTTAAAGATTGTTCTAATTCATCTATTGTTAATATGATAACAGGAACATTAAACCCAAATTTATTGAGAATTTTATTGAATATTAATTGTTCAAGTTTTTTTAAATTAGTTTCATTTGAATTGAAAATAATATTTCCAGATTGTATATAAGTTGTAACATTATAAAAACTAGATTCTTCAAATAATTTTCTCAAAGCATCCATTTTTATACTATTTTTTCCACTAACATTTATACCTCGCAATAATGAAATATATGTAATCATAGTATTAGACTTTTATAAAAAATTAAAAACCTTCTTCAAAGAAGAAAAAGGTTCTTAATAGTTATTTTTAATTGATATGATGTTGTTATTGTAAATATCATCTAATCCGAATAAATATTTATCATTAATCTTTAGTGTTGGTTGTATGATATTTTTCCCAATTCCTTGATTAATACATTTAGCTACAAATTCTGTACAATACATTTCAGAATCATCATTTGTATCAAAATTTAAGTCGAATTTAGTATGTTTATTAAGGTAATAATTTGATTTGGATATAATTTGATTTTTTTCCACTTGGCTAATATTCATCTTGAAAAAAGAATATGTTTGAATACCTTCTAAAAAAACGTCTATTGATTCTTTCTTAATTCCTCCAACTCCAGTAAATTCGCTTGCTTCAGAATGTATTACGTATGGTATATTTTTTTCTAAAACAATAATTCCTATATGGGAATATATTTTATCTTTTGAAGCATATTTTTTAAAAAAATCAGAAAAATACCCATTACCTAAACGACAAACTAAATCACCATTTTCTAAAAAATAATATTTATTAAATTTAGCAAGTGATTCTATTTTTTTAGGTTTAAAATCAGAATGAATAAAACTAAATATAAAAATATAGAATAATAAAAATTTTATTTTTTTGATTCCATATTTACCAACCATTTACCATCTATTTTCACTAACTCAATATCTTTTTTTTGTCCATTTGGAGTTTTATATGTAACCCAAGCTTTATTATCTACAATTGAATCTTTAACGCTTTCAAATTTAAAATTAGGATCAACAGGAAGAGCTCCAAAACCACCTGCAAAATCTAATAATTTACCAGTAGATTGAGTTGCATATTTTTTTGCTTCGTCAACTTTTCCTTTCGCTAAATTTTCAGTAAAATTTTTTGCTGCACTTTCAGGACCTTTAGAACAAGATATAATGAATGTTGATGCAATTGCTAGAAGTAATAATTTTTTCATTTTTAATATAATTTAAGTTGATTGTATAATACAACTAATTTATATTAAACTTTTTATATATCCAATAATATTGCTTTAAAAACAATACAGTATTAGTTTATAGATTGTTTCATTAAAAATAAAAATAATCAAATAGGAAATAAAGTCTTATTTTCGAAAAAAAATAGAAAAACAATGATAGAAATATTAAACAAATCAGATTTACAATTTTCTGAAGTTTTACAATACATAGAAGATAATTATAATTATACTGCATCTGCATTTACAAACGGTAATCAAGAAAATGTACAAGATCAAAACCAAGGAAGTGCAAAAGTTTTTGCTTTCGCACAATTAAATAATTTATCGCAAGAAGATACTTTGAAATTGTTTGCAGAACATTATAAATCTGTTTTAGAAAATCCAGAAGGAACAGACCATAATAACATAAGACAATTTATGCAAAACGGATGGGATGGAGTAAAATTTGAAAATACAGTTCTTATCAAAAAATAAAAAAAGCCTTACAATTGTAAGGCTTTTTTTTATGTTATCAACAGATTTTATCTTTCTAATGTAAAATTTTTAATTACCGTTGGACGATCTTTTTCATTGGCAGCTTTCCAAGAAGTTCTATACATCCATTCTGTCATTTTATAAAGTTTTTTAAAGTTTATGTTTTCTGACTCATCTTGTGGAGTATGATATTGGTCGTGAAGAACACTTGTAAAAAAGATTGCAGGAATTCCTTCTTTAGCATAAGGAAGATGATCACTACGGAAATAAAAGTATTCTGAATGATTTGGAGAATCCCAATCCTTAAGATAAGTAAATTTCGTACTTTCATTATTAGCATCTTCTGCCATTTTTACTAATTCTTCCGAATTTTTGTGAGGAGCATTTCCTCCTAATAATGCAGCTTCATTTGTATCATTTCTACCAATCATATCACCGTTTAGTACAGCAACTATATTTTCTTTTGGTACAACAGGATGTGCAGCATGCCATCTAGAACCTAAAAGCCCTCTTTCCTCAGCTCCATGAAAAACAAATAAGATACTTCTTTTAGAAGGTTGTGCTTTATAAGCTCTTGCCATAGCTAGCATAGCAACACAAGTACTTGCATTATCATCAGCACCATTGTATATTGTATCATTTTTAACAGGATGTCTTATTCCATCATGATCTTGATGTCCACTTATCAATACATATTCATTTTTCAATGTAGGGTCAGTACCTTCAATTTTCCCAATAATATTTACAGAAGGATATTTGTAAGATTCTGTAATTAAGTTTAAAGAAATTTTAGGACTATTTTTTACCCAAGCAGCATTTTCTCTTTTTATCCAAAGAACAGGAATATTGTTTGTTATTTTTTCTCTTAAACCTTCACCACCATAAGTTCCTCTAGTCATTTGGTGCCAAACCTCAATCCAGCTTTTTTCAGAAGTGTCATCCGTAATAAATATTATACCTTTTGCACCAAGTTTCACAGCTGTATCGTAGTATTTTGCACGTACAAAGCCAGGATAACGTCTTACAAAAAGAGTCATATCTTTTGATATGTTTTTATCAGATGCATTTACAGCCAAAACTTTTCCTTTTAAATCTAGTTTTGCTAAATCCTCAGGTTCGGAATTACCAGCATAAACAACATCACCATCTATTTGTGCATTTACAGGTTCAGCAACCAAAAAGTCTTTCCAAACTTTTAAAGATTGGTTTCCTAATTTCAGTGTACTTTGTGGAATTACCTGATGACGATACATATCAAAAAACTGAAAATAAGTTCCATTATCTCCAGCTGGTTTCATCCCAGCTTCTTCAGCTTTATTTGCAAGCCACATAGATACTTTTAGTTCATCCAAAGTTCCTGCTTCTCTTCCTAGGAATTGATCAGCCGCAAGCTCATACATATCGGTTTTTAAATCTTTTTCTTTAATAGCAGAAACCAAAGGTTTCTTATACGTCTGTGCATTTGCACCCAACATCATTACACCTAATGCAAGTAATAGATAATGTTTCATTGTTAATTTAATAAATTTTTAGAAAGTAAATGTAGCTAGAAAATAACAGTTTAGAAAGTATTAAAAATCTTACTGTTTTTAGTGTTAAATACAGTTGTTAATTAATTAAAACACGAAAAAAATGGATGTTTTTATTAGGTTTATATAGATTTATTGAAAATTATTAATGATAAAAAATAGATGTTTAAAAAATATATCTTTTAGTTTTGGGCAAATCCTTCGGAACACGCTTTCTGTTACAATCTTTTATAAAAACTGAAACAATTTTTATAAAAGGATTTTCACATCAATCGTTTTTGCAGAATACAAATTGATAATAGAAAATTTTTCTATTATCAATTTGTATTTTACTTAAAGAAGAGGATTTTGTTTAACCAATCTCCACAACTGTTCTTTTGTATTATTTAAAGGTTTTAAGACAATATCAGAATTAGTTTCTTCGGATGAAATACTTATATATAAATTGGTTTCTTTTTGTTTTATAAGATAAGTGTTCTCTGCTTGTTTTATAAATTCCCATTCTTGTGAATTATCATCCAATTGTATCTGATTAAGTTTCCCATTTAATTTTGCATCAACCTGAAAAGTTTTCTCTGTATACCTATTCTGAAGTTGATAAGTATTTTCTCCTGTTTCTTTTAAATCCCAAGTCATACATTTCCAACGATAACTATTATATAAAATCAAGCGATTACCATCTTGTTTGCCAGCAGCATAAGGGCGTATGTTTTTTCCAGTTTGAATGTTCTGTATAGCATATCTTTTTCCTTTGTATTGCATACGAGTAAATGATAAAATTGTAATTCCAATCATCACAAAAAGTAGTGAAGCAATAAGTAATTTTATCATAAATATTTTTTTGTTATTTCTATGCAGTAATCCCAAACTTTCTGTTCATTTATTTTCGAATAATATCTATCATCAGGTTTTTGGATATTATTTCTATTTCCAAAAAATTGACCTGTTACATTTTTTACATCAGGAGAAGACGCTAAATAAATACTTGTCATTGCTCCTTTTTCAGGTTTATCCATTACAAGTAATGCCACTTTAAAAATAAGATTAAAAAGAAATCCTTTGTCTGCATCTTGTCCAAAATTAGTTGCAGCAGCACCAGGATGGCATACATTAACAGTAACATTATTAATTCCTCTATCTTTTAAATAAGAAACCATATGTCTAGATATCCAAATAAGATATAATTTAGATAAACCATAAGCTTTATCAGGTTTGTAATCATTTTTCAATTGAAAATCTGAAAAATTAGGTTTCCCACCACGTTTATGCATTGCAGAAGATAGATTTATAATTCTTCCTTCATCACTTTTAGCAAGTAAATCAGCTAAAGACTTCATTAGAATAAAGGGAGCGAATAAATTAAGAGTAATTGTTTTTTCAAAACCTTCTTCAGTTTCTTCTCTATTTTTATTAAAAAATGCTCCAGCATTGTTAATCAAAATATCCAATTTATCATAATTTGTTATTATTTCATTGGACATTTTTACTGTATCTTCAAGTGATAAAAGGTCAGCTACAATAATATCTATATTATTATTTCCTGTAATCTGAATAATTTTATTTCGGACTTTCTCTAATTTATTTTTATTGCGACCATGTATAATAATTTGATGACCTTCTTTTGCTAATTCAGTCGCTGTAATTTTTCCTAATCCTTGTGTAGAACCGGTTATTAAGATTATTTTTTTTGTATTTTTCATTGTTTTATTTATAAATATTTTATGTATAACTTATCTTATAATTCATTAATGATTTAAGACAGAAATGTTTTTAATTAATTTACTCCAACCCACCAATGTTTAAATGTTTGTGTTGTATCATCAAGTTTAACTAATTCACCAATCATAGGTGTTACAAGAGGATAATTTGCTTTGTTAGCAAGCTCTGTTATTTTAATAAGAGGTTCATCCCATGGATGTCTAGATAAAACAAACTTGGATGAATGAACAGGAAATAATTTTTTTGCATTTAAATCTTTAGCAGCTTTTAGAGAGAATTTTGGAGGCATGTGTATTGATGAATACCAATCCTCAGAGTATTGACCATTATCTAAAATTGCTAAATCAAACGAACCATATTTTTTACCTATATCTGCAAAATGATTATTATAACCACTATCTCCACCAATATATATTTTTTGAGAAGGAGAATTTATTGTGTAAGACATCCATAGCGTATTATCATTTATGATAAATTTTCGCCCAGAACCATGTTGTGCTGTGGCTGTTTCAATTGTAAAATTCTTATCAATTTTTATAATTTCATTCCAGTCTTTTTCAATAATTTGTTTATTTTCAAAACCCCAATATTCAAAATTTTCTCCAACACCTAAACCACAAATCACATATTTTATTTTCGATTTTAGAGCCATTATAGTTCTATAATCAAGATGGTCAAAGTGGTCATGAGATATCAAAACATAATCTATATTTGGAAAATCATTTGCAGAATATATCTCTGTACCTTTAAAAGATTTTACACCAAAAGGAAGGGGAGAAGCAGAGCCCATAAGAACAGGATCAACAAGAATTTTTTTTCCATCGATTTGCAGGAAATAAGAAGAATGACCAAACCAAATTAAAAAGTTTTTATTATTAGGTAATTTTTTTAAATCTGTTTTAAAAGAAGGAATTTTATCAGTAGGGAATTTTCTAGGATTATTTCCAAAAAAAGTTCTCCATACTTCTCCAGCCATTGTATAACCTTCTGGTATCATAGAAAATGTTTTCAGATTCCTGAATTTCCCATCTCTATAATTTTGAGATTTTTTAACTTGTTCTAATCTTTTTCCAGTAGGTAACTTACCAAATTGTGGTTGCTGTAAATAAATAATTGTAGCAATACAAATTAGTAGTATTATACCTAAAGTGATTAATATCATTTGTTTAAATATTTTTTTTATTTTCATTATCTCTGTTTTTTTAGAGATTTAAAATTTTGATTAAGCAAATTTAATTTTTAGATTTGCATCTAACAAGTATAAACTATACTTTATACTTAGTTATTATTATGTTAAAATTTTAAATGATATGTTGATAAACGAATTATCAAAAAAAACAGGTGTCCTTATACACACAATACGTTATTATGAGAATTTAGGTTTAATAAAAGGAATATCCAATGATAAAATCAAATCAAATAATTACAAGAATTATGATGACAATGCTGTAGAACGTTTAATGATTATTGTAGATGCAAAAGAGGTAGGGTTTACCTTAGCTGAAATTAGGAATTTATTGGACAGTTGGTACTGTGAAACTTCATCAAAAGAAGAACAAATTGAGATGTTTAATAGTAAAATAGCTGAGATTGATGCGAAAATTAAACAATTCAGACAAATAAAGAAGAGACTAGAAAAGGTTCGTCAAGAGTTAAAAGATGGAGAATGTTAATTTTTTATTTGGGCAAATCCTTCGGAACACGCTTTTTCTTACAATCTTTTATACAAACTGAAATAGTTTTTATAAAAGGATTTTCACGTCAATCGTTTTTGCAGAAAGAATATTTATTTTAGATAATATTATTAAAATAAAAATTAATCTATTTCAACTTATTCAAAAAAAATAATTTAAATTGTAAAGTAAGTTTATATAATACAAAAAGAGTTTTATAAAGTAGATTTCAAATGAAAAATTCCATAAAAGATGTAAAAATAGAATTCAGAAAAACAATCTATCCAATTCAATCGAGTCTTTATGAGTATTTAGAAAAATACAATCGAATGACAAAAATAGAATTGCTTTATGATGATCTTTTACGCTTCAATGACTTTACAAGTATCGAAGATGAAAATGGGAAAGATACGTTATGGTTAAGTGTGTATTATTCTGATCATGAACAAAAAGAGATTAATGAAAACTTAAATAAAATTTATACTATTTTGCATTCGGATGGAGATGAGGAATCATTACCTTTTCTTACTGTAGATAGTATAGAATTTTGCACTTTTGGAAATTCTAAACCTTTCCGAATTAGGATTCGAAATATTCTTAATGATAATTATACCAATTATTATATAAAAAAAGCAGATGCATCGAGAGTTTATGGTTTAGAGTTTGAAGATTTATTATCTATAAATAGAATTAATTATTTAGTTTATAAAGACACGCTAATAGAAGAACATATTTTAGGGATTCCAGGAGATGTTTTTATAGAGAAACATTTACAACATTGTACAGAATTAGGAAAAGCACAAATAGCAAAAGAATTTGTAAAATTTAATGAACGTTGTTTTCTAGGATTATTAGGTGATATGCGTTCTTATAATTATGTGGTAATACCAATACACGATTATAATCAAGTGATTTATAGAATTAGATCGATTGATTTTGATCAGCAATGTTACGAAGGAAATATGAAAATTTATCGACCTCAATATTTTAAAGAAAATAAAAAAATGGTTGAATTGGTAAACGAAAAATTAAAGAAAAATTCGATAGAACAATATCAGCGAGAAACTAGATCGTTATTAACGAAACGATTGATAAAAGGACATAAAAATTTTCAGGATTTAATAGATGTTATGAAACAGGATTTTATAGCTCCACAAGATCATGTAGATCAATTGAAGAATGGGCTGTTAAAATTTACGTACGAACAGCGTTTTAAAAAATGCCAAAATATGGGAGAAATCATGGAGATGGGACTTAATTTTATGATTAAGAATTATAAAAAATAACTTTATCGTATGTAAACAAACTGTCTTATTATTTTTACTGATGAATTTGCAATAGTGATTGACGCGGCATCCTTTTTTTTATTGGTCATTGGGCGAAGTCGAAATTCAATGACCAATCAAAAAAAGATATAGCTGAAAGCACGATGCGAGGCAATTGCCCAAAAAATAAATATAAATTCTAAAAATAATTAAACAATTATCAATGATAAAGTTATTTTTTTGACTAGAATGGTTATTTTCTCTTTTTTAATTGAAATACATTTCCTTCTGGATCTGTTCCGTCACATAACCAATAATTATAATTTTCAAATGTTTTAATTTCTTTCATTTTTATTCCTTTAGAAATTAATTCTTCTCTGGCATCATTTATTGGCATAGTAACTTCAAATACAATTTTTACGTTATTATTCGTTTTATTTGAAGAGATTTTCTCTGCATATTCTTTCCCCATTTTATGTAATCCGATATTTATATTACCAGCATTCAATAAAACCCAAATATCGTCTTCTTCAATTATTTTTAAGTTAAAATTATCTCTGTAAAATATTTTTAGATTTTGAACATCTTTTACATAGAATATGATAGTATCTAATTTTACTTCCATAAATCTGTATTATAATAATTTCTATTTCTCAATCTTTCCTACTCTTAATAAAATAGGAAAATGTATTGCTTTTGTTGTTTCAGTTCCCCAAACTTTTTCAATTTCTATTTGTAATTGTTCAATAGGATTATAATTATTTTGTTTTATAAAATGTTTTACAGCAGACCATGTGTTTAGATAACCAATTAAATGTTCAAGACTCCATAGTTGAACATTTTCAAACTTAGGAGATTCAATTTCATTAAATGGAAAAGGAATTGTTTTATAATCTTCATCAATGTATTTTCTTTCTTTATCCCAGTATTTACCAATTATATTGACATAGAAATCTGAGATTAAATCATCAATTTCTTTGGAAATTTTTAATCTTCCGTAACCGATAACTGCTAGTAAAGCATCTTTTTGAGCTGTTCTTTTGACTTCTGTATAAAATTCATCAAAATTGAACCAATGAATAGCTTGTGCCACAACAATTAAATTGAAGAAATTTTCGTTGAAATTTGTTTTTTCTGCAGCTTGTACAGAATAAAAAATATTATCTGTCTTTGTAGCATTATCTATTTGAGATTGACTAATATCTGTAGCATAAACATTGTTATATGTTTTTGAGAGTATAGATGCAATTTGTCCATTTCCTGTTCCACAATCCCAAGCGTTATTTTTATTTGAAATAATATGATCTAAATAGTTAAATAATTCTTTTGGATAACTTGGTCTATATTTCGCATATTTATCTGATTGTGTTGAAAAATTATCTTTCATAGTTTTATTTTTTTACTTTTTTACTTTTTTACTTTTTTACTTCCATTTATTTACATGTTCTGTATTAGTAGTAAAGTTAGCAGAAAGAGATTTAATTCTATATTGAAGTAATAGTTTTCTTCCTTCAATTGTTCGCGTATAAATTAATTTACATGATCCAACAAATGATTCCCATTGATTTTCGAAATATTCTGCAGAGCGTTTATTTTGTCCCAGAATGTTAGGTACAGAATGATAATCTTTTTGTTTTATGAATTTCAAAAAATTATTTTTACGAATAATAATGTATCTAGGATTTTCTATTGGGTTTATGATTTCTTGTAAAGTATTGATAAATGTGGATTTATCGAATGTCGTACCACCTTCTAAATGACAAAATATAGCTCCGAAATTATCCACAGAAGTACTAATACTTAAGTGAGATCTTTCTGTTTTAATAATTTTTTCTTTGATGAGAGATGTTAAAAGAGCATTTGCAATTTGATGAATATCTTTAGAAATATCTCTGTACTTTAAATATAATCTTAACGTAAAATAAGTTTGTCGTCCATATTTTATAAAACCTATACAACCAAAAACAGCTAGAACAATATATAATTCTTGAAGATTTTTTATTTTTTTTGCATGTTTTAAGATGAGTTCTAAACTTTCGAATCCAAATCCCACAAAAAGAGAAATTAAAGTAGCTATAAGGTTTTTAATCGTATGATTAAAATACATTTTTTTTGTAGATTGATAATCTCTTTTTTCTTGGAATGGAATTTTAATTTCTTCGATTAGATTGACGCCTTGTTTTAATGAATCAGCCCAGTTTTGTTTCAGTTTATCTCTTTCTGATGCAAAAGAAAACATTTTTTCATTTATTTTTTCAATATCTATTTTATTAAAAGAATTTTCGGGAATATTTAATCGTCCAATACCATTTTCTATAGAAATTTCTCCTCTGAGTGAAAGACCAACAAAACTTTTGAAACGTCTTTTTAATAATTCTAAATCGTTTCCGCCATCATTTGTTGTAGGATCAATACATACTAAATGCCATATATTTCCTGCTTTTTTCTCGTTTCCATTTTGTGTTCTTATTGCTCTGCCTCTCATTTGATTCGATAAAACAAAAGAACCTACAAAGCTGGCCAATATTAAAGTATTAATAGCAGGAGCATCCCAACCTTCACCAAGTAATGATTTTGTTCCAATTAGAATTTCAATTTCTCCTTCTTGAAAAATATCTGTTATAATTTGTACAATATCATGTTTTATTTGCTCTGATTGCTGAATTAAAATATAATTATTATCATATGCAACATGGTTATAATTAATTTCTTTAATTCCATATTTTTCGGCTGTTTCTTTAAATGAAGGAAATGCATTTTTGGGAATTATAATAAGAGAACCAGTAAGAACACCGATTTTTTTATGTTCTATATTCTTTCGTCTTAGTTTTTCGAAAATAGGAATAACCCCCATTTTATTTAACTCAAGATTATTTTCCGATTCATTGATAAAATATTCTTTTCGAATATAATCGGAAAGAATAACTAACCTTAAATCTTTACCTAATTGATTGTATTCTAAATCTACAATCTCTTTTATACTATTTAATTTATTGATACTTGAAGTTAAAAGATTTGATATTTTTTTATTATAAAAAAAGTTAATCTTACGATTTTCTATAACACCATGTATTCTTAATTTATTTTCGATTGTTTTTTTATGTTCATCAAATTCAGAGAAATATTCTTTTTCTTTAAATAAATAAAAATCTAAAAGAATTTCCATCCATTCATAATTTATTTGGGGAATTTCTAATTCCTTATCTCCAACAATATCAAGATGAATTTTAGGAATATCAATATTATTTGAGTGGAGAAAAATAAGACAAGCAGAATAGAAAGATAAATTGGTATATATCCAATCTAAATTTTCTGTAGGATTTTTCCAAAGAGAATGTATTTGTAGAGCTTCTATAATGGTTTTATCAACTTTGATTTCTTGAAAAATATTTTCTATATTTTCTCTAAACTCAATGAAAGTTTTATGTTCTTGATTTGTTGGAACACTGAAATGGATATAATCTTGATGTGGACATAAATCTCCTTCTATAATTAGTTCTGGTACTGAAATTTCTGTATCTACAGGTCCATTTAAACTTATATATCGTTCCCATTCATTTACAGAGACATCATAGGGAGGTGTAGCAGTGAGTCCAACAATGATAGGATCTATTTTTTCTTTAACTTTAGTTAATGTTTGCCACCATTCATTTTTTAAATGATGGGCTTCATCGACTACAATTGTTTTTATACTTTGTGATTGTAGTTTTTTTATAATTTCTTTTAAGTTTTTATTTTTCTTTAATTGATTTTTTTCTTCATTTACCCCTTTTTCGTTTTCTTTTAGGTTATTACATGCTGCATGTAAGCCTTGATAGGTAACAACAGTCATAAATTTAGGATTTCTGATATCTTTTGAAATCCAATCTGGAATTTTATTTGTTTGTAGAAAAAGATCACAAAATCTATGAATCCATTGATTACGTATTGCAATGGTAGGAGCTAGAATTAAAGTTGGTTGATTAATCTGTATTGCTACTTCTAATCCCAAAACTGTTTTTCCTGAACCAGGTGGAGCAATAACATGTAAGTGTCTATCAGAAAGATGTGTTTGTAATTCATCAAGAACTCGCTGTTGATATTTTCTCCAAGTATATTTAAATTTTATGTTTTTCGGAAATTCTTTCAATTTTTAGATTATCTAAGTTGTTTAAAAGTACATTAATAAATTGTGTTTTTATTATTTTAGTTAAATTAAAATAAGCTCACTTAAATCAAGTGAGCTTATTAGGTTAATAATAATATACTTATTAATTATTTTTTTAAATTGATTGACTTAAAACATCAAGTCCTATTAAGGCATTTGCAACTTGCTCTGCAGTGAAATTAGGATTTAAATTGCGTAAAGTATCATTTTTATCGTTTGCTTTTTCACCTATTTTTACAAGTTCTTTGTAATCTACTTTGTCAAGGTGCATATCCTTTAATGTTGTAGGCATATTAATTGAACGATAAAATTTAATATACTTTATGATTTCTTCATCTGAACGACCTTCTAAGACCATTTGAGTAAGTGTACCATAAGCAACTTTTTCTCCATGTGACAATTCATGAATTTTTCCAGGAACAGCAGTGAAACCATTGTGAATGGCATGCGCTGCAGCTAAACCTGCATTTTCGAATCCTAATCCTGAAAGTAAAGTATTTGCTTCAATTACAGCTTCTACAGCAGGTGTTACAGTCTTTTTTTCAACAGCTTTGTAAGCACTATATCCGTATTTTAATAATGTTTCTTCACAAGCTTTAGCAATAGCTAAACCTGCTATACTTTGTTGTCCACCAACCATCGATTGTGAATTTGTACGAGCTACAGCCTGCGCTTCTACATA
Source organism: Chishuiella sp. (assembly GCF_032109125.1). Taxonomy (NCBI): domain Bacteria; kingdom Pseudomonadati; phylum Bacteroidota; class Flavobacteriia; order Flavobacteriales; family Weeksellaceae; genus Chishuiella; species Chishuiella sp. Next base: position 270,305 of record NZ_DAMCLZ010000002.1, read on the forward strand.
TGTTGCTAACCCATCTGCGATACCTGAAGCAAAAAAGCGAACTGGAGCTTGTGCACAAATGTAACTATCTACAAATACTAAGTCAGGATTTTTTTTGTAGAAAAGATAATCTTCAAAAATACCTTTTTCAGAATAAATAACAGACAATCCACTAGAAGGAGCATCTGTAGATGCTACTGTAGGAACTATAATAACAGGTAATTTTAAACTATTAGCAATTGCTTTAGCAGAATCAAGAGTTTTTCCTCCACCAAGACCTATAATCATATCGACTTTTTTGTCTTTTGCGATACCTGAAAGTCTAGAAATTTCTTTTTTTGAAGATTCTCCACCAAATATTTCATAGTGATATGTTACTTTTTCTTTATCTAATGATGAAGAAATATCTTTTTTTACAAGTTTCCAAACTACTTCATCAGCGATTAAAAAAGCTTTTTTACCAAATGGAGCAATATGTTCACCTAATTCTTTAATAATGTGCATCCCTTGGATATATTTACCAGGAGAAGTAAAAATGATTTTGTTCATATTTTTATTTTATAGTTAAGGAAAAAAATCCTTTATTTTGGTTGTAGTAATAATAGATAAAATAATATTAATAGACAATTTTTAAATCATAAACTATTGTTAATCAATTTAAATGTTTTTTATTTTTAATCTATTATTCGTCTTTTATATGAATGTATTTACAAATTTTAATTAGCTCTATTTTGTTCTTTAAAATCAATATTTTTTCTTACTTCTTTTATTTTTTTATTTCCAAAATTATAAGTTAGACTCAATTTTAAACCTCTATAATCATTGTATTGATAAAATTCTGATTTATATCCGTCGTTTAATGAATAACCATCATTTTTTAAAGTTTTAAAGAGATCAGTAATTAGTAGATTTACTTGTAAATTTTTATTAAAGAAGGAACTTTTAATTCCAGGAGAAAATTCTAATTGATCTTTTAATTTTATATTAGAATAAGTGAATGGTAATGAATGCCAGAAGTTTAACATTAAAAACCATGTTTTGTTTTCATTTAATGTGATTGTATTGTAAAATGAATAAGATAATGAATAAATCTTTAGCTTTTCTAATTCAATAATTGTTGGTTTTGTTCTTGTATAAGAACCATTTGCATTAAATGAAGTTTCCCAAATTTTGAAGAATGTATCATAATACCCAAAGTTTAAACCTATTCTATTTTGATTGTATCCATTTCCTATGATGTTACTATATATTCCATTGGATATTCTTGCAATCTGTTATTGTAATATTGTTCTGTTTGTAAATAGCAAGACAAAGGTTTGTATTAGGAAATGTGGTATAAGAAATATTTTGAGATTTATCTGAATTGAAAATAATAAAATACTGAATAATATTTTTTTAGAGCAGGATGTTTAGGTTTTATTATTTCAGTCTTCATTTATTTTCATTTAGTTAGTGAAAATACAATTTATTAAAATATTTTGTATTTATATAAAATAGAATTATAATTCTATTATTTTTGGAAGGACATCTACATCATGATTTGCTATTACTTCTATACAATTAGGTTTTTCACTCATCATTTTTGTCCATTGTAAAGATTCTATAACTTCATTTTTATCAACTTGGACACCAGGAAGAATCATTTGTTCCCAAGATTTTTTAGCGTAACCTGTGTCACTTGCTAAAAGTAAAAATTTTCCATTATTTTGAATAATTATAGATGTTAATCCATGTGTATGACCAGGAGTATTAACAAAAACGATAGATTGATCACCGAATAAATCATAAGATAAATTTTGTGGTCCTAGGTTAGATTTTTCAAATTGATATGTTTCTATGTTTATATTTTCCCACATACTAGGAACATATCGATAAGGCATTTTTATAGCGTCTTCCATTTCTAGATTATTAACTATAATTTTTTTTGCATTTTTTACAAGTTTTAAACCACTTACATGATCAGAATGTAAATGACTAAGAACAAGATAATCTATATCAGTATCTTTATAGCCTAATTGTGCTAATTGTTCATTGATAGCTTGTCCTTCGGGTAAATCTGCTTTATTAATTAACCAATGAATAAATCCCATATGTTTTCTACCTTGGTCTCCAATTCTAACATCTGTATGCCATCCTGTATCTACTAGAATGAGTCCTTTAGGGTGTTCAATTAGATAAGCGGAAACAGGTAACCAAATTTGGTATTTATTACTTCTCAGAATACCTGTATAAGAAATTGGATTCCATGTTTTTTCGCTAAAAGGAAGTGATGAGTCTACACGAACTTTACCACAATGTAGAATATGTACTTTTATTGTTTCCATCTTTGTTTTTTATTTAATAACAAATTTAATATTGGTTTTTAAATAAAAATTTGATTGAAATCAAAAAAAGCTATTTACTATTTCGTAATCGACTCAAAGTCTCTTGTGTAATACCAAGATAAGATGCAATATATCCCAAAGGAATTGTATTGAATACAGAAGGATTTGATGTCATTAAATGTTCGAATCTTTCTTTTGGAGTTTTGAAATTTATAGCGTAAATATAATCTGTAAATCGTTTTATATTTTCTATCATAATTTTCTGATTTAGTTGTAGTAAATCTAAGTTATTGGAAGAAAGTTTTTCCCAAATCTTGTAATTAAATTTGCTAATAGTTGTATCAGTAACCGACTGTATACCAAATTTACATTCTTTGTTATAAAAAATACTGTCTACAGGAATACTAAATTGATTTTCATTACAAAAGTAAAGCGTTACTTCCTTTTCCTCTGTTCTATAAAATATTCTTGCAATACCTTTCTCTATAAAAAAAACATTTTTAGATAAACTATCAGGTTCTAAAATAATTTCTTTTTTAGAGAAATTAATGGTAGATATAGTATTGTTTAATTCTATAATAGACTTTTCTTCTAAATGTAATTGTTTTGATATGTATTCTAATAATTTCAAATCTTGATGTATTTCGTTCTAATTTAAAGTTTTTGATTCAATAAAATAAAAATTATTAGTATTTCTGTATTAAAATAGTAATTTTAAGAAAAAATATTACAATGAAATTAATTCGTCCGAAAATAATAGGAACGTTGAAAATTCAGAAAATGATGGCAGGAAATTTGGCAGTTATAAATGATATAAAAAATTCTCCAAATAAAATTATTATTCCTTGTCATTCAATTAAGGATGGAGAAGAAATTATTGATAAAATAAAAAAAGCTAAAGCTGGTGAATTATTACATTTGTAATAATCTATATTTATTTAAAAATATTATGAATTTTGTAGCATTTATATTTTAAGCTATCTAACCAATTATTTTTATATGGTAAATTGTGTGTATGCAAAAATTGATTAGCTTTTACTCTTATTAACCAATTATTATCCCTGCTTAAATATTTTACTTCTTGAATAATTTCAGTATAATTATTTATAGAATCAGAATCTATCCAATCATTAATTACATCGAATACAAGTAATTGACCTTGTATATTTTTTGTTTTTAGTTTATTAGATAAAAAATAAATGATTTCATCATTAGAAGAAATATCATCTGGAATTATAGATTCTAAAAGAGGTAAAAATTTATCAGATTCATTTTCTTCAATTGATAACTCAAAAATTCTTTTAAATTCAGAGATTAAAAACTCATTCCATTCTGCGTAATCTTCAGAAAGTAAATAATAAATAAGCTCAATTGTTTCTAAATCAGAATTTTTTGATTGACAGAAATATTTTAATTCTTCTTTGTTGTTTTTACATAAAGCAAGAATTTCATTTCCTATTTTTTTATCTTTTTTTATGTATTCTCTAAATGTAGGTAATTCATTAAAAATATTTTTATGAATTGATGTTTTTTGTTTTTTAAAAGAATAAAGTATAGCTGTCAACTTCTTTTTATTGGTTTTATATTCATCTATTTCTATCTCAATTTTTTGTTTATTATGTTTAAAAGTTAAATAATCACTATTATATTTTATACCATTCTGACTAGTATATTTTTCTTTAGATATAATGACAGGAAAAGTTATTTTACTCCAATTATAAAAAGTATTATTAACTGTTATACCATCTTTTGTAAAAATAATTTTATTATTAATATTTTTTAAATTAGATATTATTTTATTTATACCTACAACGATTAAGTATATAGAAAAAGCGAATAAAAAAACATATTTTTTATTAAAGTCTTTTATTTCATTATAATTTATTTCAACTAATAGAATATAAGTTCCTAGAATAAAGAAAAAAGCATAACTTAAAATTCTTATGAATAGTTTAATTGTAGAATATTTTACTTCTACATTTTCTGAATTGATGTATTCATCCATCGAATTAATAAAATTTATTCTGTAAAGTTACTTTATTGTAAGGCAATATAATCTCATACTATGATATTTTTCAGAATAAAATAAAAAAGTTAAGTTCTTTAAAAATTGTAATTTGGGAATTGTAAATAAAATTATGTTTTATGCAACATTCAATAAATTTCAAACAACTAATAAATAAATTAAATCCAATTGTACAAGCTCCAATGTTTGGTGTTACAACTCCAGAAATGGTTGCAGCAGCAAATAAAGCGAACTGTTTAGGTTCATTAGCGCTTGGAGATTTGAATGCCGAAAAATCTATCGAAGAAATTCTAAAAACAAAAAAACTTACAAATGATACTTTTGCGGTAAATATATTTGTTCATCAACTACCAAAAATAACAAAAGAATTAGAAGAAAAATATAACCTTTCGAAATCTTTTATAGAACAATTAGCACAAGTGAATCAACTCGATGTAGTTCTTCCGAAACTAGAAGAAATAAAAGTAAATAGCTACCAAGAGCAAGTAGATGCAATAATAGATGAAGATTGTAAAATACTAAGTTTCACTTTTGGGAATTTAGATGAAGTAAGTATACAAAAATTAAAAAGTAATGGAACTATTTTAATAGGAACTTGTACTTCTTTAGAAGAAGCATTAACATTAGAAAAAGCAGGAATAGATTGTATCTGTGTACAAGGCTGGGAAGCAGGAGGGCATAGAGGAAGTTTTGTTTCAGAGAATATTCCAGAGATAGGAGGATTATCTTTATTAGCTAAAATTTCTGAACAAGTTAATATTCCTATTATTTATGCTGGTGGAATTTATAATGCGAAAACATTTGTAGCAGTACAAAAATTAGGAGCAAGTGCAGTACAAGTGGGTAGTTTGCTATTGAACTCAAAAGAAAGTGGTTTACATGATTTTGAAAGGGAACGATTAAAACAAGTCAATGAAGATGAAATTATTTTAACAAAAAGTTTCTCTGGTCGATATGCAAGAGGAATAAAAAATATTTTTACATCAACAATAGATAATTCAGACTATATTTTACCTTATCCTTATCAAAATAAATTAACAGCAGCACTTCGTAAAATAGCAAAACAAAATAAAAATGCAGATTTTACAAATATCTGGGTAGGACAGTCTATTTCTCATTTTAGTGAAAAGTCAACAACAGATATTTTATTACAACTTGTTGAAGATATAAAATTAATGAAATTATAGAATAATTATTCTATAATTTCATTAACATGTGTGTTGATATTTTCAGCAATTTTTTCAATTGGTAAACTATCAGAATCATTTCCAAAAGGATCTTCTATAGATTCAGCAATTAATTCTAAAGAAGCTAAAACATAAAAAATAAATGGTACAGCTACAGCTACAAAATATCCAATAGAAAAAACGAATCCTATAGGAAGAGTAGCGACGTAAATAACAATAAATTTTTTGATGAATGAACTGTAAGAATAAGGAATAGGTGTATTTTTAATTCTTTCACATGCGCCACAAATATTTGTTAGCTCATTCAAATTATTATTCAAATTACTAAACTGAAAATCGTTGAGAGTATTTTCTTTATAAATTTTATTTACATGTTTTATAATTAGATTTGCAACCTGATTTGGACCATGTTTAGCTTTTAAATCAATGTCTTTATGTTCATTAATTTCATCAAGCATAAATGTTGTATAATCTGATTTTAAAAAGGAAGATAAAACTCTTGAATAAAGGGGAATTGTTTTTTTGAAAAAAGTTCTATTTTTTACATCCTCTTTTGGTAAATAAGCATTAAACTGTATAGCAAGATTACGAGACGTATTTGTTATGCTCCCCATTGTTTACGAGCTTCCCACCATCTGTCATACGCAGAATTAGTTCTAAATACAAGTAAAATAGATAATACAAATCCCAATAGATTATGAACAATCATAATATTTTTCACCCAACTTTTTTCAGAGAGTTTAATATATTCTAATTCATAATATGCAACACCCCAAGAAAAAAGTCCAATAGCGATAATATAAGGAATAAGTTTCCTAAATGTATCAGTTTTGTGCATATACAAAACTGATTTCCACCATTCTTTTGAATTATAAATGATCATAAACAAAAATAATTTTTTTTACTTATAAATCAACTATTCAGTCGTTTTTTATAATTTTTTGCAAAAACGATTGACGTGGAAATCCTTTGCTAATAGGATGCATTTCGACATTTACTTAATGACCAATTAGCAAAGATTGTAACAGAAAGCGTGGCCCGAAGGGTTTGCCCAAAGAATAAACATAAAAAAAGGGAAAGTTACCTTATGTAAATTTCCCTTTTATAGTTATCTAATTATTTTATTTTACTTGTAAAATAGAGCGTTGGTGACTAAAGTTTTCTAAACTAAATTTACCATGGTATTTTCCCATTCCAGATGTTCCTACTCCACCAAATGGTAAATAATGAGAACCAACATGGATTAATGTGCTATTTATTTCTGCATCTCCACTTGTTGTACGAGCAATAACATCATCAGCAAAATCTTGACTTTCTGTAAATACATACAATGCCAATGGTTTTGGACGATTGTTTATTTCATCTAAAACAACATCTATATCTGTATAAGTAAGAATAGGTAGAATAGGACCAAAAATTTCTTGCTGCATGATTTGGTCATCCCATGTTACATTATCCATTAAAGTAGCTTCGAAATGACGAGTTTCTAAATCATATTTTCCACCATAAGTTACTTTTTCTGGAGCAGCATCTAGGTAAGAAGCAAGATTTTTTATTTGTTGCTGACTTACTATTTTTCCAATTTTACCCAACGAACTAATTCCGTAAGTTTCTTTTAAGAAAACTTTGAATTTTTCTACAAATTGTTCTTTAATATCTTCGTGAATATAAATATAATCTGGCGCTACACAAGTTTGCCCGCAGTTTATCCATTTTCCCATAGATATGCGTTGTATAGTTTTGTCTAAATCAGCATCTTTGTGTACAATTGTAGGTGATTTCCCTCCAAGTTCTAATGTAAGAGGAATAAGCTGTTCTGCAGCAGCTTTCATCACTATTTTTCCAACGTTTGGACTTCCAGTAAAAAAGATATAATCGAATGGTAAACTAAGTAATAATGTATTTTCTTCTATTGCTCCTTGTACCACAGCAACATATTTTTCGTCGAATGCTTCTTTTACAATATCTTCAATTACTTGAGCAACATGTGGTGTGTTTTCCGATGGTTTTATAATAGCTGTATTACCAGACATCAAAGCACCAATTAGTGGACTAAAAGATAATTGAACAGGATAATTAAAAGGCCCAATAATATAATTTACACCATAAGGTTCATAAATAATTTTACTTGTCGTTTCAACTCCAGAAGGATGAGGTTTAGATTCTACAAAAGTAGGTTTCGTCCATTCGTCTAAATTCTCTAGAATATAATCCAGTTCACTTACTACAATTCCTATTTCTACGTATTTTGTTTCTTCCTCACTTTTTCCTAAATCTATATTTACTGCTTCACAAATAGCATCGGTATATTTTAAGAATACTTCTCGAAAATGTGTAAGTTGAGCTTTTCTGAATGCAATATCTTTTGTCTGATTTGTTTTGAAAAAAGCCTTTTGTAAGTCAAAAATCTTTTTTATTCTTTGTTCAATTTCTTTTTTCATTTTAATATATGTTTAGTGATTTTGTTCTTTCACATTTGCCAAAACCTTATCTGATAACAATTTTAATTGTTCCATATCTTCAATATCCAGATGCAAGGCTTGTAAAATTTTAAGTGGAACACAGCTTGCTTTTTCTTTTAAGTCTTCACCTTTTTTAGTCAAATTTATGCGAACAATACGTTCATCCTCTTTACTACGTTGGCGTTCTATAAGCTCTTTTCCTTCTAATCTTTTCAGTAAAGGTGTAAGTGTTCCGTTATCCAATTGTAATTTTTTACCAAGTTGATTCACAGTTTGGTCATCTGTTTCCCAAAGAGACATCATGGTAATATATTGTGGATAAGTAAGGTCCAATTCATCCAGAATAGGGCGATATTGTTGCATAATTTCTCGGTGCAAAACATAAACAGAGAAACATAACTGACGGTCTAACTTAAAATAATTTTCCATTTTTGTAATAATAAAAGTTCAATGAAAGCATCATCTTCATTCTTTCTCTCACACCATTCATTGAACTTATTTTTTATATTTAATTCTATTTTTTTGTAAAAATATGAATAAATAAATCTATTTTATTTTGGGCGTTCCTTTCAGGGCGGGCTTTTCGTTACAATCTTTTTTGATTGGTTCATTATATTTCGACTTGTTCATTAAGCGAAGTCGAAATGCAATAACCAAGTTGAAATGCATCTAATCAAAAAAGGATTTTCACTGCAATCCCTAACGCAAACATTTTTCTGTCACGTTGAGCTTGCCGAAACGTTATTTTTCGACAGGCTCAGAATGACATTGAGTTCTTTTCTGTCAATTCGAGTATTTTTCTTGGAAAAACGTATCTAGAATTAAGATAGAAAATAGAACTGTATTCTATTAACATTACAAATCTTTACCTATTTTTCGATACAAAATTCTCATCGAATTTCACTCAAAATGACAGATTTGTTTTTTGTCAATTTAACGATGTCACGTTGAGCTTGTCGAAACGTTATTTTTCGATAAGCTCAGAATGACATAGAGATATTACTTTGTAAGTAAAGCAATCATTTTTTCTGCAACAGCTTCAGAAGAAGCGGGATTTTGACCAGTAATCAATAAACCATCTTCAACAACATGTACTCCCCAATCGGCAGTTTTTGTATAATGTCCACCTAATTTTTCTAATTCAGTTTCTACTAAAAATGGAACAACATCTGTTAATTGAACTGCATCTTCTTCAGAATTTGAAAAACCAGTAACATTTTTACCTTTTACAAATGGTTCACCATTGCTAAATGTTACGTTTTTGAAAACTCCGGGAGCATGACAAACAGCACCAACTGGCTTACCAGCGTTATAGAAATCTAAAATTAATTGCTGAGAATTTTTGTCGTTTGCTAAATCCCAAAGTGGTCCATGACCTCCAGGGTAGAAAATAGCATCATAATCTTCAGCTTTTTCATTAGCTAATACTTTTGTATTAGCAATTAATTGCTGTACATTTTCATCTTTATTATAACGTTCAGTAGCTTCTGTTTGTGCAGCTTCTGTTTGACTATTTGGGTCAATGGGAGCTTGTCCTCCTTTTGGTGTAGCAATAGTAACTTGGTGTCCTGCATCAACAAATTTGTAATAAGGTGCAGCAAATTCTTCAACCCAAAAACCAGTTTTATGTCCTGTATTTCCCAATTCATCATGAGAAGTAACAACAAATAATATTTTCATTTTTTCTTTATTTATATTCAACAATAAATTCTTCTTTTGGTACTCTAACCTTTTTCATTGGAGCAATCCAGTCTAATTCTGGATTCGAAACACCAACATACATTAGAGAAACACTTCTAAGACCTAAGTTTTCTAATTTTAATACGCGGTCTACAACAGAATTATCAAAACCTTCTACAGGAGTAGTATCAACTTTTAATTCTGCTGCCTGAGCTAATGCAAGACCTAATGCTATATAAGTTTGGCGAGCAGTATGAGCAAAATTCTCTTCCTGAGGAGCATTCAAATAAATACTTTTTAATTTATCTGTATAACTTCCAAATCGTCCTCTTGGTAAACCTCTTTCATCAGTTGTAAAATCATAAACTTTATCTATTCTTTCTGCTGTGTAGTTATCCCAAGCTGCAAAAATGATAATATGAGAAGCATCTCTCATACATTCAGGATTCAAAGCTCCTTTTGATAATTCATTTTTTAATTCTTGATTTTCAACAACAAGAACTTTAAAAGGTTGTAAACCAGAAGAAGTAGGAGCTAATCTCGCAGCTTCTATAATTTTATCTATATTTTCTTGACTTACTTTTTGTGTAGGGTCATATGCTTTTACAGCATGTCTCCAATTTAAATCTTCTATTAATGACACGTTTTTTATTTTTTTTATTTGTTGTCTATTTTAGATAACTCTATTAAACTTTCTGATGTTATTTTGAATTTTCGAAATGTTTATTCTTCGTCAGGCTCAGAATGACATACAGTTCTTTTCTGTCAATTCGAGTATTTTTCTTAGAAAAATGTATCGAGAAATAAGATAGAAAATAGAACTGCATTCTATTAGTATTACAAATCTTTACCTATTTTTCGATACAAAATTCTCATCGAATTTCACTCAAAATGACAGATTTGTTTTCTGTCAATTCAACGCTATTATGTTGAGCTTGTCGAAACGTTTATTCTGCAAAAAACTCTGAATGACATAAAGTTATTTTAAAATTCACAACGTCTTAATTATTTAGCTAAAAACACAAATAGCATAGCAAGTAGAGCTGGAATGCCTTGTAAAAAAAATATTTTTTTACTAGCAGTTAATGCTCCAAAAATACCAGCAACAACAACACATCCTAGGAAAAACATACGAATATTAAAACTCCAATCAATATCTGTTATTAAGAAAGACCAGATAAGCCCAGCAACTAAAAATCCATTGTATAATCCTTGATTAGCGGCTAAACCTTTTGTGGGTTTAAATAGTTCTTTTGGAAGTGATTTTCCAAATGTTTTTTTTCCTGCAGTTTCCCATGCAAACATTTCCATCCAAAGAATGTAACAATGTTCTAATGCAACAAAAATTGTTAAAATAATTGCTATGCTATTCATGTAAATTAATCGTTAGAAACTGTTAATTTAACTTCTATATTTCCTCTTGTAGCATTTGAATAAGGACAAACTTGATGTGCTTTTTCAATTAAAGACTGTGCTTCTTCTAACGTTACATCAGGGATATTTGCATGTATTGTTGCTGCTAATCCAAAACCTCCGTTTTCTAATTGACCAATGCTTATATTTGTTGTAACTGTAGTTTCTCCAGTTTTTATTTTCTCTTGACGGATAATAAGGTTTAGTGCACTATCGAAACAAGCTGCATAACCTGCTGCAAAAAGCATTTCTGGATTTGCATAATCATCATTTGCTCCTCCTAATCCTTTTGGCATTCTTACTTCTAAGTCAAGAACTCCATTTTCGCTTTTTACAACACCATTTCTTCCACCTTTTGCTGTAGCTCCTATGCTATACAATGTTTTCATATTTTTTTATTTTAAGGTTACTAAATTTTACACTGCAAATATATTTTGTAAAATTATATTGTGCAAAATATAATTGTGAAAATTATTTTAATTTTTTGTTAATTGTTAAGACTTTAATGGTTTTATAATAGTGATTTGATCATATTATAATGATATTTGTCAGAATATCAAACCATATAATTTTAAATTAAAATAAATATTATATATCATTAAAGATATTAAATGATTGATTATAAAACAAATATATTTTTTAAATTAACGTTATTAATTCTATTTTTAGTTATTGATAGAAATACGAATGCGCAAATTTCTCCAACAGGAGTAGGAGATGCCCAAATAGCTGAATGGAGTGCTTTAGGTATTCAGCAAAAATTAAATTCAGCAAAAACATGGGAGTCTATGACGTATGTCGGATGGGCAAATAAAAGTATAAGAAACTATAATCCCCTTGATCGAAAGGATTCATGGGTATTAAATGAAGCAATAACTCATAAAATGAAAGTGAATAACTGGAGGTATGCACTTTCTTTTATTTATAAACATAAAACAAAGTATTCCTATACTGATGATAATATAAATCAATCTGTAAAACAAGAGTTTAGAACGTATGGATCAGTAAATTATCCTTTTAAATTAAATTATCTGACTATTGTCCCAACTTTTAGACAAGAAGTTAGAAGATTCTATACTTCAGATTTTGATTTACCTACTGAAGATTTAGAATTTAGAACACGTTTTCGTTTACAATTTATTTTTAATTTAGATAAACAAAATGAACATAGAATTATAGGTAGTTCAGAACAATTGTTTACGTTTGATCATGATCATAAAAATGAAGATTGGTCAAAGTATTCATACAACGAAAGTCGATTTATGTTGTACTATTCATATTCACCATCTACGATACCTATTCAATTAGATTTAGGCTATAAAAATGATTTATTAGGAACGATACATCCACATTCTGCAAATTATATTGCTTTTGATGTTATTATAAAGAATCCTTTTTTTTAATAAATGTTATTAAACCCTTTTAATTAGTGGATGATTTAAATCTCCAACTTCATTTTTGATAATTTCAAATTCATCTAAGTTGTCAAATAATTTTGTTAGGGAGTAAAAACCATAACTTCGAGTATCAAAACTAGGATCAATTTTACGAATGTTTGCACCAACATTAGAAACATAGGCAACATCATTATCATTCATAGAAATTTCAAATGCTTTAGATATAGTTTCATAATCGTCATCACTTAAAAAATGAGCTATTTTTTTAGTTGTTTTCTTTGGAGTGTTATTTTTTTCTTGTCTTTCTGGTTTTCTAGTTGCTTTTTCAACTTTCTTTGGTTTAGGAGAAATATTCTCGGTAAAAGTGAAAATATCACAAGATTTTACAAAAGCTTCAGGTGTTTTCTTTTCTCCAATACCCATTACAAATAAACCTTCTTCTCTTATTCTTTTAGCTAAACCCGTGTAATCACTATCACTAGAAACTATACAAAATCCTTCAACACTTTTACTATGTAAAATATCCATAGCATCAATTATTAAAGCACCATCTGTAGAATTTTTTCCAGTTGTGTAAGAAAATTTCTGAATAGGGTTAATGGAATATTGATTGATTAAATCTTTCCAAGAATTCATCACATTGGAAGTCCAATCTCCATAAATTCTTCGAATAGTTGCTTTTCCATATTTAGAAACTTCTTCTATCGTTTGTTTTAAGAGTTTAGCTTGAGCATTATCTCCATCAATTAAAATAGCAATATTAAATTTCTTGTCACTCATTTAAGTTGTTTTTATTATTTAAATATAAACAATTACTTATAAAGTATACTTTAATTGTTTGAAGCAATACAAAAAATAGTTTCATTTGGATTTACGGGAGGAGTACCAATTTTATATAAAATAATTCCAGAAGAATTGGATTTTATATCTCTTATTTTGTTTCCAAAAAAATCTGTAACATAACCAATAGTTTGACCTTCTATTACTTTATCTCCAGCTTTTAAATCGCTATAAAAAAATCCTTTTACATCAGTTTTTATATAAGATTGTTTTGTGAAATTATTTATTATAGAAGGCTGAACAAGCTTTTCTTTCTTATAAATGGCAAGATTGTTTAGCATTAAATAAACAGAATTTTTGATTTCCTTTACAGCTTCATCTTGTACGTTACCTAATTTTCCACTTTCTATACTTAGTGCAACTTTTCCATCTTGTACAGCTTGTTTAAATGCATAAAGTGCAGGTTCACTTTGTTTTAACGTATAAGGATAAGAAACTACATTTTCAAAGCCACCAAGTTCACTTAACCTTTTAGCTTCTGCGGTTTGTTTTGGGAAATTTTCTGCATTATAAAAACAAATAAATGATATTAAATCTTCGCTTGCATCACCAGCATGTATATCTAAAAAAACATCAGAAATTGGAATTATTTTGTTAGTAATTTGATAAGCAATCTGTTCAGTAATAGTTCCATTTTGTTTACCAGGAAAAGTGGTATTTAGATTTTTTCCATCAATAGGATTATAGAAAACAGAACGTCCACTAAAAGCCGCTGTATTTGCAATAGGTAAAATAACCAAAGTTCCTCTTAATTTTTTGTAATCAATTTCGTTCATTAATTGCTGTACAGCAATAATAGGCGGATATTCATAGCCATGTACTCCAGCAACAATTGTAAATACAGGACCTTTATTTTGTCCTTTTATAACACGTATAGGGAGAGTAGATTTTTCATTTTTATCAGAAAGCTGAATTGTGTAGTCGCTAATTCCAGGATTTAATTGATCAATTGATAAATCTAGATTCTGAGCAATCATAACTTGTGAAGCAAATAACATTATTAGTCCAGTAAAAAAAAATCTCATTGTGTGTAAAATTAAAAGTTTGTATTTTTTTGCAAGATAATAAGAGATTTAAGACAAATCTTGTTTATTATTATTTATTTCAATAAGACTTATTTATATTATATTTTGAATTTATTTAATAATAAATAAAGGTTTTGATAAAGCTTAATTTATAAAGAATAATTGAAAAATAATCATAATTTAGATAAATTTGTTTTAATGAATAATGTTATAAGAGAAAAACTTTTACTACCAAACCAAGGGAAAAATTTATTATTACATTCTTGCTGCGCACCATGTTCTGGAGAAGTTATGGAAGCTATTATTGCATCAGGGATTGATTTTTCTATCTTTTTTTATAATCCAAATATTCATCCGAAAAAGGAGTATGATTTAAGAAAAGAAGAAAATATTCGGTTTGCAGAAAAGCATAATATTCCATTTATTGACGCCGATTATGATGAAGATAATTGGTTTGCAAGAGCAAAAGGAATGGAAATGGAGCCCGAAAAAGGAATACGTTGCACAATGTGTTTTGATATGCGTTTCGAAAGAACAGCATTGTATGCTTATGAAAATGGATTTGATACTATTTGTAGTTCTTTAGGAATTTCTCGATGGAAAAATATGCAACAAATTAATGATAGTGGAATTCGAGCCGCTGAACCATATGAAGGAATTGAATATTGGACACACAATTGGAGAAAGAAAGGAGGTTCTGCAAGAATGTTAGATATTAGTAAAGAAGAGGAATTTTATATGCAGGAATATTGTGGTTGTGCTTATTCTTTGAGAGATACCAATAAATGGAGAATGGCAAATGGTCGCGAAAAAATAAAGCTTGGAGAAAAATATTATAGTAAAGATGATAAGTAATTTTAATAGAAAAGTTGTTTAAACTTTATATCTATTTTTTGGACAATTGCTTCGCACCGTGCTTTTTCTCTATGTCTTTTTCAATTTGTTATTTCGACTTGATTATTATATTTCGACTACGTTTAATAACAAAATCAAAAAAGGATGTCACTTCAATCACTATTGCAAATAAAAAACTAACAATTATATATTAAAAATCAATTAGTAGAAATTATTAAAAAAAAATACAAAAAAGCTATCTCAATATTGAGATAGCTTTTTGATTTATTTACTAGCTTCGTTTAATAAATTTAAATCTTCTTGATCTAATTTAAGTTGTGGAGCATCAAATAAAGTTTTTAATTGATTTTGACTTGTTGCACTTACAATAGGAGCAGTGATTAAAGGATTTGCTAATAACCATGCTAATGAAACTGTAGCAGGTGCAGAGTTGTGTTTATCTGCAATTGTTTCTAAAACAGTTAAAACATTTTTACCTTTTTGATCAAAATATTTTTTAATTCCTGCACCTCTAGGAGTTTTATCAAAATCAGCTTCAGTTTTATATTTTCCTGTAAGGAAACCAGCTGCTAAAGACCAATACGGGAAAACACTTAAATCATATTTTTCAACTAGAGAAGCATATTTATTTTCAAAGTTTTCACGTTCTACTAAATTATAATGAGGTTGTAGAGCAACATATTTAGGAAAATTATTTTTCTCAGCAACATCAAATGATTCAATTAAACGTTCAGGAGATACATTTGAAGCAGCAATATAACGAACTTTTCCTGCTTTTACAATTTCATCATAAGCAGAAAGAGTTTCTTCTATAGGAGTTACATTATCGTCAAAATGAGTATAATATAAGTCGATATAATCTGTACCTAAGCGTTGTAAAGATTCATCAATAGATTTTAGAATATGTTTTTTACTTACATCAAAACCATGTTCTTTTGTTTCTGAACCAACTTTGGTTGCTATAACTACGTTTTCTCTATTTTTACGTTCTTTTAACCATTTACCAATAATAGTTTCAGATTGTCCTCCAACACCATTAACCCACCAAGCATATGTATCTGCTGTATCAATAAAGTTAAATCCAGCTTCTGTGAATTGATCTAAAATATCAAATGATTGTTTTTCATCTAATGTCCATCCAAAAACGTTTCCTCCAAAATTAATAGGGGCAATTTCTAAGTCTGTGTTTTTTATAATTTTTTTTTCCATTGTATTTTAATTTTATGTTGTTTTAATTTTAAAAAGCTGTATCAACAACTCCTCCATCTACTCGTAATGCTGCACCTGTAGTTGCAGAAGATAGCGGACTTGCAGTATATACTACTAAGTTAGCAACTTCATCAGCATCTACAAATTTTCCTACGATAGAAGATGGCCTTTTTTCTTTTACAAACTCTACTCCAGCTTCTTCAACACTTATTTCTTTTTCGTCTGCAATTTTTTTCATGTTTTTATAATTCGAGGCAGACCAAGTTGGACCAGGAAGAATAGCATTTACAGTTACATTTGTTCCTTTTAAATGTTTTGCTAAACCTCTGCTTAATCCAAGATAAGCAGTTTTTGTAACACCATACAAAATCATATCATCTGGAATATTAATTGCAGATTCGCTAGATAAGAAAATAATTCTTCCCCAATTATTTTCTTTCATTTTAGGAGCATAATGTCTTGATAAACGAACTCCACTCATCACATTCACTTCAAAATCATGAAACCAAGTATCATCATTTGTTGTTTCGAATGGTTGATCTCCATAAATACCAACATTATTTACTAAGATATCTACTTCAGGAAGATTTTTTAGTAAATTATTCACTTCATTTACTTTTGAAAAATCAGCTACAATTCCTTCTACATTTGCATTTGGAACATCCTTTTTTAGTTGAATAATACTTTGATCAATTTTTTCTTGTGTTCTTCCGTTAATATATACTTTTGTCCCTTCTTTTAGTAAACCTTTTGCTATAGCGTAGCCAATTCCTTCTGTAGAACCAGTTACTAAAGCTGTTTTGTTTGTTAATTGTAAATCCATTTTTTTATGTTTTTTTATATTTTTTTCTTTTTTACACGAACATTAAGTCCATCATTTTTATTCAACTGGAAAAATTCGAATAAACAAAATATTCCAATAATAGCTGATAATTTTAATGCTAATTGAAAATCAACGACTTGATATGTTCCATGATTACCATGGTATAATGCAGAAAAATGTAATAAAATAGAACCTGTAGTAATTCCGACTGCAACAGATAATTGTTGTAGTGTATTATACAATGTATTTGCATTACTCATTTTATCTTTTGGAACATCAGAATAAGCTAGTGTAGTTAAGCTACTAAATTGCATTGATCGACTAAGTCCAGATATAAATAAAATTCCTGCGATTAAAGCATAAGGTGTTGTTGGTTCAAAATAACCTTGTATAAAAATTGAAACACTTAATATTAATCCATTAATAATAAGGACTTGTTTAAAATTGTATTTTCGTGTAATCCATATTGTTGCAGGTTTCATTGCAAGATTACCAACCATACTTGCCATATACAATAACCCTGCATTAAATGCAGAAAGTCCAAATCCTAATTGAAAAAATAAAGGTAAGAGATATGGAGCTGTATTAATAACAACTTTTGTAATGCTCCCCGAAATAGAAGTTATTTTATATGTTTTTATTTTAAATACCGAATAGTTAATTAATGGTAAATCAGTTTTAAAAGAGTGCCAGACAGATATTCCAAATGATAGAAATGCTAAACTTAAAATTCCTATGATTAAGTATATATTTCCGTGATTACCATTGATAATTTCTAATCCAATCATAAAAAGTAATAATCCAATTCCGCTTAAAAGAAAACCTTTCCAATCAAGAGGTTTATTTTTATTATAAATTTTATTAGGAACATACTTTAAACTTAATAAAATAGCAATAATTCCTAATGGAATATTTATAAAAAATATCCAATGCCAAGAATGGTAAGTTGTAAAATATCCGCCAATAAATGGTCCACATATAGGTCCTGCCAATCCTGGCCAAGTAATAAGAGCAATAGCGGTTACAAGGTCTTTTTTTTCAGTATTACCTAATACAGCTAATTGACCAACAGGAACCATCATGGCTCCAAAGAAACCTTGTAAAATTCTTGCTCCAACAAAAGTTGGTAATGATTCTGATAGGCCACAAAGAATAGAACTAATTACAAAACCAGCTATTGCAGTAACAAAAATTGTTCTTGTTCCGTATCTTTCGGCAAACCAACCACTAATAGGAATAAAAACAGCTAACATAATAACGTAAGCTGTGATTCCCATACTCATTGTAACAGGTGAAACTCCAAAATCATGAGACATCTGTGGAATAGCAGTGGTGATTGCTGTTCCATCTACGTTTTCCATAAAAAATGTAGTTCCAACAATAAGTGCAATAATGAGAGCGCTTTTTTGCATTTAATTTTTAATTATTTATTTAAATCTTTTTCTTTTTGTAGCATTTGAGGGTAGACAGGTAAAAAATCGTAAGTAGGATAAAATTCTGTATTGAATCCTCCCCAAGCACCTTTTTCAAAGACATTATTTACTTCTCTTAAATATTGAGCACTAAATTTTAATGTAAGAATTTGTCCTATTCCCATTACAACATTCCAACTTAGTATTTTAGCATGACTGCTTGTTAGTTTTTCGTAGAATTTTTGTTTCATTACTTTCTCTTGAATAGCTTCTACAGGATTTGTTTGTTGATGACGTAAAACAACTGTCATCATAATACTATCATTATTAGAAGTGTTATTTTTATTCTGTGCTGAACAAAATGTTATAGTTAATAGATATATAAGTGCAAATAATCTACTCATATTTTATTTTTTTAAAAAAGTTTTTAATGGAGTAATAAATTTTTCAAAAACCTCTATATGTGGTAGATGTCCTGTGTTTTCTATTTCAACTAACTCAGAACCTTTTATTTTCTTTTGTGTAGCTTTACCTAACAATTCATAATGTCCCATTTTTTCTGCTACAACAGGATCTTTTACATTTACTTTTCCTATTGCAGTACGATCTCTAGTACCAATAATTAACAATGTTGGAACATTTAATTTATCAAATTCATAAATAATAGGTTGAGTAAATATCATATCAGATGTTTTAGCATTAACTAATGCTACTTTTGGGTAATCTGGAGATTTTGTCCAACCAGTTAAAAGGTAAACCCATTCATCATATTCAGGTTTCCATTTATTGTCATAATAGAATCCAGCTTGGTATTTACGTGTTGTTTCGTAATCTGCTTTTAATTCGTTTTGATAATTTTTTTCAATTGATGTATATGGAGCAACTAATTTCCAATCTTCTAATCCTAGAGGGTTTTCTAAGATTAATTTTTCTACTGTATCAGGATACATTAGTGTAAATCGAGTAGCAATCATTCCTCCCATAGAATGACCTAATAAATAAATCTTATTTATTTTTAGTTCATCTAAAATAGCTTTTGTGTTTTGCGCAAGCTGTTGAAAAGTAAATTGATAATCTGTTGGTTTAGATGATTTTCCAAATCCTATTTGATCGGGAACAATAACACGATAACCTTCCTTTGTTAATGCTTCAATTGTTGTTTTCCAATAAGCTCCATTGAAATTTTTACCATGTAATAAAGCTATAGTTTTACCATTTGGTTTTTCTGGATGAATATCCATATAAGCCATTTTTAGATCATCATTTTGACTTTTTAAATTTAAATAATGAACATCGTAAGGATATTCATAATTCGTCAACATGATATCTAAAACTGGTCTATTTGTTTGTGCTTTTGTTGTTGTAAAAATACTTAGTAGAGCAAAAGCTGTTATTTTTATAATTTTTTTCATTGGTGTTATTTTAATATTTCCTCTAAAAATAAAAGAGTATGTTTCCAGGCTCTATCTGCCATTATTTTATTGTATTCAGGAGATTCAGGATTTGTGAATGTATGTCCAGAATTAGCGTAAGTTATAATTTGCCAATCAGCTTTTCTGTCATTCATTTCTTTAATAAGATTATCATAATCTTCTTTCGTTACACTTTTATCATCTGCTGGATTTTCAACTAAAATTTTAGTTTTGATAGGACTGTTAGTTCTTGTGGGATCTTTAAATAAACCTCCATGAATAGAAACAACTCCCACAACTGGTAAATCAGCTCTAGCAGACTCTAAAGCACCTGTACCCCCAAAACAGTATCCAATAATAGCTATTTTATTAATATTGATACCTTGTTTTTTTAATTGTTCTAGTGCTAGCTTAATACGATGTTGATAAGCTTTATAATCTTTTTTGTATTGTGTTGCTATTTTAGCAGCCTCAGTATTATCTTTTGGAATATTTCCTTCTCCGTAAATATCAGCAATAAAGGCTTTATATCCATTTTTTTGTAAGTCTAATGCAGCTTGTTTTGCTTCATTATCAATTCCTTTCCATGCTGGTAAAATTAATACAGCTGGTAAATTTTTTTCAGAATTAGAAGTAACTAAACCGTTTAGTTTTTGGTTACCATCTTTATATGTAACTGTTTTTAATTCTTGTGCTTGCATAATTGTAGTTATAAATAAGCAAATTGCTAGTATTTTTTTCATGATTAATTTTTATTGAGGTAATTTAACTTTAAATATTCTATATGGTAATTCTACTCGGTTTTCACCATCGTTCCATTTTGGATCTCTAGGTAATTGTGCACAAGAAAAATATAAATATCCATCTGTACCAATTCCTAGAGAATCAGGCCAAATTAGACGTGAATCCTGAATCAAGGTATGTAATTTACCATCTGGACTTAAATATTTTATTGTATAATCTATAGAGGTTGTTAAATAAATATTTCCTTTTTTATCTGCAATTAAACCATGAGTAATTCCAACATCTCCCATATTTTCAACTTTTTGTTCTAAATCTTTGTCAGATAATTTTTCATCAACTAAATATTTAGTTTCAATTCTAAACAATTGATTTTTATTAATAGGTTTGAAATAGAAATATTTAAAATCATGTGTCAATGCAATTCCATTAACATTAGACAAAAAAGGTTTTCCATCTTTATCTTTCATCACAATTCCATCATAAGAAAGAACGATAGAAGGGTCAGCTAAAGTGAATTGAGTTTTTTCTAAAACTTTTCGTGTTTTTCCAGAATTCAAATCAAGAACAATAATTGCAGCTTGACCTGGGTCAGAAAAATAAGCTTTGTTTTTTTTGACATCTACACGAATATCATTTAACCCAGATGTTTTTTTATCTAAATCATCAAAAGTATAAATACGTTCAACCTTGTTAGTTTTAGTATTTATTTTTAATAATTTAAATTGCCCTTCTGTTTCTTTTTCTGTACTTCCGAAAATTGATGCAGAAGGAGCTGGTTTAGAGTCTAAAACCCATAAAAAGTCATTCGCATCAACAAATAAATCTTGTACATTTACAAAATGATTTGCTTCATCTCCTTTTTTATTCCACTCTATGTTTGGATAAGGAACTCGTTCTCCATTTACAATTTCTGTTAATCCATATTGATAATCATCATTTGCTTTTGGAAAAGAAACAAATAATCTATTATTAGAATTGACACTTACACCAATAGCCTTATATTTATCTAAAGAGGCTGCGGTAATTAAATTATCACTATGATATTTTTGAGCAAAACTATTCATACCTGTACATAAAGTTATTATAATTAAACATAAATGTTTGATTCGTTTTCTAATCATAATTTTAAGTTTTTAGTTAATTAATAATTTATCTTTTAAAATGCCTTTTTTTACAAGCTGAGGTTGTATAATATTATCATGACTAACAATTAATTGAATACCTTTATTTGGAAGAGTATTTAACCAATCCAATTGGTATTGAATTTTAGTTTCATCTTCACCAATACGTTTTATTTGTTCTTTTGGTTTTTGCTTTTTTTCTTCAATACCTGCATAAGACCAACTAACATCACCAGTAAAAAGGTATTCTTTTCCATTTTTCATTTTTGTATAAACCATAATTTCTCCAGGAGTGTGTCCAGGTGCTTTAATTAAAACTACTCCAGGTGCGATTGGAAGAATATCATAAAAATCTACAGCTATGAAATCTTTAATTTGTGTCGAGTCAATTTTTAATTGAGGCATTTGCGGTTTATTAAGCAGTGTATTAATTTGCTGATATGTCATGATTGTTTTAAGGGCATTTTTTTTGTAATTTTTTGACCTTAAAACTCCTGCAACATGATCTCCATGTTCATGTGTAATAATTATTTTTTCAGCTTGATTTAATGCTAATTGAACGCTATCGTTTTTTGATTTGAAATAAGGTTGTTTAGTACCATTCCCAAAAAAGTTATGCACTTCTTCGTCCATTCCTGAATCAATCATAATTGTTGATTTTGGAAAAACTAATTGGTATGCAGTTCTAGCCTGTATATATGGTTTATCATCACCGCCTTCTATTGTTGCTTTAAAAGTTCTAGGGCTTTCAGCAAAAATTGTATAACGAACTTCTTTTGCTTTATCTCCATGAACAGATTCTGACGCTTTTCTAATTTTATTTAATAGGACATCATTATATTCTATTTGTTGTGCATTTGTTGTCATTAATAGTCCAAAAGTCATTAGACAACTTATTAAAGTTTTTATCATGATAGTTTACTTTTATCAATATTAATTACTTTTTTAGTTGCAGCACTTTCCCTTGCAGCATCCATAACAAGCATTGTTTTATAACCATCCCAGCCTGTTACAGGCGAAGGGGCATTATTTCTGATTGACTGAAATACAGCTTCAAAATAATTATAATAATTCCCATCTTCTGTAAGAATTGTTTCTACAACTTTCTCTCCATTTTCAAGATAAGTCAGCTTTCCTTGTTCAGATTTATCTTCACTGCTCCATGGTGTTGATTTTGGTTTTTCTCCATCTAATAATCGCTCTTCTTGTATATCTGATCTCGATTTAAGAAAACTACCATTTATCCCATGAATAATATATCCATGTTGATTGGCTAAAGAAATATCAGTTGCACGAACTTTAACTCTTTTATCTGGATATATTAATATTACTTCAAAATAATCCTCTACTGGAGAATTTGGTCTAAAGGCTGAAAAATCTGCGAAGACAGCATCTGGGACATCAAATAATTTTATAGCTTGGTCAATAACATGAGATCCTCTATTATTAAATTCGCCTCCACTTAGAGCTTGTTCAGTATGTACATCTCCTCGAGTTTTAGGAATGTAAAAATCATAAGAGATAGTTGCTTCTACAATTTTACCTAATTTACCAGAGTTAATAACTTTTTCTGTTGTCAGAAAATCACTATCAAAACGTCTATTTTGGTAAACAAATAAATGTAAATTTTTAGATTTTGCTAATTCAAATAATTCTAGTGCTTGTTCAGCATTATTAGTAAATGTTTTTTCTACAATTACATTTTTACCAGCTTCTAATACTTTTTTCGCTAACTCATAATGTGTGTCAATTGGAGTATTTACAACAACTAATTCTATAGTATTATCATTTAATAATTCATCAATAGTGTCAAATGATTTTACATAATCATAGTCTTTTTGGATTTTTTTTGTATTTCTTTCTACAGCACCAATTAGCTCAAAACCATCATGTAAATGTAGAAAAGGTGCAAAAAAAATAGAGCCAGAAAAACCGTATCCAATTATTGCAGTATTTATTTTATTTTTAGTCATTTTTAAATGTATTTTTTGTGGTTTGTAGACAGTTAAGATAGACTTTTAAATAAAAAAAATAAAGCATTAATAATTGAAATAATCTATTACTAATGCTTTATTTTTAAATTATATACCTAAAACATTTTTTAATTCATCATGCATAACTTTAGCATCAACATCAACATTAGTCCAATATTTTACGCCAATTACACCTTGGTTAACTAACATTTGTAAACCATTTACAGTTTTGCAACCTTTTGAGATAGCGGTTTTTAAAAAATGAGTTAATGGAGGATTATGTATTCCATCAGCAACAACCATTTCTGGTAAAATTGAATCAAAATTTATATTTAATTGATCATCAACATTAGGAAATAGACCAATACTTGTTGCATTAATTACAATATCAGAATCACTTTCAATAGAGTAATTGTCAACCCAAGAAACATAAGAAGATTTTGCATTGGTATTAGTATTAACTAATTCAGCAACTTCTTTTCCTCTTTCTTCGCTTCTATTTACAATTAGTATTTCTTTCGCACCAGCTAATGCCATTTCTACAGCAACGGCTCTTGCAGCTCCACCAGCACCAAATAAAGTTACTTTTTTCCCTTTTGGATCAATGACTTCTTTCATCGCTTTAACGAAGCCTTTTCCATCAGTATTTTCGCCTATCCATTTGTTATCTCTTTTAACAATAGTATTTACAGCACCAATTAATTTTGCTGATTCACCTAATCCATCTAAATATTGTATAACATCTACTTTATGAGGAATTGAACAATTAAAACCAGTCCATCCCATTGCTTTAGCACCTTCTACAGCATTCTTCAAATTTTCTGAAGTTACCTCGCAGTTTAAATAACGAAAATGTAAGTTATGATGTTTATATGCTGCTTCTACCATAGCAACTGTAGGGTTTTCTGATGCAGGATTAGCAAATGATCCTGTAATTTCAGGTAAAAAATCTGTTGTCATTTTTTTATTGTGTTATATAAATTATTTTTCAAAATCATAGATATTAAGACCTATGTTTTCATTTTTTGTTTTTATTATTTTACTGTCTAATGGATAAATGTATATTTCTCCAGCACCACGAATATTTGCATCCAATAAGTGACCTGCTAAAGCTGTGTAATCATTTCTTCCTAATGTTATATGTAAATGGAGTAGAGGAGAACCATTGTTTTCAGAAATATTACCAGATAAATTAGCAATCTCCATTTGCTCTTTAAAAGTTTTATCTACATATTTTTTTGTCACTGGATCAAAAAATCTTAGAGTAGCATTATTGGTCGCTCCAATTCCTGTAATCTGTCCAGATTTTATATTCTGATTTTTTACAAAATCAGTTAATGCATCAATAATACTTGCTTTATCATTTATACTTATAACATAAGTATTTTCTACTTTTTTAGCATTCCAAAGAGTGCCTTTTATAACTTGTGCATTCATATGACTTGAGATTAATAAGATTAAAAAATTTAAGATGAATATTTTTTTCATTTTTCATTTTTTTTAATTAGTTTTTGAAGGAATTAATTCCTCTTTTTCTTTAAACCATAACAACCCAAAAAGGTAAAAGCTATGTAATAATTGAGCTTCAATAGCTCCCCAATTTTCGATAGAACAACTTCCAAAAATTAGGATACTCATTAATATTAAACCAGCATAGAGACTATAATTTATTTTAAAACCTATTAATAATAAACCAATAATAGCCTCAGCAATAGGAAGAATATAACTAAAAGGAATGATTAAAGATGTAGGTAATATGGAAGGTTCCATTTGTTTTACCATCCAAGCGCTAAACCCCTCTAATTTTGGTAGCCTTACTAATCCATGACCAGCAAGAGATATAGCGATAGGTAATCTTAGAAAGAAAAATGTGGTTTTAAAGTTTTTCATTTTTTATAAAAATTTTTAATAATCCAAAGACTTACTGTTTTTAATATCACCGATATATCTAGGAATTCCATCAGTAGCAATTATCAGTTCTTCTGCAATGTTTTTTATAGAATTATCAGATAGTGCATAAGGAACTGTTATAGGATTATTTTTATTAGCATTTCTAATATTAACAATAGCTGAAGAACTAAATGCACGAATCATTTTTACATTAGGAAAATAATGTTGAAAAGAGTAATAAGCAACACCGATAGCTTTCGCTTCATTTGCTATATCACCATCTCGACCAGGGTAGGCATTGTCACAGTCTAATAAAATTTTACCTTCAATCAATGTTCCAATTTGTTTACTAAGTGATGCTTCTGCTTTAAAAGGAACAGCAAGTACAATTATATTTCCTCTTTTTGCAGCATCTTCAACTGAAACTCCTTCTGATTGATGACCAGTTTTTTCAGCTAGCTTTTTAGATTCTTCAAGATTCAAACTACTAAATAAAACTTTATATCCAGCCTTTGCCCATTTTTCTCCCAATGTACTTCCCACATTTCCGGCACCTATAATTCCGATTGTTTCTTTTGTTGGAATCGAATTATCCGATTCTTTATTTGATTTATTTTGTCCACATGCTGTTATAGAGCAAAATAGACAGAATAAAACTGTTTTTAAAATCCACTTTTTCATAATTATTTTGTTTTCCATTGTTTCATTAATCCTCCATTACCAAGTAATGGGTCTTCTGGGGGGAAAGGAACCTGAGCAATATTTTTTACAGCTTGCTCATGTTTATTTTTTTCTTCTTTTATTAAATCCCAAGTCATTCCATTAGGATAAGCACCAACTACAGTAAAATCATTAGAATGTGAAATACATTTGTGTCCAACTCCTGCAGGAATAATAAGAATGTCACCAGCTTCTATTTTCATTTTCTTACCATTAGGGCCACCCATATGTACTTCTGCATTACCTTGGAAACAACCCAATACTTCGTGCGTAATACTATGGTAATGATGAAAAGGATAAATACCCCATCGCCACGAATTGTACCAATCATTTGCTTTGAATTTCTTTTCTAGCCAGTCAGCACCTGTTGTACCTCTTTCCGAAAAAGCATTTTTATACACCAAAAGAGGATATTTACTATTTGGAATTATACCATCATCTTTAAAAAAAAATTCTTCATGTTTTACATCTAAATTCAACATAGCATTCAATTTTACAAAAGGTATAAAAGCTAAACCCATAGCAGAGTTTTTAATAAACTTTTTTCTATCCATTACTCTAAGTTTTTATGTATAAATTCAGCTAAATCATTTATTTCTTGTTCAGAAATAGAATGAGATATTCCTTTGTAAGTATGAAAATCAACAGAATATTTATTTTCTTCTAACCATTTTTTGGCTGTTTCAGCTTCACTATAAGGAATTCTATTATCTTGGTCTCCATGACCAATAAAAATTTTTAATCCAGAAGATTTATCAAGTTTTTTATCATTTTTTATTCGACTAAAAATAGTACCACTTAAAATAGCAATACCTTTTACTAATTTCGGATTTTCTAAACCTATCAAGTAACTCATATTCGCCCCTTGACTAAATCCACCAATAAAAGTTCTATCACTTTTTATCTTGTATTCATTTTGTAGATATTTTATTAAATCTTCTATTTTATGTATACTATTATCTAAATCTTCTTTTCGTCCACTAAAATTTCCATTTTTATCTTTCTCATTTTTATACCATTGGTAATTATCATTCCCAATCTTATAAGGAGCTTGTGGGGTTACTACAATATAATTTTCAGGCAAAGATGCGGCTATAGGGAATAAATCTTCTTCATTTGCCCCAAATCCATGCATTAATATAAGTAAAATAGGCTTTTCAGACCCCTTTGCATCACGAATCAGATAATTAAGAGAATCATTCTCGACAACAGAATTTTCTTCAATTATATTTTTTTCTATCGTTTCAACTTTTTTATTCTTGCCATTGCAACATATAAAAAGTAAACATATACAAATAGATGATAATAACCCCGTAACTCTCATTATGCTAATTTTTCTAATAATGAAACTTCCATAGGCTCTTTCAATAATGTTTTTGAAAGTTCAGCCCAGTTTACTAAATGAGGTTGTTTTAGATGAACTTCTAATTTAGCTTTACTTTCCCATTCTTCCGAGAATACAAAAACTTCAGGATGATCTAAATCTTGAAATAATTCATATTTAATGCAACCATCTTCTTTTCTTGTTGGATTAACTAAAGCTTCTAAAGCTTTTTTAGTTTCTTCTATTTTATCGTCTTTTGCGATACTTTTTGCAATTACTTGTAACATAATTTTATTTTTTATTTAATAATTTTTTTAATCAGTTTATAACTTTTTTCTAATGCAACTCCAAAAACAAGATGAGATCCATATTCCCAAACCCACCAAGATTTTGGCATATCTTTTACTTTACCTTGTAATCCTAATTCTGGAACAGTAGATCCATGTGTTGCTAACCATACTGCAGAACCAGTAGCTAAACCCTGTAGAGGAAATGATTTTTTTTGTTGACTGAAAATCTTAGCATATACAATTCCAATGAATGCACCTAAACCATAATGAATGTGTTTCATAGATTTTAGAGTGTCTTTTTTAGATAGGTTTTTATCAGTATAACAGTGATAAACTTGTTTTGATAATACAGCAGGAGGCATATTTTCTGGTTGACCATTTACATCAGCGCCCTTTAATTCTAATTCTTCTGAAGTAGGAGGAAAATATTTTTCACCGATTTCTTGAAGAGGAGGTTCAGCTAAAGATTTTACCCATGAAGCAAATAGGCCTATTGCAATACCTTGTAATACTATTTTTGAAGAATTTTTCATGTTTTATTTTTTTGGTGTCCAACGATGTAAATTTTTGTCTTTTAAACCATCAGGATAAGAAATTAATTCAATCAAGCTACCCCATGGTGATTTAAAATAAACACCTCTGTTACGAGGTCCATTTTCTACATTAGCTAAAGGATGAGGTTCTGATAATAATTTTCCTCCAGCTAATTTCACTTGCTCAGTTGCTTTTTCTATATCATCTGTATATAATGCAATATGTTGCCAACCAAAATCATTTAAGTTAGCAGTATCTTTCTGAGGTGTATTAGAAAATTGAAACATCTCTATTGTTGGACCATTTCCTATTTCTAATAAACGCATATGTACTATTTTACTATTTTTTGGAATACCTAATTGAGTTTCTGTTTCTTTACCTTCCATTGGTTTATCATCTTTTGGAAGTACATCATATAAAACATTAGCATTTAAGGCATTTTTAAAAAATATAGTAGCATCTTCAATATCAGGAACTGTTAAACCTATATGGTCAATTCCACGAAAAATTCCATTATTCATATTAATAGTTTTAGAGGTGGTTATATAGTTTATTTAAGTTTATTTTAAATTTTTTAGATAGTTGATAATTCCAATGACATCATCATTTCCAAATCCATTATCATGCGCAGCTTGGTAAGATTCAAAAATAGTTTTACCAAGAGGATAATTTGCTCCAGCATCTTTAGCTAGTAAAACATCTTTTAACATTAAATCTAAACCAAAAGCTGGTGTGAAATCATTCTCTAGTAACAAAGGAGTTTTTACTTTCGTAGCACCACTTCCACTAGCACTTTCATTTATAATTTCTAACATATCACCTTTGTCAATACCTAATTTATCTGAGAACAAAACTGTTTCTGCTAAACCTTGATAAATCATAGACAAAAAATAATTAATAGAAAGTTTAGCCGCAATTCCTTTCCCATTTTCACCAAGATGTTTTACTAGTTTCCCCATTTTATTTAAGTAAGGTTCAGCTTTTTCAACATCATTTTTATCTCCTCCAGCCATAATGATTAAAGTACCATCGGTAGCTGGTTTAGTACTTCCAGCAACAGGTGCATCAATTAAAGAAGCGCCTTTACTTTTTATAAGTTTAGCATTCTCTGTTGTAGCTTCTTGTGATATTGTGCTCATATCAACAAATAATTTTCCTTTAATGTCTAAAGAAACAATTTGTTCATAAACATCTTTTACAGCTTTATCATTAGTAAGCATTGTAAAAATTATATCACTATTTTCTACTAATTTTTCTATACTATCATAAATAGTAGATTGTTTTTCAAAATCTTTTGCTTTCTCAATAGTTCTATTATAAACAGCTAAAGAGAAACCTGCTTTTTCAAGGTTTTTAGCCATCGGATGTCCCATGTTTCCAAGTCCGATGAACCCTATTTTGTTTGTACTCATTTTTTTCTTTTTTTATGATGCAGGTAAACGGTCTGGCCATTCATTTGGTAATTCTCCACTAAATCCTATTTGCGGAATTTCATTTATTTCTAGCATTTCTTTTTCTGTTAATTCAAAATCAAAAATGTCTATATTATCAATAATTCTATCTACAGTTGTAGACTTAGGAATAGGAATTACATGATGTTGTAAGCACCATTTTAAACAAATTTGTGGAATAGATTTTTTATGTTTTTCTGCTATTTTTTGTAATAATTCATTATTGAAAACTCTTCCTCTTGCAAATGGAGACCAAGCTTCTACAATAATATTCTTATTGTCACAATATTCTTTAACTTCTTGTTGCCAATAACCTGGATGAAATTCTATTTGGTTGATTGCTGGGATTACTTTAGCAGTTTCTAACAAAGCCTCTAAGTGTTCCACTAAAAAATTACTTACACCAATAGATTTTATTTTTCCTTCCTCTTGTAAATCTTCTAAAGCTCTCCAAGTATCTGCATTCACTTTTTTCCAATTATCACCAAAATTTTTATAATTGGCAGGCCAGTGAATTAAATAAAGGTCAATATAATCTAGTCCCAATTGTTTTAAAGAAGTATAAAAAGCTTTTTTTGTTTCTTCATAACCAAGATGTTCTCTCCAAACTTTAGTTGTGATAAAAACATCTTCTCTAGAAAGACCACTTTCTTTTATACCTTTTCCTACAGCTTCTTCATTCTCATATCTTGCAGCACCATCAAGTAAACGATAACCATTTTTTAAGGCTTGTTTCACAGATTCTATTCCTTCTTGCTCTGTTGCTTTATAGGTTCCAAATCCAATAGGAGGAATTATGTTTCCATCATTTAATTTTATGTATTCCATTGTATGAGATTAATTTTATTATTGACTTTTTAATTTTTTCATAAAATCCATTATTGCTGGACGTAATTCATCAAATAAAGGATTTTCTTTATTTTTAATAATTACTTCTGTAAATAATTTTAAACCAAGTGCAAACTCATTTGAAGTTTGTTCTGTGTCAAAAATATTTTTAGAGCGAATAATATCAAAAATCTTAAACAAATCATCATGATTATCAAACTCAAAATTTAGCGTTTGTGAACCTTCTGTACCATCTTTTAGTTTTATTTCTTTTAAATCTATTTGATAGGTATTATTTCTTTTTTCCATTTTTTAAATAATTGGAATTGGAGCATTTTGCTCAATTAATTTTTCATGTTTTAATTCTTTCCAAAAATCAGAAGGAATTGTAGCTTTAAAAGAGGCAGCATTTTCTTGTGCTTGTTGTATTGTATGTGCTCCTGGAATTACAGCAGAAACAACCTCTGGAGCAGCAGCAAACTGTAATGCGGCAGTTCTTAAATCTACCTTATGATTTTTAGCAATACGATTTAATGCTGTTAATTTTTCTTTTACCCCATTAGGAAATTCACCTCCATATAAGTAACGGTCTTTTCCTGATAAAAAACCTGCACAAAGAGGAGCTCCAACAACAATAGAAATATCTCTTTCAGAAGCTTTTGGAAATACTTTGTTTAAATCATCAGCATGATGTATTAAAGAATATTGACATGCAGATAAGAATATGTCAGGGTCAGCAACATCAATTGCCTTAATAATAGGTTCTATTGTATTAACACCAAATCCCCAACCTTTAATCAAACCTTCTTCTCGCATTTTTGTTAATTCAGGCATGGCACCTTTAGTTGCAATATCAAAATATTTAACCCAATCTTCTTTCATATCACCGTTATCTGGAGATAAATCATGAATAAAAACAATATCTAAAGAACCAACGCCTAATCGTTGTAGACTATCTTCGACACTTTTTCTAACTCCAGCAGCAGAATAATCATATTCATACGAAAAATTAAGTTGTCCTTTCCATAAACCACGTTCTAGTTTAAAATCGTTATGAGGTTTCAAAATTCTTCCAACTTTTGTTGAAAGTGTATAATCTTCTCGTTTTTTATCTTTAAGAAATAATCCCATTCTACGTTCACTAATTCCTAAGCCATACCAAGGTGAAGTATCAAAATAGCGAATACCAGCATCCCAAGCAGCTTCAATAGATTGTAAACATTCTATGTTTGGATTTTCATTAAATCCATTTCCTAAAGCAACTCCACCAAAACCTGCTTTATGTTTTGGACGAAATCTTTTGTGTTTATCTGAGTTTTTAAATTGTTCCATTGGATTATTTTTAAATAAGTTTGTTGCGAAAGCAGGAATAGAAGACATTGTAGCTAGACCTGCTGATGCTAATGTTGTATTTTTAATAAATTTTCTTCTGTCCATGATTTCAAATTTTAAAATTGGTTTACAAACTCATTGATTGTATTAATTTCTTCTTGCGATAATTTAATATTAATTGCATTTGCATTTTGTACTGCTTGTTCAGCATTTCTTGCACCTGCTAAAGCAACTGTAATTCCAGCACGTTCTATAGTCCAACGTAAAACAAGTTGACCTAATGTTGCTTCATGTTTTTCAGCAATAGGTTTTAGTTTATTTAATAAAATTGTTGTTTTTTCAATAAATTCAGGCTGAAAATGAGGTAAATTAGCTCTATGGTCACCTTCTTGGAATTTATAATTGGTATGAATTTTACCAGTTAATAATCCTCTTTCTAAAGGACTGTAAGCAAGGATTGATTTATTGTGTTCGATGCAGTAAGGAACAGTTTCGTCTTCAATACCTCCATTAACCATACTAAAAGGAATTTGATTAGAGACTAATTTTAATGTCTTTTCAGCTTCCTCCATTTGTTTTGCATCATAGTTACAAACACCAGCATAACGAATTTTTCCTTGTTCTATTAGTTTTGATACTGCTTCAAAAGTTTCATCTATTGGGGTTGTAGAATCAGGCCAATGAATCTGATATAAGTCGATATAATCTGTATTTAGACGTTTTAAACTTTGTTCACATTCATAAATGATACTTTCTTTACCAGCATATTTATAAACATCAATATCTTTACCATCATTATTTTTACTATGCATTGCAAAATCACCTTTAGCTAAGTCCCAACGCATTCCAAATTTTGTTAAAATTTGGACTTTGTTCCTTGAAATTTCTTTGATAGCTTCACCTACAATTTCTTCACTTGTTCCTTGTCCATAAATAGGAGCAGTATCTATAGAAGTTACTCCAACATCATAGGATGCTTTAATAGCTTCTATAGCATCATTTCTATCTGTACTTCCCCACATCCATCCTCCTGCAGCCCAAGCTCCAAAAGTTATTGCAGAAACTTCTAAATCACTATTTCCTAATTTTCTATATTTCATATTAAGTATTTTTTATTGTTGTTCAGTTTTTATTTTTACAACTAAATATGGAGGTTTTCTTAAATCTTTACCACCATTAAAACCTGGTAATCTATTCCATTGTCCAAGAGTTACATATAAATAACCATTGCGATAAGCTAATCCATCAGGCCAAACAAAATTTTCTTTGTCATGAGCAAGTAAGGTGTAATGTCCTTCTTTATTTCTTTTTAATAAAGACTGTTGTTCAAATGATCCAAAGAAAATATTTCCTTTTTCGTCTTCTGCTAATCCATCACAAGCAGGATGTTCTCCTTCAAATTTTACGGCATCTTCCACTTGTTTTTCTGTTGCATTAAAATCACTCAAAATAGTTGTTGGTAAGCTGTATAATTTTCTTCCTGTAATGGCAGTCCAATAAAGTGTTTTTTCATCTGGACTAATTGCAATACCATCTGCACCTCCATTTGGAAAAGTCTGATTTTTAAAATCATATTCATGCGGTTGACCTTCTAAAAATCCCATAAAACCTGGATCAGGTGAAGTAGAATAATGGTTAAGTAAAACTTCTTTTCCTTTTCCCGTTGCTACATCTAATACAACTAAAGAAAAATTTTGACCAAAGCCAGAATTCGCTATATATATTGTACCTTGTTTACCATGAGAAAGATCAACACGAAGATCGTTATAATGGGCTTCATTTGATAAAACGTTTTTAGGAACGATAACTGAATGAAGTATTTTTTTTGAATTAATATCTATTGCAACAACTTTAGCAGCTCCTTCAGGAATTTCTTTTATTCCAGCTCTTTTACCATCATCTAAAACCCATAAAACATCATTTTTATCGATATATATTCCATGAGGAGAAACTAACCAATTTTTATAAGATTTTGAATTTGGATAAACATAATCTTTTGAAGGAAAGGGAATTATTTTATTGTTAACTAATTCAGCTAGCGCAAATTCTTTATGATTATCTGCATGTCTTGGAAAACCAAGAAAAATACGATTACTTTTACTTACTGCAATACCAGAGGGATCTGGATTTGGAGGATTAATTTTAGTTACAATTTCATATTTTGTTTGTGCATTTGTATATAAAATACTACTAATCAAAAAGGTTATGAATAATATTTTTTTCATTTTTACTTATTTGGTGGAACATAATAATTGTCTTTAAGTTAAGACATTATTGTTGAATGGTCGTAACAAAGATTTATAAAATAACTAACTTTAATGTTGTAATAACATTATAAAAAATTGTAATTTTATAACATTAGTATTTTATTATGAAAAGGAAGCAATACGAAACTTTATTAATTGAAGATATGATTACAGAGCAATATAATTTGCCTTTGCATAGTCATACTTATTATGAAATGATTTACGTCTATAAAGGTACAGGACAGCATTTCTTGAATAATAATGTATTTAATTATAAGACAGGAGATTTGTTTTTATTATCACCAGAGGATAAACATTATATTGTTTATAACAAACCCACAAGACTAATTTTTATAAAATTTACGGATGCTTATTTTAAAGATAATAAGTATTTATCTCCGGATAATTTATTTATTAATTCTCCTCTCACAATCATGAGAAAACAAGTTTTGAAAGAAGAAAAATTAAAATTTGATGAACCATGTAAAACAATATTAAGAAAAACAATAGAAAATATTTTATCTTATAATTGTAAACCAAATATAACTTCATCTCCATTAGTATTTTTTCAGATTTTATCCATTTTTGGATTGGTTAGGGAAGCAGCAGATAAATTTAATATTAGAATAGACGATGGAGCTCCTAATAATGAAGACCTTATTTCATATATCAATCAAAATATATATGATCCCAAAAAGATAAGAATAAAGTCAATTTCTTCACATTTTAATATAGCAGAAAATTATTTTAGTACATATTTCAAACGGAATTTTGATGTTTCCTTCAGAGAGTATTTAGATGATTATCGTATCAAATTAATTGAAAAAAGATTAGAATTTAAGCAAAATACTATTAAACAAATTGCTAATGAATTTGGTTTTACAGATGAAAGTCATTTAACAAATTATTTTAAAAAACATAAAAAGACAAGTCCGTCACAATACACAAATCAATTAAAACAAACAGTATGAAAATTTTTTTAAACAAACGTATTCCAAAAATAGGAATTGAATTATTAAATCATCCAAATATTGAACTTATTTTTCCTGATAAAGAAGAGTTGACACACGAAGAATGGTTGGGGTATTGTAAGCAAAGTGATGCTTTATTAAGTGTAGGAAAATCTAAATTTAATGAAGAATTTTTTGAAGAGTGTCCTAACATAAAGGCAATAGCATTATTTTCTGTAGGGTATGATCATGTTGATATTGATGCTGCTACAAAACATGGTGTTGCAATTACTAATACACCAGATGTTCTGAGTAATGCGACTTCTGATACTTCATTCTTATTGATGCAAATGGTGGCTAGATACGCTTTTTTTAATTTAAATAAAGTAAGAAATGGTGAATGGTCTAGTAATTTTAATCCAATTGCTAATCTTGGTCAAGAATTAAAAGGTAAAACTTTGGGTATTTTAGGTTTAGGTAGAATTGGTTATGAAATGGCAAAAAAATGTATTGGAGCATTTGATATGCCGATTATTTACCATAATAGAAATAGACATCCTGAGATAGAAAAAGAGTTAAATGCTAAATATGTTTCTTTTGATGAATTATTAGAACAATCTGACGTAATAACTATACATGCCAATTATACAGCAAAAGATCAACATAAATTTAATAAAGAATCTTTTAATAAAATGAAATCATCTGCAATATTGGTTAATACAGCAAGAGGAGGTTTTGTGAATGAAGAAGATCTATATTTAGCTTTAAAAAATGGAGATATATTTGGAGCTGGACTTGATGTAACTGAAAAAGAACCATTAGCTAAAGATTCAAAATTAAATACATTAGATAATATATGTATTTTTCCACATATAGGATCAGCAACAGTTGAAGCTAGAAGCGGAATGGCAAGGGTTGCTGCAGAAAATATTGTAGCATTTGTGGAAGGTAAAAAATTACCAACGATTGTTAATCCAAGTGTTTTTGATAATTAATTTATAGTTTAAAATCATAAGTTTTGGAGTATAAACAGAATTTAATTAATGAATTAAAATCAATTTTTAAAATAGGAAAAGCTAAAAGACATTGGGCTATTCCTGTTATGGCTTCATTGTGTGTGGGTTTACCATTGTTAATAGGTTACTTTTTAGATAATTTTAGTGCATCTTTAACTGTAAGTTTAGGAGGTTTAGTTATTCTTTATTTACCAACAGAAGCAAATCTTTTAGGTCGTGTTTCTAAACTTTTATTGTGCTCTTTTGGTTTTGTATTTTCTTATTTGATTGGAATTTTTTTTAGTTTTAATTATTGCATTTCTTATATAGTATTTGGAATTTTTTCTACAATAGTATATATTATTACAAAAAAAGTAAAATTAAATCCTCCAGGAACATTCTTTTTTATTTTAATAGCTGCTATGGCCAGTGGAATACCTTTTTCTTTAGGTGAGATACCTTACAGAATAGGATTAATGACTTTAGGAGTATTTTTTTCATGCTTTATAGCTTTTTTGTTTAGTTTATTATTTATTAAATCAGATATAAAAAGTGAAGCAAAAAATATTTTATCAAATATCGATATTCAAGATAATATTGATTATTTAGAAGCTATAATAATAGGAATATTCATGTCGTTATCATTTTTTATAGCACATATGTTTGGATTGAATAATCCTTATTGGGTTCCTATTTCTTGTTTAGCTGTAATGCAAGGTGTAAATGCAAAACATATATGGCAACGTGGGTTTTATAGAGTTTTAGGAACAACATTAGGAATGATATTATGTTGGTTTATTTTATCATTCTTGAAGACACCACTTGAAATTATTATTTCAATCATGATTTTTCAATATATTATTGAATTGTTAGTTGTTAAAAATTATTTTTATGCTGTTCTATTTATTACTCCAATGACAGTTTTATTATCCGAAGCTGGTCATCCGAATTCAATTGATCCTAATCTTTTGATTCTAGCTAGATTGAAAGATGTTTTTTTAGGCTCAACATTTGGAGCTTTTGGAGGCTGGATATTGTATAATGAAAAATTTCGATATCAAATTAAAAAGCATATTCAAATTAAAACAAAAAAATAGAGCTCAGAAATGAGCTCTATTTTTTTGTTTTAATCCAATCGCTCTAGTCTATCAACTGAATGTTTATGCATGTATAAAGGTATATGTTCTATAAACACATCGTTTTTTTCTAAACCGAATGATTTTAAAAGATTAAATTCTATTTTTTTAATTAGATAATAAACTTTAAGTGTAAAGAATTCTTTCATACTTAACTTAGTTTCAATTGAAGGGAATTTTTCTATTAAAACAAACTTCATATCTAATTCTTGATTATACTTTCTTAAGTTAGCACTTAAATCTTTTAAATCTAATTCTCCATTTGTACACATATCACTAATAACTTTTTTTATGTATTGCTCCGTTTTAGGCTGAACTCTAAAACCAATATTAAAAGTTAATCGATATATTTTTTGATCTGTAATAGGTGTTATTTTATAGTTTAATGTATAAGGTTCGCTATCTCTATTTAGGTTAACAAACCAATAAACATCTGCTCTTTTTGGTCTTTTAGATAAAATAGATTGAATACTAAATTTTTCAACATTTTTTACATTAGTAGATTTTGTTAGATAAAATAAAAACGTAGAGAATTTAGGAACATTTTCATCTTCACTTAATTCAGTTAAAATATTTGCGTAACGTTTTATTTTAACAAACTCTAAATTTCTAGAATTTAAAATTTTTCCATAGAAACTACAATACATTATCGCAAAGAAAACCCATCCCATTAATAAAGCTAAATACCCTCCTTCAACAAATTTTACAACATTAGCAACAAAGAAAGAGCTTTCTATTGAGACAAAGATTCCGAGTATTAGCGCAATAAAAATTTTATTGAGTTTTGTATAGTAATTAAGATAGTATCCTAGTAATAGAGTAGTCATTAACATGGTTACTGTAATAGCTAAACCATATGCAGCTTCCATATGTGATGAATCTCTAAAGTAAAGAACAATAAAAATACATCCAGCCCAAAGCATAAAATTTATTGTAGGAATATAAACCTGACTTTTATGTTCATTTGGTTGAATAATAAATGTCCTTGGCCAAAACCCTAAATTTATAGCTTCGTTAATTAATGTAAAAGAACCTGTTATTAATGCTTGTGATGCAATAATGGCAGCGCCTGTAGCAATACAGATACCAGGAATTAAGAACCAATGTGGCATCATTTCATAAAAAGGATTTCTTCCATCTAAGAAAGGGTTGTCTTGATGCATTAACCAAGCTGCTTGTCCTAAATAGTTTGTTACTAAACAAATTTTGACATAAATCCAGCTTATTCTTATATTTTTTTTACCACAATGTCCTAAGTCAGAATATAATGCTTCAGCTCCTGTTGTACAAAGAAAAACGGCTCCAAGAACCCAAAAACCATGAGGATAATTAGTTAATAAGTTGTAAGCATAATAAGGGTTTAAGGCTTTAATAATATTGGGATGATGAATAATATGTAAAATTCCTAATCCTAAAAGCATAGAGAACCATATAACCATAAAAGGGCCAAATATTTTTCCAACTTTATTTGTTCCAAATCGTTGAAAGAAAAATAATAAAGATAGAATGACAATAACAATAGGTATCGTAGGTAACCCTTGAAACCCATCAATCATTCTAAGTCCTTCTACAGCCGAAGAAACAGATACTGGTGGGGTGATAATTCCATCTGCTAAGAGAGCTGATGCGCCTATAATTGTAGGGATTATTAAACTTTTTCCTCTTTTTTTAATTAATGAATAAAGAGAAAAAATACCTCCTTCTCCATCATTATCAGCTTGTAAAGTTAGCCATACATATTTCACTGAAGTCTGAAAAAATAATGTCCAAAAAACACATGAAACTCCTCCGTAGACAATACTTTCTTCAATTTCACGATGCTCACCAATTATAGCTTTCATTACATATAATGGACTAGTACCTATATCTCCATATATGATACCAAATGCTATTAACAATGTAGCTGCTGTTACTTTGTTCATTGTATGGTTTGATTCCATAAGCAATACTTATTTTAATTTTTTACGAATGTATGTCGTAGAAAAGAGATTATTCCAACTTATTAATTTATATTATCTATAACTATAGGGTGTTACTATATTAATTATCGATTATTATTTGGTGTAATAATACACTATAGTGAAAATATAACTTTATTTTAAAACTTATTTTTATTATAATTTGTAAATTTTTAATAAATATACACTATTGAAATTGTTTTTTATCAGATGTTAATTTTATAATAATACTATGCTTGCATAATAAAAAAAATATTATATTTGTTATAGATACACTAAAAAAATGTTGAGAGAAGATTTTACAATCGATTATTTATTACGTTCCACTTGGCTTTCTATTCAGAAAATGTACAATGAACAAGCTGGAGAATATAATTCTACAATGGTTTATGCATTTACATTATTATCAATAGATCCTAAAGGAGGTACTCCAAGTACATATTTAGGACCAAAAATGGGAATTGAGCCAACAAGTTTGTCTAGAACTTTGAAAAATCTAGAAGAGAGAGGTTTTATAACGAGAAAACCTAATCCTGAAGATGGAAGAAGTGTTTTGATAACTTTAACAAAAGAAGGTTTGAGAATGAGAGATATTTCAAAGTTTTTTGTTTTACAATTTAATGAATCAATAAATAAACATATAGAACCAGAAAAAATGGAGGTTTTTTTGGAAGTTATTTATAAAATAAACCAATTGATCTCTGATAAAAAAATATTTAAAAACAATTATGAGAAAACACATTAAACATGTAACCGTATTAGGTTCAGGAGTAATGGGTTCAGGTATTGCATGTCACTTTGCTAATATTGGAGTTCAGGTCTTGATGCTAGATATGGTTCCTCGCGAGCTTACGCCACAAGAGCAAGCGAAAGGGTTGTCTTTAGAAGATAAAGTTGTTCGTAACAGAACAGCTCAATCTCATTTAGATTTTGCTCTTAAAAGTAAACCTTCCCCAATTTACGACGTAGCTTTTGCATCTCGTATAACCGTAGGTAATTTTGATGATGATTTAGAAAAGATTAAAAATTCGGATTGGGTTATCGAAGTTATTGTAGAGAGATTAGATATTAAAAAATCGATGTTCGAAAAAGTTGATGCTTTAAGAAAACCAGGGACTTTAATATCTTCTAATACATCTGGAATACCAATTCATTTAATGTCTGAAGGTAGGTCAGAAGATTTTCAGAAACATTTCTGTGGAACACATTTTTTCAATCCTCCACGTTATTTAAAATTGTTTGAAGTTATTCCTGGACCAAAAGCAGAGAAAGAAATTGTTGATTTCTATCAAAGTTATGCTTCATTATTTTTAGGTAAAACACCAGTTTTATGTAAGGATACACCAGGTTTTATAGGAAATAGAGTAGGTGTTTATTCTATGGCAAAAATTATGGAGCTTACACAAGAATTAGGTCTATCTATTGAAGAAACTGATACATTAACAGGTTCCATATTAGGAAGACCAAAAACTGGAACATTTAAATTAGGAGATTTAGTAGGGTTAGATACTGCGTATAATGTAACAAAAGGTCTGCAACAGAATACGACAGACGATTTGATGATACAAGATTTAAAAGAATCTAAATTCTTAGACTTTTTAATCGAAAATAAATTTCTTGGAGATAAATCAAAAAAAGGTTTTTATTACAAAGAGGTTGATAAAGAAGGAAAAACAAACCGTTTTGCTTTAAATCTTGATACATTAGAATATCGACCAATGGAACGTGCTAAAGTTTCTTCAGTTGAATTAGCAAAACAAGCAGGTTCTACCAAAAATAAATTAGCAGTTTTATTAAAGGATACAACAAAAGCAGGTGATTTAATTCGTAAACATTTTGCATCTTTATTTGCTTATGTATCTCAAAGAGTTCCAGAAATAACAGATGTTTTTTATCCTATAGATGATGCGATAAGAACAGGATATGCATGGAAATATGGACCTTTTGAAACATGGGATTATGTTGGTTTAAAAAAAGGAATTGAATTAGTTGAACAAGAAGGTTATACTGTTGCTTCATGGGTAAAAGAATTAGCAGATTCTGGTGTAGATTCTTTTTATAAAGTTGAAAATGGTAAAAAGTTATTTTACAATCAAACAACGAAACAATTTGAATTAATTCCAGGTCAAGATTCATTTATTATTTTAGATAACATTCGTAAAACAAATGAAATTTGGTCGAATAAAGAAACTTCAATTCAAGATTTAGGAGATGGGATTATCAATTTAGAGTTCCGTTCTAAAATGAATTCTTTAGGTGGTGGAGTTCTTCAAGGAATTAATAAAGCAATAGAGTTAGCTGAAAAAGATTATAGAGGTTTAGTTATCGGTAATCAAGCAGATAATTTTTCTGTTGGTGCAAATTTAGCAATGATTATGATGATGGCTGCTGAGCAAGATTGGTGGGAATTGAATATGGCAATTAAGACATTTCAAGATACCATGATGAAAGTTCGTTATTCTTCAATTCCTGTTGTTGTTGCTCCTCATGGAATGGCTCTTGGAGGAGGATGTGAAATAACAATGCATGCAGATAAAGTTGTTGCAGCAGCAGAAACTTACATTGGTTTAGTAGAAGTTGGTGTTGGTCTTATCCCAGGAGGTGGTGGATCTAAAGAATTTGCTTTACGTGCTGCAAAACATATGTTAGCAGATGATATAAAAACAAATCATTTACGAGAAGCTTTTATGAATATAGCAATGGTAAAAGTAGCAACTTCTGCTTATGAAGCTAAAAAAATGGGGATTATAAGAGACCAAGATATTATTGTTGTCAATAGAGATCGCCAAATAGCTGAAGCAAAAAAACATGCTATTATTCTAGCTGAAG
Organism: Chishuiella sp.; assembly: GCF_032109125.1. Taxonomy (NCBI): domain Bacteria; kingdom Pseudomonadati; phylum Bacteroidota; class Flavobacteriia; order Flavobacteriales; family Weeksellaceae; genus Chishuiella; species Chishuiella sp. The sequence goes on from NZ_DAMCLZ010000002.1 coordinate 312,670, forward strand.
CTGGGTATACTCAGCCTATACGACAAAAAGTAAAAGTTCTTGGACGTGAAGCTCAAGGAATGTTTTATGTAGGTACAGATCAATTAGTAGCTGGTCATTATGCTTCTGATCACGATCGATTAATTGCTAATAAATTAGGTTATGTAATGACTGGAGGAAATTTATCTGAGTCTACAGAAGTTTCAGAACAATATTTATTGGATTTAGAAAGAGAGGTTTTCTTATCACTTTGTGGAGAAAGAAAAACGTTAGAGCGTATTCAACATATGTTAAAAACAGGAAGACCATTACGTAATTAAAATTTAGAAGTTAGATTTTAGAAATTAGAATTGAGATGCATAAAATAGAGGATTTAATTATTTGGAAAAAGTCAATTGAATTAGCTAAACAAGTTTATTTGATTTGTGAAAAATTACCTCAAGATGAAAAATTTGGATTAATTAGTCAAATAAAAAGATCTGTAATTTCAATATCCTCAAATATAGCAGAAGGAGCAGGAAGGAATTCTAATAGAGAATTTATTCATTTTTTATCAATAACAAATGGTTCTTCTTATGAATTAATGACACAGATAATTTTATGCATAGAATTGGATATTTTAAAAAAAACAGATACTGAAAAAGTAATTAATTTAATAAATGAAATTCAGAAAATGAATTATGTTTTTCAACAAAAATTGAAGTCTAATATTTAAAATCTGTTATCTAAAATCTAAAAAAAAGTAAAAAAAACATGAAACAAGCATATATTGTTACAGGATATAGAACAGCAGTAGGAAAAGCTCCAAAAGGAACTTTACGTTTTACTCGTCCAGATGAAATGGCTGCAACAGTTCTAAAAAGATTGATGGAAGATTATCCATCATTAGATCCAGCACGAATAGATGATTTAATAGTTGGTTGTGCAATGCCAGAGGCTGAACAAGGTTTAAACATGGCAAGGTTAATCTCATTAATGGGATTATCAACAGATAAAGTACCAGGAGTTACAGTTAATCGTTACTGTGCATCAGGTTCTGAAGCAATAGCATTAGCTGCTGCAAAAATTAGAACAGGAATGGCAGAATGTATTATAGCTGGTGGAGCGGAATCGATGTCTTATATTCCAATGGGTGGATATAAACCAATTCCGGAAACAGATCTAGCAAAAGAACATCCAGATTATTACTGGGGAATGGGATTAACTGCAGAAGCAGTTGCAAATGAATTTAAAGTTTCTAGAGAAGACCAAGATCAATTCGCTTTTAATTCTCATCAAAAAGCATTGAAAGCATTAGCAGAAGGTAAATTTGATTCTCAGATTGTTCCATTAGATGTTGAATACAATTTCTTAGATGGAAATGAAAAAATTCAAACTAAGAAAATAACTTTTAAACAAGATGAAGGACCAAGACCAGATACATCAGTGCAAGGTTTGGCAAAGTTACGTCCAGTTTTTGCTCATGGAGGTTCTGTAACAGCAGGTAACTCTTCACAAATGTCAGATGGTGCTGCTTTTGTAATGGTTATGTCGGAAGATTTAGTTAAAGAATTAGGTTTAGAACCTGTTGCTCGTTTAGCAGCATATTCAACTGTAGGTTTGGCACCAAGAATTATGGGAATGGGACCTATGTTTGCAATACCAAAAGCTTTAGAACAAGCAGGATTGAAACAAGAAGATATTGATTTATTTGAGCTAAATGAAGCGTTTGCATCTCAATCTGTTGCAATTATGCGAGAGCTTAATTTAAATCCTGATATCGTTAACGTTAATGGAGGAGCTATTGCATTAGGACATCCGCTTGGTTGTTCTGGTACTAAATTAACAGTTCAGTTATTACATGAAATGGAAACTAGAAAAGCAAAATATGGAATGGTAACAATGTGTGTTGGTACAGGCCAAGGAGCAGCTTCTGTATTTGAATTTTTAAAATAAATAAAGATTTGAGATATTAGGAAATTAGATATTATATTTTTAAAATCTGACTACTAATATCTCAATATCTGAATCAAAACATAAACAACAAAAAAATTATTACAATGTCAGCAAATCAAAATAGATTAATAGGAGGTGAGTTTTTAGTTAAAAATGCATCTTATAACGATATTTTTACTTTTGAAGATTTATCAGAAGAGCAAAAAATGATTATGGAATCTGCAAAAGAGTTCATAGATAAAGAAGTTGTACCTAATAAACACAGAATCGAGAAAAAAGATTACGCATTAATTGAAGAATTAATGAAAAAAATCGGTGAATTAGGTTTACTTGGAGTCTCTGTTCCAGAAGAATATGGAGGGTTAGGAATGAGTTTTTCTACAACAATGCTTGTTTGTGACTATATTTCTGGTGCTACTGGTTCATTAGCAACTGCATTTGGAGCTCATACAGGAATAGGAACAATGCCAATCACATTATATGGTACTGAGGAACAAAAACAAAAATATTTACCAAAATTAGCATCAGGAGAATGGTTTTCATCTTATTGTTTAACTGAGCCAGACGCAGGTTCTGATGCTAATTCAGGAAAAACAAAAGCAACTTTATCTGATGATGGTAAAGAATATATCATTACAGGGCAAAAAATGTGGATAACTAATGCAGGTTTTGCAGATTTGTTTATTGTTTTTGCTCGTATAGAAGATGATAAAAATATAACTGGATTTATTGTAGAAAAAGATAAAGCAGGAGAAGGTTTTTCTTTAGGAGAAGAAGAGGATAAATTAGGAATTGTATCTTCATCTACTCGTCAAGTATTTTTTAATGAAGTTCGTGTTCCTGTAGAGAATCTTTTAGGAGAAAGAAATGGAGGGTTCAAAATTGCAATGAATGCTCTAAATGTTGGTCGTATAAAATTAGGTTCAGCTTGTTTAGATGCACAAAGACGTATTTTAGATAATTCATTACAATATGCTGCAGAACGTAAGCAGTTTAATACTTCTATTAATACTTTTGGTGCTATAAAAGAAAAACTAGCAGATATGGCTGTTTCTACTTTTACATCTGAAGCAGGATCTTACAGAGCTGCAAAAGATGTTGAAGATGCAATTGCTGATAATATAACTTCAGGTATGTCTCATGCAGATGCTGAATTAAAAGGGATAGAAGAATATGCAATAGAAGCTTCTATACTAAAAGTTTGGATTTCTGATGCGACTCAAGTGGTTTCTGATCAAGGTATTCAAATCTATGGAGGTATGGGATATTCTAAAGATATGCCAATGGAAGCTGCTTGGAGAGATGCTCGTATTTCAAGAATTTATGAAGGAACGAATGAGATTAATACATTATTATGTATTTCTATGCTTGTAAAAAGAGCTTTTAAAGGGAAACTTGATTTAATGTCTCCAGCTAAAAATGTTGCAGAAGAATTAATGTCAATTCCATCATTTGATATTCCAGATTATTCTGAATTATTTGCTCAAGAAAAGGAAATTATAGAAAATCTTAAAAAAGCATTTTTTATGGTTGCTGGAGCTGCTTTACAAAAATTTGGAGCTGAGTTAGAAAAACATCAACAGTTAATTATTGCAACATCTCATATTATGCAAGAAATATATATGGTAGAATCAGCGATGTTACGTGCAGAAAAAATTGCAAATGTAAAAGGAGCTGATAATGCAAAATATGCTGTTAAATTAGTAGAATTACAATTGTTTAAATCTGTAGAAATTGTTAAAACAGAAGCGACAAAAGCTATTATTTCTTTTGCAGAAGGAGATGAACAAAGAATGATGTTATCTGGCGTTCGAAGATTTACTCGTTATAATGAGTATCCAAATGTTATAAATTTAAAAACTGAAATAGCAGATTATATTATTAGAGAAAATAAATACATATTCTAAATAATATTTAATTCATTGATTTGTAGTTTGGTATATTATTTGTTTAACTAATATTAAAAGTACTAATTTACAAATTAGTGGAGTTTTCATGGTACTTAAAGTTTTAGTAGAGAGAAAGACCTTAGTTGTTTCAGCTAAGGTTTTTTTTATTCATTAAAAATAAGCAGGTTATGTTATTCTAGTGAGTGATAATGTTTTAATTATATGTAAATTTATATCAATGTATTTAACCCCTTAAAAAATACTATTATGATTATTAATGCAGCAATTCTAACGTTCACAATGTTTATAACATTTAGTATAATGTGTCTAGTAAAATTGGATGAGTTGAAAAAGTTAAAACAAGATACTTGGAAGAATTTCAAGTAATTTGATAATAGTAAATTATAAAAAATAATTTGTGTTTTTTGTAAAAGTTTTAAATATTTGTTAATTAAGTAGTTATTTGTAAAATGCATATCAAATAAATTGATATGCATTTTTTATTCTATTTTTAGATATTTAATAATAAATTATGAAAAAAATTGTTGTTCTAACTGGTGCTGGGATTAGTGCAGAAAGTGGAATTTCTACATTTCGAGATTCAAATGGTTTATGGGAGAATCATGATATTATGGAAGTTGCGTCAGTATCTGGTTATAATAAAAATCCACAATTAGTTCAAGATTTTTACAACAAAAGGCGTCAACAATTATTTGAAGTTCATCCAAATAAAGCTCACTTATTTTTAAAAGAATTAGAACAAAATTTTAATGTAACTATTATCACTCAGAATGTTGATGATTTACATGAAAGAGCAGAATCATCTCATCTCATTCATTTACATGGAGAATTACGAAAGGCAAGAAGCGAGCGAAATGAGAATATGATTATAAATTGGAATAAAGATATAAAAATAGGAGATTTAGCAGAAGATGGAAGTCAATTACGACCACATATCGTTTGGTTTGGTGAAATGGTACCTATGATGGATAATGCAATAAAAGAAGTAAAAACAGCAGATATACTACTTGTTATAGGGACTTCTATGAAAGTTTATCCAGCAGCATCACTTATTGATTATGTTAAAAATAATATACAAATTATATATATTGACCCAAATGATTCATTTCAGTCTAATTCCATAATTCATATCAAGAAAAAAGCAACAGAAGCTATAGATGATATAAAAAAAATATTGGGACTATAATTTTTGGGCAATCCCTTCGGGCACGCTTTTCATTGCAATCTTTTCTGATTGGTTTTATTCTTTTTTATAAGAATCCAATCAGAAAAGGATTTACATTACAATCGTTATTGCGTTTTTATTGTAGAATTTCTCGTTGTTTACTTTTACTCGTCTTCTGAGCTAAAAACACACCAGATAGAATCATTATAAAACCAACTAAATGCATCCATGTTATTTTTTCTCCAACCATAAATCCCCAAAAAACAGAGATAATAGGCATTAAATAAGTTACCATAGAAGAAAAAATAGTTCCTGTGGCTTGAATTAATTTATAAAATAAAATCATAGCTAATGCGGTTCCTACTAATCCTAATATAGCGACAAAACCAAGACTTTTTAATTGTTGACTAGTCCCTTCAAATGTTTCAAAAAAACCTGAAAAGAATAATATAATAATTGCTGGTAAAAGCCAAATAGTAAATAAGGCAGATGATAACTGGAATGATGGAACATCATTTAAATAGCGAGTCAAAATTAAACTATTCATTCCATACAAAGCTGTTGCAAGAACAATTAGTAAACAATGAGGAATACTATTTTCTCCAGAAAAACCATCACCACTAATTAATAATACAGCTCCAAAAAATCCAATCAATGCACCAATAATTTGATTTTGAGTTCCTCTTATATTGAAAAATAATGCACCAAATAATAAAATAAATAAGGGAACCAATGAGTCTAATATTCCAGCCATAGAGCTAGAAACATGTGTTTGAGCCATTGGGAATAAAAACATGGGAATAAAATTTCCACAAAATCCAGCTAAAGCAACGTATTTCAATTTATTTTTAGGAATTTTAAATAAACTAGGAATTCCCCATATAGCCAAAACAGTACCTGCAATAGATAAGCGTAATGCTCCTACTTGGTATGGAGTATAAGAAACTAATCCTTGTTTTATAAGAATAAAAGAACTTCCCCAAGTCAGTGCTAAAATCCCAAGAATTACCCAATATTTAAACTCTATTTTCATGTGTTAATTTTCAGCAAAGATGCAAAAGTTTAAGTGAAAAAAAAACTAAAAAAACTACTTACAAAAACAATCATTTGTATGGTCATTTACTATTCCAACTGCCTGCATATAAGCGTATATTGTTGTAGAACCAAAAAACTTGAATCCTCGTTTTTTTAAATCTTTTGCAATTTGGTCGGAAATAATAGTTGTTGCGGGGACATCTTTTATAGAATCCCAATTGTTTTCTATAGGTTCATTATTTACATAATTCCATATAAAATTCGAAAAAGAACCAAATTCTTTTTGAATAGCAATAAATAATTTTGCATTATTTATAGCAGCTACTATTTTTCCTCTATGTCTTATAATTCCTTCGTTTTCTAGTAGTTTATTTATTTTATCTTCATTATAATCGGCTACTTTTTTTACGTCAAAATTATCAAATGCTTCTCTAAAAGCTTCTCTTTTTTTAAGAATTGTATACCAACTCAATCCAGCTTGAAATGATTCTAAAACTAAAAATTCAAATAAAGTTTTATCATCTTTTGTTGGTTTTCCCCATTCATTATCATGATAATCAATGTATAATTGGTCTTTATTCACCCAAGCGCAACGTGTTTTCATCATTTTTATTTCTGTTAAATTTTTAATGCAATCTTTCAATTCGTTTTTCCAACTTTCATTTATTTCAGAGTCATTTTCTATTTTAGAAAATTGTTCTTTTAATATAGGTAAAAAATCTAAATTCTTTGTTTCTAAAATAGCTTCAAAAATTAGGCTTGAATAATCATCTTTCAAAAGCTCATCTTTTATAATTTTTATTATATTTTGTTCATTTCTAATGGCCAAACCACAAATGGCTTCAAATCTTGTTTCTTGATGTTTATCTTTAATACGATTCCATAAAGTTTCTCTAATAATAGAATTATCTATTTCAGATTGTCCTATAAAAAAGGTCGCCCAATTTCTGATATAATTTGATTTATCTTTAGTTAGTTTAATTAAAATATTAATAGATTCTAAATTTTCAATAAAACCTAATGCATGTACGAGTCCTTCTTTTATAATATAGTTATTGGTATTTTGAAAATCACATATTTTTTTTATTTGAGTATTAGTAAGATTATCGTTGTTATGACTAATACCATAAAGCGTAGACTTAATGATGTAAGGGTTTGTTTCTGTTTTTAATATATCAAAGTAAATTTTTAATGTTTTTTGGATAAAAGGTCTTGGAGGAATGCCTAATTGAGCTAAAATATCAATTCCAATAAGCTTATCTTTGTAATTATTAGATTTTATTAATTCTTCACATTTTTTGAATAAATCTCTACTTGGACGTGTTCTTAATATTTTAATATTTTCCCAACGAGTTTTAGTAGACTTATTGTTTTGCAGTCTAGAAATTATTTTATCATTTGTCCAATTTAATCTACTCATTGTAAGTATTTATAAGCGTCTTCTATTGTGTAAAGAGGAAGTTTACAGGTATTATTTTCACAAATATAGATTGATGTTTTACCATCTATTAATCTATTTTTTGTTAATTCTAAATCTTCTTTTTTACTACCTATAAATATAGCATTAGGAATATAATTATTTTGTATTTTTTTTATGTAATCTTTATTTTCGTTTCCAACGACAACAATTTCTTTAAATGGAAAAGTGAAATTTAAATATAAGTTAATCCAATTAGCAAAACCACTTGGATGATTTTCTATTTTATCATCAATATTCATTAACATTTGTTTCGCATGTTTTATATATTCATCATTGTTTAAAATTTTACCCAATCGGAATAAATTATTCGCCATAATAGAATTTGAAGATGAAATAACATTATCATAAATTTCAAAAGTTTCATTGACTAATGGTGTGTCATAATGAGACTTATAGGCAAACATTTTATTTTTATAATTATAAAACTGATTAAATATTTCTTTTGTAATTATTTCTGCAGTTTCAATATAATTAATTTTAGTTGTTGTTTCGTATAATTTTATTAAAGCTTCTACAGTTAAAGTATAATCATCAAGAAATCCAGGAATAGTTGTTTGTCTATCTTTGTAATTTCTGAAAAGAATTTCTCCATTCCATTGATTTTCTAAAATGAAATTCATACAATTTTCAGCCAAATCTAAATAAGTTGTGTTCTCTATAGCTTGATAAGCATCACATAAACCAATAATAGTAATAGAATTCCAACATGTAAGAATTTTTTCATCCCGATGAGGTTTTATTCTTTGATTTCGTACATTATTTAATTCTTGTTTCCAATGTTTAATTTTAGAATTTAAATTTTCAATAGAAATATTATTTGCTTTACAGAAATCTTCATCATCAGTTAATCGTATTAAAATGTTTTTAGAATTTTCCCATTCTCCAAAAGCATTTACATTATAGTACTTAGAAAATAAATCATATTCTTCTTTTAGTACATTTTCTAATTCATTGCTTGTCCAAACATAATATTTACCTTCTTCCCCTTCGGAATCTGCGTCAATTGCAGCATAAAAAGCATTTTCAGGCGAAAGCATTTCATCTTTTAACCAATTTACTGTTTCATCAATAATATTTTTATATTCTTTTTCGCCAAAAATTTTATATCCATTTGCATATAAAGAAAGTAATTGACCATTATCGTAAAGCATTTTTTCAAAATGAGGAACTTTCCAATAAGCATCTACAGAATAACGAGAAAATCCACCTTTTATCTGGTCGTATATTCCTCCAAAAGCCATTCTATCTAAAGTTATTTTAGTTTGTATTAAACAATTTTCGTCTTTATTTTGTAATCCATAACGTAAAATAGTTTGCCAAGCATTTGGTAACATAAATTTTGGAGCACGGTTAAATCCTCCCCATTCATCATCAAATTGTTGTTTCCAGAATGAAAATGTATCTTTAATCTTATTCTTAGAAAAATTAGAATCATTTTTTAATTCAATTTTTTCCATTTCGTTCAAACCATTTGCTATAGAATCTACATATTCCATTGTTTTAGGTTGATTGTTATGATACATTTGTTGAATATTATCCAATAATTCTATCCATTGTTCTTTAGGAAAATAAGTTCCACCATAAAATGGTTTTCCATCCGGTAAAGCAAAAACATTTAGAGGCCAACCTCCAGATTGATGAATGAGTTGTACAACATTCATATATAAAGCATCTAAATCCGGTCGTTCTTCTCTATCTATTTTTATACAAACGAAATAATTATTCATTATTTCCGCAACTTCATCAACTTCAAAAGATTGTTTTTCCATTACATGGCACCAATGACAAGCCGAATAACCAATAGAAATTAATAAAGGTTTATTTTCTTGTTTAGCATATTCTATTACTTCATCGCTCCAACTTTGCCACCATACAGGATTATTTTTGTGTTGTTGTAAATATGGGCTTGTTACTGTTTTTAAATTATTTTGTTTGTAATTCACTTTTAGTTTTTTAGAAAAATAAATTTCGTTTAATTTATTGTGGATTAAAAATTATATTTTTAGTAAAAATACTATAATATGAATATTTACGAATATATTTCTATCGGAGGTTATTTATTGATGATGATAGGAATTGGAATTTACTCTTACAGGAAGTCTACAAATGACTCTGAAGGTTTTCTAATTGGAGGTAGAAAAATGGGAGCTGCTGTAACAGCGCTTTCTGCCGGAGCTGCAGATATGAGTGGTTGGTTATTAATGGGATTGCCTGGGGCAATGTATTTTACAGGACTTTCTAGTGCTTGGATTGCAATAGGATTAACATTAGGTTGTTATCTAAATTATGTATTTGTTGCACCTCGATTACGAGCATATACAGAAGTAGCTCAAAACTCGATTACTTTACCTGTATTCTTCGAGAATCGTTTCAAAGATAAAACTCGTTTACTTCGAATAGTTTCATCTATATTAATTTTAATATTTTTTACATTATATACTTCTACAGGAATGGTTTCTGGTGGAAAACTATTTGAATCTGCTTTTGGTTTAGATTATATGACTGGATTATTAGTAACAAGTTTAGTTGTTGTTTTTTATACTTTTCTTGGAGGTTTTCTTGCTGTTAGTTTAACAGATTTTGTGCAAGGAACAATTATGGTTTTAGCATTAGTTATTGTTCCAATAGTTGCTGTATCAGAAATAGGAGGAGTTGGAGAAACAGTTTCCTTAATCAATCAAAAAGGCACAAATTATTTAGATCTATTTAGAGGAACAACAACAGTTAGTATAATTTCTTTGATGGCTTGGGGATTAGGATATTGTGGGCAACCGCATATTTTAGTTCGTTTTATGGCAATTGATAAAGTTTCGGATCTTAAAAAAGCAAAAAATATTGGAATTACTTGGATGATTTTTACTGTTGGTGGAGCTTTATTAGTAGGATTAATAGGAATTGCTTATCTATTAAAATTTGATCATTCAACAATGAATATTTTTGATCATTCTAAAACAGAAGCTGAAACAGTTTTTATTTATTTCTCAAGAATATTATTTCATCCATTAATTGGTGGCTTTTTATTATCTGCAATATTAGCTGCTGTAATGAGTACTATTTCATCTCAACTTTTGGTTACATCAAGTTCTTTAACGGAAGATATTTATAAAGCTTTTTTAAATAAGAAAGCTACTGATAAACAGCTGTTGATTGTTAGTCGATTATCAGTTTTGATTGTAGCGATAGTTGCAGTTTTATTATCTTTAAATCCAAATGATTCTATTCTTAATTTAGTTGGGAATGCTTGGGCAGGTTTTGGAGCAGCTTTTGGTCCAATAATTATATTTTCTTTATTCTGGAAAAAGACATCTTGGCAAGGTGCTTTAGCAGGTATGTTAACAGGTGGTATAGTTGTTTTATTATGGGTGTATACAAATCATCCATATAAAGATTGGTACGAGATTATTCCTGGTTTTGTATCATCAATTATTGCAATTGTAATAGTATCTTTATTGACACAAAAATCAAATAAACAAATAGATCAAGAGTTTGAAGAAGTTAAATCAATTTTAAAAAATGATTAATCTTTAAGAAAAACTTATAATTTTTGTTGATAATTTCCCTTCTTTAGAATAATTAAAAAAGGGAGATTTCTTTGTATATTTGTATCGTTTGGTTAAAAAATAATCAAAAATATAAATCAATTTATACTAAAAAATGACTGATATTATCCAATTATTACCAGATCATGTAGCTAATCAAATCGCTGCAGGTGAAGTTGTTCAAAGACCTGCTTCTGTGATAAAAGAGTTGATTGAAAATGCAGTGGATTCTGGTGCAACTTCTATCCAAGTTATAGTAAAGGATGCTGGTAGAAGCCTAGTTCAAGTAATTGATAATGGTTGTGGGATGAGCGTTACAGATACCAGAATGGCATTTGAACGTCATGCAACTTCTAAAATTAGAACGACAGAAGATATATATAATATTCATACTAAAGGTTTTCGTGGAGAGGCTTTAGCATCTATTGCTGCAGTAGCTCAGATAGAAACTAAAACAAGAAAAGAAGATAATGAAGTAGGAACACAATTAATAATAGAAGGTGGAGAAGTTAAAGGTCAAGATCCTGTTGTTTGTCCTATAGGAACTTCTATTTCTGTTAAAAATTTATTTTTTAATGTTCCAGCTCGAAGAAATTTTTTGAAATCGAATCAAGTAGAATTTCGTCATATTCAAGATGAATTTCAACGAGTAGCAATGGCTCATGAAAACATTAGTTTCTTTTTACATCATAATGATTCAGAAATTTATCATCTTAAAGCTGGGAATTTAAAACAAAGAATTTCTCAGATTTTTGGTAAAAAACTGAGTTCACAAATTATATCTGTTGAAGAAGATACTGAGATTGTAAAAATAAAAGGATTTGTTGGTAAACCTGATGCAGCAAAAAAATCAAGAGGAGAACAGTTTTTCTTTGTCAATAATCGCTTTATAAAAAGTGGATACTTACATAATGCAATTGTTAATGCATTCGAAAGTTTGTTGCCTTCAGGTTATAATCCGTCTTATTTTTTGTATTTGGATATAGATCCTTCTAAAATTGATATTAATATTCATCCAACAAAAACAGAAATAAAGTTTGAAGATGAAGCATTAATTTTTACGATTTTAAGAGCAGCTGTAAAACATGCTTTAGGACAGTTTAATGTAACTCCATCTTTGGATTTTGAACAAGATCCTAACTGGGCTTTTATACCTTCTGCTTCTGAAGAAGATGAAATTAAAATGCCAGAAATTTCTGTTGATTCTAGTTTTAATCCTTTTGAACATCATCAATCAAGAGCACCAAAACCTTCGGATATAAAGGCTAACTTTGATTTTTATAATGATGCTGTAGAACTAGAAATTGAGAATAATCATGCTCATCAGTTATTTGAATCAGAAGAAATACAACCAGATAAATTTGAAGTTATTCAATGGATGAATCAATTTTTAGTTGTAGAATACAGAGGTGAACTTTTGATTATTGATCAGCACAGAGCTCATCAAAAAATATTATTTGAAAAATTTGTACGTTCTAATCATGAAAATGCTTTGGTTCAACAAATGTTATTTCCTATAGAAATAGAGTTATCTCCAAATGATAGACAAAAATTAATTAATGTAGAAAGTCAATTAATTAGTTTTGGTTTTGATATTTCATTGGATGAAGAAGTAATACAAATTAATGCAATTCCGGTTGATGTACAGCAAGAAGATGTTGTTTCTGTATTTATGGATTTTATTGAAGAATTAGATTATCATGATACAATAGAATTGAACCAAACTTTTGCAAAAGTTTTGGCTAAAAATGCTGCTGTAAAAAAAGGAATTGGTTTAAAAGTTGAACAAATGCAGACATTAGTGGAAGAATTGTTAAAGTTACCTAATCCAAATTTTACACCTTATGGACGTCCAATTTTTGTTCAAGTAAATACAGATGATATCAAAAAAACATTAGATTAAAATTATATGAGACAATCAATACCACCAATTACTAAAAATTTAATCATTATTAATGTTTTATTCTATTTAGCAAGTATCGTATTTAGTGTAAAAGGAATAGATTTGAGTGTTTTTTTAGGAGCTTTTTACCCTGAATCACCAAATTTTAAATTCTGGCAGATTTTAACGCATATGTTTATGCATGCAAGTTTTCCAGAAATCTCACACATACTATTTAATATGTTTGCTCTTTGGATGTTTGGTTCTGTAGTAGAATATACGTTTGGACCTAGAAAATTTTTAACCTTATATTTTTTAGCAGGTTTAGCAGGTTTTTTATTGTTTAATTTAACAAACTATTTTCAAGTAGAGCAACTTAAAGAAATAGTACATTCACAAGGAATATCTGTTCAAGAATTATACAATTATTCAAAATTAAATTTTCAAGGAGTTTTATATAATTTACCTGAAAATTTCAGATCATCTGAACAAGGGATTGAGCTTATAAATGCATATAGAACTCCAATGGTTGGTGCATCAGGTGCTATTTATGGCTTATTATTAGCTTTTGCAGTTTTATATCCTGATGAAAAATTAATGTTAATATTTTTTCCTGTTCCGATAAAAGCAAAATATTTCATTCCAATAATGGTATTAGTAGAATTCTACATGGGTTACAAAAATATAGGTAATATTGCTCATTTCGCTCATTTGGGTGGAGGAATAGTAGGTTTTATTTTGGCAAGATATTGGAAAAAGAATTTATATAGAAGAAACTAATCAATGGCAAAAAATATTGTAGACGAATTAAAAATAAAATATTCATCGGGAGATAGTGTAATTAAATTAATATACATTAATGTAGTCATATTTTTCACATTATTGATTGTAGATTTTTTAATTAAGACGATAGGATTAACATATTACACAACTACCGATTTTTTTGCATTAGCATCAGCTCAAGAATTAATATATAAACCATGGCAATTATTTACTTATTCATGGTTACATGGTAATTTATTGCATTTAGTAATGAATATGGTTTTACTTTACTTTGTTGGACAATTATTTTTACAACAATTTCAAAATAAAAATCTTATTACATTTTATATTTTTGGTGGTATCGTAGGAGGTATATTTTTTATATTGTTTCAATCAGTATTTAATTATTCACACTTATTAGTAGGGGCATCAGCTTCAGTTTATACGTTATTTTTTGCATTAGTATCCTATAATCCTAAAATGCCAGTACGTTTAATGTTTATACCATCATCATTTCCATTACAATATGTTGGTTATGTATTTATAGCTTTTGATGTTTATAATATTATTACAGATCAAAATGCTGGCGGAAGTATTTCACATCTCGGAGGAGCTGTTTTTGGTTATCTTTATATGAAACAATTTGAAAAAGGGAATGATTTTTTAGGTAACTTTATTTTTAGAATAGAGAATCTTTTTAAGAAGAAAGAAAATAAAACAACGTTTAAAACGTATAAGAATAAATCATCAGATTTTTCTAGGAATGATGTACCTAGAAATGATTATGATTACAATCATCAAAAAGTAGAAAAACAAAAGAAAATAGATAATATTCTAGATAAAATTTCTCGTTCAGGTTATGAAAGTTTATCAAAAGAAGAAAAAGATTTTCTTTTTAAAGAGGGGAGATAATAAATGGGTTTTACCAATAAGTTTAAATTAAATTATTTTAATCGATTAATACTGACAATAAATATATTTTTCTTGTTAGTGGCTTATTGTGTGTATTTAAATTTATTCTTTTCTCCTAAAGAAATACCTTATTTTAATTTTTTATCAATAGGTTTTCCGGTTATTTTTATAGTCAATTTATTTTTTTTAATTTATTGGTTGTTATTTAGTTGGAAGCATTTTATTTTAGTTTTTATTTTGTCTTTAGGTTTAGTTTATCCTATATATCTGTCCTATCCATTAATTAACTTTAGTAAAAAAAATAATGTTAAAAAAGATTTTTCTGTTTTGACTTATAATGTTCATGGTTTTAAAGATGAAGGGACAAAGGAATTTTTAATTGAAAATAAAGCTGATATTATGATCTTGCAAGAAGCAAGAGAAAGTCAGCAAAAATTATTAAAAAATCAAGAGTTTAAAGATTATTATTCAGAATTTTATGGATTACTTACGATTTATAGTAAATACCCAATAATACAGACAAAAGAGATCTTTACAAAAAATAATGATTTTAATGGCGCTGCAGCTTATGTTGATATTGATTTAGGAAACGATACTATCAGGATTATAAATCTTTATTTAGAACCAATGTATATCGATAAAGATTTAGTAAAAGATATTATAAAATCAGATAATCAGCAACAAGTAGAAGAAAATAGTAAAAAAGTTGAGTTAAAACTTGTAAAAGGAATGCAATCTCATGTTTCTCAATTAGAAGAGGTTAAGCCTTATATAAAAGCATCTAAACATCCTATTATTTTAGGATCCGATTTAAACTCAACTCCACTTTCTTATGAATATAATCAAATCAATAAATTATTAATAGACTCTTATATTAATTCAGGAAAAAGTGGAATAGCTACAACTTTTCATGGATTTAAATTTCCTATTAGAATTGATTATTTATTTAATTCTAAAGAGTTAATACCAACTAATTCATTAATAATCAGAAAAAGATTCTCGGATCATTACCCTGTTATTGTTAATTATAAATTAGAAAAATAAATTTTATTATACATTTATCCATCTCTAAATTAAAGTATCATGAATCAAAAAGAAAACTTTATTCAAGAAATTCAAAGCCGATATTCTTATAAAAATGATAAGATTATTCTAGGTAAGGCAAAGCTTGATGGAGAAATAGTTGAAGAAGCAGAAATTTCTATTGCTTTAAAAACAATGAATCGTCATGGACTTATTGGAGGGGCTACAGGTACAGGAAAAACAAAATCTCTTCAGATTATTGCAGAACAATTATCTTTAAAAGGAATTCCAACTTTATTGATGGATATTAAAGGAGATTTATCTGGTATAGGAGCTGCAGCAAACTCTAATGATAAGAATGCGATAGAAAGAATGGAGGCTTTACAGTTACCATTTCACCCCAAAGCTTCTAATGTTGAATTACTATCAATATCAGATGAGCCTGGTGTAAGATTAAGAGCTACTGTAGAAGATTTTGGCCCAATATTATTTAGTAAAATTTTAGAATTAAATGAAACACAAGAAAGTATAATTTCAATTATTTTTAAATATAGTAAGGATAATAATTTACCATTAATTGATTTAGAAGATATCAGAAAAGTTCTGCAATATGTAACTGAATCTGATAAAGGTAAAAAAGAATTAAATTCAAATTATGGAACTATTTCTCCAGCTTCGTTAGGGGCAATTCTTAGGAAAATTGTAAGTTTAGAACAACAAGGAGCTGCCAAATTTTTTGGAGAACCAAGTTTTGATGTTCAAGATTTGTTAAAAACTAAAGATGGAGAAGGTATTGTAAATATTATACGTTTGATTGATATACAAAATCAACCAAATTTATTTTCTACTTTTATGTTGAGCTTGCTGAATAAAATTTATTCTCAATTTCCAGAATCTGGTGATTCTGATAAACCTAAATTGGTTATTTTTATTGATGAAGCTCATTTAATTTTTAAAGAAGCTACTAAAGCTTTATTAAATCAGATTGAAACTATGGTGAAATTAATCCGATCAAAAGGAGTAGGATTGTATTTTGTTACACAAGTTCCAGGAGATGTTCCAGATAGTGTTTTAAGTCAATTAGGATTAAAAGTTCAACATGCATTAAGAGGTTTTACAGCAAAGGATAGAAAAGAAATTAAAAAAGCAATAGAAAATTATCCTACGACTACTTATTATAAGGCTGATGAAGTAATAACTCAATTAGGAATTGGAGAAGCTTTTATAACAGCTTTAGATGAAAAAGGTATTCCAACTCCTTTGGCATATACTTATATGAGAGCACCAAACTCTAGAATGGATATCTTAACACAAGATGAGATAAATAATATTAATTCATCTTCGCAATTAGTAGGAAAATATTCGCAAGAGATAAAAAAAGAATCAGCAAATAATATTTTATCTCAAAAAATAAATAATGAATTAAATAAACCTGTAGAAAATAATAACGATAATAAAGAAGTAACTCAATCATCAAGAAAAAAAGTTGTAAAAGAAAAAGATTGGACAGATAATCCTATGGTAAGGGATGTTAGTAGAACAGCAACAAGAAAAATTATTGATTGGGGAATGAAATTATTAACAGGTTATCTTAAAGGAAAAAAATAATATAGTGTACGCAATTTTAGATATTGAAGCGACAGGAGGAAAGGTAGGTGAGGAATCTATTATTGAGATTGCTATCTATAAATTTGATGGTAGAGAAATTATAGATCAATTTATTTCTTTGGTAAATCCCAATAGAAAAATCGATCAATATGTTCAAAAATTAACAAATATTACCGATAAAATGGTGTTAACAGCACCTAAATTTCAAGAAGTTGCAAAGAGAATAGTAGAAATTACTGATGATTGTACTTTGGTTGGGCATAATGTTATGTTTGATTATCGTATGCTAAAACAAGAATTTGAACGACTTGGTTATAATTATGATAAAGAATGGATTGATACATTTGAATATAGTGAAAAATTACTACCAGATTTACCTTCTTATTCTTTAGGTAAATTATGTGAATCTCTTGGTATAGTTGTTACAGATAGACATCGAGCTTCTGGAGATGCTAGAGCTACAGTTGCACTTTTTAAAATACTTTTAGATAAAGATATCAATAAGGTTATTACTAAAAAAACGGGATTAAAACAACCTAAAAAAGTTAATTCTAAATATTCGAAATTATTAGAAGGTTTACCTAATACTATTGGCGTATTTTATCTTTATAATAGTAGAAAACAATTAATATACATCAGTAGAAGTAATAATATATTATTATCTGTCACTAAAATTTTTACTTCGAAATCATTTAAATCAAGTAAGTTAAAGCGTTTTACAAAATCTATAAAATTTGAGGAAACTGGTAGTGGATTTTTAGCGGCAATAAAAGAACATAACGAAATTGTTAGTAATCAACCAATGTATAATCAACCTTTAGTTGAAGATAAAGTTTATCCATTTGGGTTGTATTATTTAGAATCCAAAAGAGGTTATTCTCGTTTAGAAATAGGTAAAACAAGAAAGGCAGAGCCTGTACTCAAATTTAAAACAAAAGAACGAGCGAAGGTTGTTCTAGAAAAAATTATTAATGAATACCAACTTTGTCAACAAGTTAATGATGGGATTAAAGAAATAAAATCTTGCTTTAAATATAAAGTTGATGAATGTAATGGTGCTTGTATTAAAAAGGAACTAAGAGAAATTTATAATAAAAGGATAGAAGATTTTATTTCGACAACAAAATACCCTTCAAACACATTTTTGATTATTGATAAAGGTAGAAATGGAATTGAGAAATCTTTTTATTTAATTGAAGATAATATATTTAAAGGTTTCGGTTATTTTGAATATCATCATCAAATAAAAACGTTAGAAAAAATTCATAATATTTTAGTTCAAATTCAAGAAACAGAAGAAATAAAAAATATGTTAAAATATTATTTATATAAAATTTCAAAAAATAAAAATCAAATTATTAAATTTTAAGGTATTGATTTTTAAATAAAAAAAGTCGGTTAATTAACCGACTTTTTTTATTTATAATGTATGTTTTACTTTACTTCTTTGAAAATAACACGTCTGTTTTCTAAGTTTTTCCAAGCTGGACAACTAGTTACAGGATTACATTCTGGCCATTTTAAGTCAGATTTACCTTTACCAACAGCTGTTAATCTATCAGTACTAACACCTTTATTTGCGAAATATCTAATTACTGAATTTGCTCTTCTTTCAGATAATTTTTGATTATATTCTGCATTTCCAGCTGCGTCAGTATGTCCCTCTACAATAAATTTATAATCAGGATTAGCAACTAGAACTTCTACAGCATGATTTAATTTATCATAAGATTGTTCTCTAATTTTATCAGAATTGTATTCAAATTCGATTCCTTCTAAATATGTATTAATTTTAGTAGCAACATCATCACCACTAATTCTTAATATTTTTTCAGGACATCCTCCATTTGTAATAGGACCTGGAATTGTAGGACACTTATCTTCAGAATCAGGAACTCCATCTCCATCAGAATCTAAAGGACAACCTGATCCGTCAACTTTAACACCTTCAGGAGTACCAGGGCATTTATCCCATTGATCACATACCCCATCATTATCTTCATCTACACACTCAAATGGCGCAGGAGCAGCTAATGGTCTATATAATGGAGAAACCCACTGTACAGCCTCTTTATGCTTTCCTATTTTATAATGTAAACCTAATGATACTGTTAACATATTATCACCTCCATATGTAGGATGTGTATCTGCTGCAGTAGTATAACCAGGAGCAACTTTACCAGAAGCATCAAAATCTTCATCTCCTGTCATTACATACATAGCTCTTAACTCAAAATCAAAGTTTTTGTTAAGTTTATATCTTAAACCAGCACCTACTTGAGAATAGACAGATTTTTCATCCATTTTTTGATCAAGAGTAACTTCGTAATTTTCTCCAGAACCATACCAGTTATTTCTTTTAGCTTTGTATCCTAAAATACCTACTCCTCCATATAAATGTATAGCCCATTTAAATTCATGTTTACTATCAACTCTTCTAAGTAAATTAGAAGCATTAATATCTGCTAATAATGAGACTCCATGATATTGTGTTTTACCATGAACTCTACCAGTAAATGAATTTCCCCAAGGAGTATTATCATAAATTGTAGAAGCTTGTCTGGTTTGTCCCATTTGAAATTGAGCAATTACACCAAATGCATGAGTTATCTGTTTATTAACTTGAAATTGAAGATCATATCCAGGAGTAAAGTATCCTTTGTCAAATGAATTTAAATCAGAATTTTGCATTAGATTTCCTCCTCCAAATACTGATACAGACCAGCTATTAAATTCTCTTTCCTTAGCCAGATTTTTGTTATCTATTTGAGCAGATGTATAAGTAACTGAACTCAAAAATAGTAAATATAAAAGTTTTTTCATAGGTTAGAATTATTTCTTTTTCAAAATTGTAATAATTTTATTTTACAAAACTAATGAATTAATAATTAATATCTTAAAAAAACATTAAACTTTTGATAAATTCTCTCGTATAAACTTGATGATGCGGTATTTTTAAACGATTGCTATCTAATGTAATAGAGTTGAAAAATAATATATCAATATCAATTATACGATCAACATAGATCTCATTAATTAAAGGTTTGGTATACATACGACCCATTTTTTGTTCTATTTCTTTAATTATTTTTAATAAATTAAAAGGTGATAATTCAGTAACCAATTCAATCTTTTGGTTGAGAAATAAATTGTTAGTAGTGAATCCTATAGCTTCATTTTTTAATATATTAGATTCTTTTATTACAATACCAATTTCTTTACTTATAAGAAATTTGGCTAATTCTAAATTTTTATTTTTGTTACCTAGATTTGTTCCTAGTAACAAAATGGCTTTATTTTGCGACATATATTAAAACAAAATTATTAATAATTTAAAAAAAATGAAAAATTTTTTTGGGAGAGTGTTCTCAACTATAGTAGGTAATATATTAACATTAAGTGTTTTTATTTTTTTTATAGTAGTTTTAGTATTTGTATCTATACTATCTACTCCATCTAAAAGTGTAAATAATAATTCTGTTCTTGAATTGTCATTTAATAATATTGTTATGGAGAGTGAAATGGACCAATCAGTTTCATTGTTTGATCTATCTAAACAGTCGAAAGTATATTTATTAGATATTATTAATTCTATTGAAAATGCTAAAACAGATGATAATATAAAAGGAATAAGTTTAAAATTAGATGGAATTTCTTGTGGAGCAACTCAAGCAGAAGATTTACGTCATGCTCTAGAAGATTTTAAGAAATCAGGTAAATTTATTTATTCTTATTCAAATACAGGAAGTCAATTGTCTTATTATATAAGTTCTGTAGCAGATAAAATTTATCAAAATCCTTTAGGAGGGACTTTATTACAAGGTTTAAGTTCTAATGTTATGTTTTATAAAAATGCAGGAGATAAATACGGTGTTGATTTTCAGGTAATAAGACATGGTCAGTTCAAAAGTGCTGTAGAACCTTTTATGAGAACTTCGATGTCTGACGCTAATCGTTTACAATTGTCAGAATTATTAAATGATTTATGGGGCAATATGTCAGCTTCAATAACTAAATCTAGAAAAATAAACGATCAAAATTTTAGATTAATTACTGATAGTCTTTATGCTTTTATTCCAGAACTTGGAAAGGAAAATAAAATATACGACGTATTAGCACAAGAGAATGATTATCAAAAAATGTTATTTAAAAAATTAGATTTATCAAATGATAAAAATAAATCAGATTTTGAAATTCTTGAAGAGCATACAATAAACATTGATGATTATAATCAAACTTTGAAACCAGATACAAACAAAGAAAAAATAGCTGTCTTATATGCATCAGGTACTATTGTTGAGGGAGATGGTTTTGACGGGATTCAATCTAAGACATATGTTGATGCAATTAGAGAGATATCGAGTAAAGATAATATTAAGGCTCTTGTTTTAAGAATAAATTCGCCTGGAGGTAGTGCAAATGCATCAGAGGAAATCCTATATGAATTGCAAGAGTTAAAGAAAAAAATGCCAATTATTGTTTCTTTTGGAGATGTTGCAGCTTCTGGAGGATATTATATAGCTCAAGCTTCAGATAAGATTTATGCACAACCAAATACAATTACTGGTTCTATTGGAGTTTTTGGAATGATACCAAATGGGAAAAAATTATTTAATAATTTAGGCTTTGATTTTGATGAAGTAAGTACAAATGCAAATTCTGATCAATTAAAAAGCTTGACAACTCCTTTGTCAAATACAGCTAAAAACACAATATATAAATCAATAGTATTAACATATAACAAATTTGTAAATCATGTATCACAAAATCGTAAATTGACTTTCGAACAAGTTGATAAAATTGGTGAAGGTAGAGTTTGGTCTGGAAAGAGAGCTAAAGAAATTGGTTTAGTAGATGATTTTGGAAATTTAAATAATGCTATAGCAGCAGCAGCTAAAATGGCTAAGATTGAAAAATATTCGACAGTTTCTTACCCTAAAAGAAAAGATTCTTTTGAAGAGTTTTTAAATAAATTTCAAGGAGGAAGTGTAGAAGCTTCTTTGCAAAAAGAATTAGGGACTGATGGTATGAAAATTTACAAAGAAATAAAAATGATTAATGAACAAAAAGGTGTTCAATTAAGACTTCCTTATGACATTCAAATTAATTAATTATTAATATTTAGTAATTAATCTAAAAAAAATCATAAAAAAAGGGTTAAATTAATATTAACCCTTTTTTATTGTTAATTTCTTATTAATTTAGTAAAAAATTAGTTGAAGAAAAAAAATATATTGTCTTTTTCTTATCATCTAAAATTTATCATATTTTTGTACATTCATTTTTAAAACAATATTGAGACATAATCAACCATGGGATTATTCGATTTTTTCACGCAAGAAATTGCGATTGACTTAGGGACTGCGAATACTTTAATAATACACAATAATAAAGTAGTTGTAGATAGTCCTTCTATAGTCGCTATTCATAGAAGAACAAACAAAGTTATTGCTGTAGGAGAGCAAGCTAAACACATGCAAGGGAAAACGCATGATGATATAAAAACAATTCGTCCATTAAAGGATGGAGTTATAGCTGATTTTGAAGCTTCAGAATTTATGCTAACAGAATTTATAAAAAAAATACCAGGAATTCAAGGAAAATTATTTTCACCTTCTCTAAGAATGGTTATCTGTATCCCATCAGGTATTACGGAAGTTGAAAAAAGAGCCGTTAAAGATTCTTGTGCAAGAGTTAATGCTAAAGATGTTAGATTAATATATGAACCAATGGCAGCTGCGATTGGAGTTGGTATTGATATTACTCAACCTAAAGGTAATATGATTATTGATATAGGAGGAGGAACTACTGAAATTGCTGTTGTAGCCTTAGGAGGTATTGTTTGTGATAAATCAGTTAAAATTGCTGGAGATGTATTTACAAACGATATTGCTTATTATTTAAGAACACATCATAATTTATATATTGGAGAAAGAACTGCAGAGAGAGTTAAAATTGAAGTAGGAGCAGCAGTAGAAGAATTAGAACATGCACCAGAAGATATGCCAGTGCAAGGAAGAGATTTGATTACTGGAAAACCTAAAGAAATTACAGTAAATTATAGAGAAATTGCTAGAGCTTTAGATAAATCTATTTTGCGTATAGAGGATGGTGTTATGGAAACTTTATCTCAAACACCTCCAGAATTAGCTGCTGATATATACAATACAGGAATATACATGGCTGGTGGAGGAGCTATGCTTAGGGGATTAGATCAACGTATTTCTAAAAAAACTGGTTTACCAGTATTCTTAGCTGATGATCCTTTACGAGCTGTAGTTCGAGGAACAGGAATAGCTTTGAAAAATATTGATAAATTCACTTTTTTAATGAAATAAGAAAGTAGGAAACAATGCAATACATTCTGAGTTTAATTAGAAGAAATGGAATGCTATTAATTTTTATTTTTTTAGAATTGATTGCATTGTTTCTTGTATTTAAAAGAAATATATATCATGAGACGATATTAGCCTCTGTAAGTACAGAATTTACAGGTTATATTGATGATAAAATTATAAAAGTTACCAAATTCTTGAATTTACCGCAAGTTAATCAAGAGTTATTGGAAGAAAATGCTAGTTTAAGAAAAAATCTTATAAAATATAAAGATTTAAATCGTCAGAATAGTAATAATATAACTTCTGATTTAGATAGCTTAAAGTATAATCAAAAATTTACTTTTATCCCTACAGAAATTATTAACAATTCTATTACAAAAACTCAGAATTTAATTACTTTAAATAAAGGAATTAATGATGGAGTAGAAAAAGGTGATGGTATTGTAACAAATAATGGAGTTATTGGAATTGTAATTTATGCTAATAAAAATTATTCGAGAGCAATATCCCTATTAAATAAGGATATTAGCGTTAATGCAAGAATAAAAGGCAATCAGTATTTTGGAACAATCAAATGGGATGGAAAAGACCCTCGTTATGTTCAATTATTAGAAATTCCTAAATTTATTAAAGTAAATAAAGGAGATGTAATAGAGACTGATGGTAAATCTCCTGTTTTTCCTGAAGGAATTGTTATAGGAAAAGTTATTAGTAAAGAAATTGATGAAACTGGAGAATTAAAAATTCAAGTTAAATTAAAACAAGACTTTGGTAATTTATCATATGGTTACATAATTACCAATCTTGATAAGATAGAAATAAATAAAGTAGAAAAAAACGGAGATATAACAAACCCTAATAATGTTCAATAAAGACTTTTTAATCAATCTTATAAAAATTATAGTTTTAGCTTTACTACAAGTTTTTGTTTTTAATCATATTAATTTTCTAGAAAGTTATCAGCCTTATGTTTATATAGCTTTTGTATTATTTTATTCTCCTAATCAAAATAAATATGCATTACTATTTTTAGCATTTTTATTAGGTTTAATTATCGATACATTAGAATATACAGGAGGAATACATGCTTTTGCTTTAACATTTATAGCTTTTTTTAGAGGAGGAATAATAAAAGTTTTAGCAGGTAAACAAGATTATGAAATGGAATTTTTTAATTTCAAATCTTTTAGTTTTATACAATGGTTATTTTATTTAGTGATTTTAATATTACTTCACAATTTTATATTATTCTTTTTAGAAAACTTTAAAATTCAAGGGTTAACACCTCTAATGATAAGAGCTTTAATAAATTCAGCTTTAACATTAGTATTCGTTTTTATTTATAAAATTTTATTTAAAAACAAGATTTGAGTATGAAAAAATTGATGATTGTTTATGTATTAATTCTATCAATAGTTTGTTTATTTATAGGTCGTTTAGCTTATTTACAATTGTTAACAGATCGATATACATTAAATGCTTTTAATACATCTATAAAACAAGAAATTGTTTATCCTAATCGAGGAGATATATTGGATAGAAATGGAAAATTATTAGTTAGTAATACATTTTCTTATGAATTAGATGTTATAGCAAGTAGAGTGATTGATAAATCAGGAGATCCCGTAAATGATTTTGATAAAGAAAAATTTTCTAAAATGGTAGGTATATCTACTTTAAAATTTGACTCTATCATTTCTAAGATTACTAGTGCTAAAGATTATAAAAAATTATCTCCTTATCCTTTTTTAAAAAATATATCTAGAGAAGATTTCGCTCGTATGCAAGAGCAATTATATTTATATCCGGCTTTTAGCATAATAAAAAGACCTGAACGTAAATATATGGTAAATACTGCAGGTAACATATTAGGTTATATAAATGAAGCAAACCCTTCTTATATTAAGTCAGACTCTACTTATTACCAACCTGGAGATCTAGTAGGAATTGCTGGTGTAGAGAAATCATACGAGAAAGATTTAAGAGGAGTAAAAGGGGTTAAAAACCTTATTGTTGATAGAACAATGAGTGTAGTAGGACCATATAAAAATGGAGATTATGATCGTCCAGTAAAAAGTGGAAAAACAGTTAATCTAACAATAGATTATCGTTTACAAGAATTAGCAGAGCAAATGTTAAGTAATAAAAGGGGAGCTATTGTTGCAATAGACCCTAATAATGGAGAAATATTAGCTTTAGCATCTGCTCCAACAATTAATCCAAATGATTATTTAAATTCAAAATTAAGAAATGAATTAATTAGAGATTCTATTTCTAAACCCACTTTTGATAGAGCTTTACAAGGGGCTTACCCTCCTGGATCAACATTTAAAATGATGACTGCTTTAGCTGGTTTACAAATGGGAACAATGACAGAGCAAACAACATATGTATGTAAACACGGTTTTAGATATGGTCGTATGCATATAGGTTGTCACTGTGGTATGTATTATGTACCTCAAGGTTTAGAACATGCAATTGGTAAATCATGTAATAATTTCTTTTCTGAAGCTTATAGAGATATTGTTCGTAAAGACCCTAATGATTATAGTGTTGGAATGAATCAATGGGCAAGTATTATGAATAGTTTTGGTTTAGGTAAATTTATGGGGACTGATCTTCCTGTTGGTAGTAAGGGACTTATACCTAATTCAGATTTTTATGATAAACGTTTTGGAGAAGGAGTATGGAATCCCTATCGTATAATTTTTAATGGTATGGGACAAGGTGATATCAATACAACACCTCTTCAAATGGCTAATTTTACAGCAGCAATTGCTAATAAGGGATTTTTCTATACACCACATATTGTTCATCAAATAGATGGTAAACCTCTTACAGATTCAACTTACATGGTTAAGAAGAATACATTAGTTGATCCTAGTCATTTTGATATTGTATTACGAGGAATGAGAAATGTTTTCACAATGGGGACAGCTCGTAGTTTTGATACTAGTTCATTTACTCAAATGGGTAAAACAGGAACAGCTCAGAATTCACATGGACAAGATCATTCGTTATTTATTTTAATAGCACCCGCTGATAAGCCAAAGATAGCAGTAGCAGCAATAGTAGAAAACGGATCTTGGGGAACGACATGGGCAGGTCCAATGTCTAGTTTAGTAGCTGAACTATATATAACAGATACTATAAAAAGACCAGCTTTATTAGAAAGAATGAAATCTGGAAATTTACAAGGAGAATATCGTCGTCAGTGGATCGATTATCTTAAACGAAAAGGTTTATATGTTGAACCTCAAAAAGAAAAAATTGTAACATTAAAAGGATGAGCCAAAATAGATTATTAAAAGGTGTAGATTGGCTAGTTTTAATTCTTGGCTTAATGATTGTCGCTTTTGGAATAATGAATGTTTACAGTGTTAATCAAGATTTAGGAATAAAGCAAATTATTTGGTTTGGGTTAGGTTTGGTTATGGTTCTAGCTCTAATGATAATGAGTGGAAATAACAGAAATTTCTTTGAAGTTTATAGTCCAGTTTTTTATATTATATCTATTATTTTACTCGTAGGTGTTTTACTCGTAGGAAAAGAAATAAATGGTGCAAAGGCTTGGTATAGATTTGGTTCTTTTAGTTTACAACCTGCTGAATTTGCAAAAATTGGAACATCTTTGTTACTAGCTAATTTAATTAATCATTTTAATGCTAGTTTTAAAGACTTTAATTTCTTAGGGAAACTTCTTATAGTTATAATAATTCCTATAATGCTTATATTATTACAACCAGATTTAGGTTCTGTAATAATATTTTGTTCTTTAAGTATAGCTTTTTATAGAGAAGGTTTAAATCCATGGATAATAATTTCTCCAATAGTTTTATTAGTGATTTTTTTAATTTCAATTGTGCAAATTCCTTTCTATGTACTTTTATTTTTCGGATTTATATTACTATTGGTCGTATTATTAATACTAGTTTCCACTAATAATAGAGAAGTTAAAGACTCAATGTATGGTAGCTTAGTAGGTCTATCTGTTTTTTTCCTATTATTAATATTATCATGTTATTTAGTAGAAAATCTTCCAGAAAAAATGAGAGAATCTTTTGGTTATCTTTTTCCTATGAGATCATTATTTTTTTCTGAACCTATATTTTTTAATACAGTATTTTTTGGATTATTTGGTTTCTTTATTTCTATAATACCTGTTCTTATTAATAAATTAACTCAGCAAAAAGAAACAAGTAGTTCTCCATTCAAAAAACAGTCAGGTTTAATTGCAAATGTTTTTAGTTTAAGTATAATAGTTTCGTTTGTAATTTTACTTATAGCTAGTTCAATAAGTTTTATTTCTCCTATAGTTTTCGAAAAATTACCTAAGCATCAGAAGGAGCGTGTAATTGTATTATATGAAGGGGAAGCAAAGTATAGAGATACTTCAGGATATAATCTTCTATATGCTAAAACAGCTATAGGATCAGGAGAATTATATGGAAAAGGTTACCAACAAGGAACTATAAAAAAAGGTAGATTTGTTCCCGAACAGCAAACAGATTATATTTTTACAGCTGTTGGCGAAGAATGGGGATTTTTAGGGAGTACAGCACTCGTATTAATATATGCTATTTTTATAGCTAGACTATATTACATTGCAGAAAAACAAGGAAATCGTTTTGCTCGTTTTTATGGATACGCTGTTGCTTCAATTCTTTTCTTTCACTTCTTTATTAATATAGCAATGGTTGTAGGGTTATTTCCTACAGTAGGAATACCTTTACCTTTCTTCAGTTATGGAGGTAGTTCATTATGGGGATTTACAATATTAATAGGAATATTTTTAATTATTCATTATAAAAACAATCAAGGCCTTATTTAAGGCCTTGATTGTTTACGGAACTATTGTTGTAAATAAGTAAGTTAGAAATAATGTTAATAAAACAATACCTTGTTGTATATTACTTCTTCCAGAATTCAAAGATAAATAAACTGTAAATAAAGATAGAACAAGTAATATTGATGACTTAGCGTCTATTCCTAAAGAAACTTTTAAATCAGCAAAATAACATACAATTGCAACAGCAGGGATTGTTAATCCAATTGATGCTAACGCAGAACCTAATGCTAAATTTAAACTTGTTTGTAATCTATCTTGCTTTGCTGCTTTATAAGCAGCTAAACCTTCAGGAAGTAATATCACGGTAGCTATTATTATTCCTACTAAAGATTTCGGAGCACCCAATTGTATTACCATATCTTCTATTGTTGGTGATAATTTTTTAGATAATAATACCACAGCTGCTAATGCAATTAAAAGTAAAATTAAACTAAAAATAGAAGTTAATGAATTAGGTTTTTCTACATGAATTTCTGAAACCGTTTCTGATGTTTGAGGTAAAAAATAATTTCTATGACGTATTGTTTGTACAGAGATAAATCCTCCATAGAGTATTAATGAAATAATAGCAACAAAAATTAATTGACTTGAAGAAAATCTTCCACCAGGTTCAGTAGTTAAATAATTAGGTAATATAAGTGTTAGAATAGAAATAGCAACTAATGTTATAAGTGCTGTAGAAACGCCTTGTTTTATAAAGTTTTGTTCTCTATATCTTACACCTCCTGCTAATAAACATATACCAATTATTCCAGTAAGAATAATCATTGTAGCAGCAAATACAGTATCTCTAGCCAAAACAGATGGTCCATCTGTCGGTTCTGACATCATTAGAGATACAATTAGAGATACTTCTATAACTGTTATGGCTAATGCTAAAATTATTGTTCCAAAAGGCTCTCCAACTTTATGAGCAACAACTTCAGCGTGATGAACAGCAGCAAGTACAGCACTAATAAGTATAAATCCTAATAAAGCTGTAAACCATGAGTGATCTTTAAAATCATCAGCAATTGTTAGAGTAGATATGGCAAGTAAAGGGCATATAATAGCCCAATAAGGCAAGGATAAATTTAATTTTCTAGATATAAAATTATTTACGTGCATTTAATTATGGTTTAATGTTTTACACAAAAATAATAACTTTTGTTGATTATTTATACATAACATTATAGTTATTTCAAATAATTAAATTAAATATTCTAATTAAATTTTAAATATAATTTTACTTTAAATAATTAATAAAATATAAATTTGCAAAATGATAAATGTACCAGAATATAAATTAAAAAAATGGTTTAGTATAGCTTGTGTATGGGAAACAGTAAGCTGTGTCCTTTTATTTTTAGTAGCTATGCCAATAAAATATCAATTTGGTTACATTTTACCCATGCCATTTGCAGGATGTTTTCATGGATTCTGGTTTACGGCATATTTAGTTTTACTTGTTAAAGTAAGAAAAATTTATAATTTTGATGATGAAGATTTTATCTTCTTTATTATGTATTCTTTTATTCCATTTGCTACTTTAGCTGTACATAAAAAAATAAGTAATAAATAATTATAAATTGAAATTTTTCTTCCATTTTGTAATTGTATTTCTACTTAAATTATATTTATTTGCAACTTCAGTATTTGTGTAATTATGTTTTAATTGATCATTTAATACATAATTAATATAATCTAAATCATAAGATTTATGTTTTTGATTTTTATCTTGGTTATTTGGATTAATTATTTTAGATATTTTTAAAACGTCTTTTATACTCATTTTATCATTTATTTTTTTTTTGATTTTTTTACGTTTCAAAATTTCTTCATAGATTTTTTTGTAGTTAGGTTTTTGCATTTTTTTGGTTTTTATTAAAGATATTTTTTAGTCCAGTTTCTTATAGTGTTTTTTGGGATATTATATTCTTCAGATATTTCTTGTATAGATTTATTTTCTTTAGTAAAAAGTTCTAAAATAAAATCTATTATTTCTATTGTATATATATTTTTTTTGAATTGAGGAAGTTTAGAATCTTTCTCATAGTTTCTATTTATTTCTTTATTCAGAGGTGAAAATAATATTATGTGTTGCGTATAGATTCTAAAAAAATCATATTCTAGTAACTTAGACCATTTAAGTAGATCATCAGAATCAATTGATGGTTTTTCATATTGTTCTAAAATTTGTTCTTCAGTATATTTATTTTTAAAAAATTTGATAATTCTTTTAATATCTATGTTTAATTCAGATACTCTTGTTTTTATAAGAAAACCAATGTGGATATTTTTCATTTCGATTAAATAAATATAAATATAGTAAACTTTAACCATTATTGTTTATTTTTATTTTATTACTTAATTCCTAATTTTTCTTATTTAGAATTTATTTCATAATTTTATCCAATTAAATATAGCATAATGATTATTCAACCAAGAACAAGAGGTTTTATATGTATTACAACTCATCCAGAGGGTACTGCAAAAAATGTTCATAACCAAATTGAGTACGTAAAATCAAAAAATATTACGACTCAAGGTCCTAAAAAAGTATTAGTTATAGGAGCTTCAACAGGTTTTGGATTATCTTCTCGTATTACAGCCGCTTTCGGATATAACGCTGCTACTATAGGAGTATTTTTCGAAAAACCAGCAGCGCCAAATAAACCTGGTACTGCAGGTTGGTACAATACAGCAGCTTTTGAAAAAGAAGCTTTAGAAGCTGGTTTATATGCAAAAAGTATAAATGGAGATGCTTTTTCTGATGAAGTAAAACAACAAACAATAGATTTAATTAAAAAGGATTTAGGTCAAGTAGATTTAGTTGTTT
The DNA here is from genome assembly GCF_032109125.1 of Chishuiella sp. Lineage (NCBI taxonomy): Bacteria > Pseudomonadati > Bacteroidota > Flavobacteriia > Flavobacteriales > Weeksellaceae > Chishuiella > Chishuiella sp. Next base: position 343,905 of record NZ_DAMCLZ010000002.1, read on the forward strand.
ATAGTTTGGCTTCTCCTCGTAGAACTCATCCTAAAACTGGTGTTGCTCATTCTTCTGTATTAAAACCTATCGGAGAACCTTTTACAAATAAAACGGTAGATTTTCATACAGCAAATGTATCAGAAATTACAATTAACCCAATCGAATCTCAAGAAGATATAGATAATACTGTTGCAGTTATGGGGGGGGAAGATTGGAAGTTTTGGATTGAAGATCTTAAAGAAGCTGGTGTTTTAGCTGATGGTGTAAAAACTGTAGCTTATTCTTACATTGGACCAGAACTTACACATAGAATTTATAAAGAAGGAACAATTGGTATGGCTAAAAAAGATTTAGAAAATACTGTTCCTGTAATTAATGATATTTTAGCTGATTTAAACGGAGTTTCTTATGTATCTGTAAATAAAGCTTTAGTTACACAATCTAGCTCTGCTATTCCTGTTGTTCCACTATACGTTTCTTTATTATATAAAGTGATGAAAGAGAAAGGTATTCATGAAGGGACTATAGAACAAATGGAAAGATTATTTACTGAACGTCTTTATACAAAAGATGGAATTATACCTTTAGATGATGAAGGAAGAATTAGAGTAGATGATTTAGAAATGAGAGATGATGTTCAGAAAGAAGTAGATGATTTATGGAAAATAATCAATTCTGATAATATTAACGAAATTTCAGATATCAAAGGTTACCGTGATGAATTTTTCCAATTATTTGGATTTAATTATGATGATATCAACTACGAAGCTGATACAAATGAATTAGTAGAGGTACCTAGTATCAAATAATACTATTTTTTTAGAATATAAAAAAGTCGAACATTTTTGTTCGACTTTTTCTTTTTTTATTGAAACGCTCCTATTGTAGGGGATATTTGTCGGTTATTACCATTGTAATCTGTAGGGAATAAATTAGCATATTCAGCTTTACCAGAGTTCTTTGCTGGTGAAGTCTCTTTTACTGATAATCTATTTGCATTATAATTAGGATTTATAAATTCGGGGTCTTTTATATTATTTGATAAGAAATTGTTATTATTTAATACATTTAAAATACTTATGTCAGTATTATGAATAATATTATTATCAAATAAATAATTAAAAGTAACTCCATCTTGTTTACTAAAAACTAAGGCATTTGGAGTTCTTTGGTTGTAAATTATACAATTTCCAAAAATAGCTTTTGTCAATGGGTGTATATTTTGATTTGAATCTGTATTACTTAAATAAACTGAATATGCAGGTCCTACAGATGTATTAAAATTAAAATAATTAGCAAAAGTAGAATGATAAAATTCGTAATTACCACCAGATTCTATAGCTAAACTTGCAAGATTACTATTGTTTAAAATTAAATTATAACCTTTTATAGTAGAATTATTTGCTAGTATACCATAAGATTGATTATTTACTATTTTTGTATTACTTATTTCTAGAGATGCATTATTAACATTCAATCCAGTATCTCCACCAATAATTTTAGCATAATTAATTGTAGAATAGCTGTTAGGACTTAATTCAATTTTTTTCCATTGGTCAGGAATTGAATCATATTTATTATCATGACGTGCAGATCTAAATTTTACTTCATTATTTAATGCACCATTAACTATTAATTTCGCATTATCAGCAATTGTAAGACTTGCTCCTTTCTTAAAATAAACAGTAGTACCTTTATTTATTGTTAAATCACTTGTAATAGTTAAATTTCCATCTATTACTTGTGCTTCATTAGAATTCCAGTTTTCAGATGAAATTGTGGCATCTTTTTCATGGACTTTAGCTTTTTCAATCCATGATAATAATTTTATTTTTTTTGTAGAACTTTTTGTTTCAAAATTTATTTCATCATCATACAGTGGATTTGTTGTAGCTTCTTGGGCTGCAATTTCTATAAATATATATAAACTATCTTTTTTGCGAATAGGAACATTCTCAAAACTACTTCCTGCTTTTCCATCAACATTTATATTAAAAAATGATTTATCTCCTTTTGATAAATATATTTTCGGAATAACTCTATTATCATTTTCAGGATTATATATTTTCAATACATAAGTTTCAGATTTAGAAAAATTATATACAGTATCTACAGAAATTGTATCTCTACTATATCTTAAATCGGAAGTCAAAGGATCATAGTCAAAATCATCTCGACAAGAAAAAAAACTAACTATTGAAATAAGAGTTAGTCCAATCAGAAATGTTTTTATATTCATAACATTAAAAAAAGCTGTACTATAATTTAGAAAACAATAAAAAATAAAATTTATTGTCAATACAACAAATATATAGCTTTTTAAAATTATTAATAAAACATATTACTTTATGAAAGTGATACTTTCACCTTCTTAATTTTACTAGATAAAATTTGTATAAAAAGTCTAAATACTAAACTAGTAAAGAATTTTTATCTCAAGTGCTTTTTGTAAAAGAAAAAAACATTAATAAATGATTGATAAATAAAGATTTTAAAAAGCGAAATATTGTTATTATTATCTCATAAAATATTTGTAAAAATTATCAAAATGTTTATATTTGCACCACGAAAAACTGCTCAAAGAAGTGTTATTTTAATTTTAAGAAGTCCATTACACTCGAAATTATAATAACTTAACATATTCTTTATGAATGATTTTTTTATAAAATAAATTGTATCATTCTTAAATTATATTATCTTTGCGCTCCAATTAAAGTTAATAAAGAAGATTTTAGAAAATGAAAAAAGATATCCACCCAACGAATTACCGTTTAGTAGCATTTAAAGATATGTCTAATGAAGAAGTATTTATCACTAAATCTTGTGCTGATACTAGAGATACATTAGTTGTTGACGGAGTTGAATACCCATTAATCAAAATGGAGATTTCTTCTTCTTCTCACCCTTTCTATACAGGAAAAACTAAATTAGTTGATACTGCAGGACGTATTGATAAATTTAGAAGCAAATACGCTAAAAAAGGATAATTATTACAATTTAATAATTACACATAAAATATTTTTAAAACCTACAAGAATTTCTTGTAGGTTTTTTAGTTTAATTCAGTTTTAAGTTTAAATTTGTACAGTTTTGAAATAATTTAATATTAGTTAGCTTAAATGTCCTTATTCGACAATACTCAGTTCGCTTTTGAATCTAAATCTGATAAAGATTTAAAAAAAGCTTACTACCTTTACAAGTTAATAGGTAGTCCTTCTTTAACTAAATTTGGAACACACTTTTTTAAGTTCCCAATTGCTGTCGATTTACCATTTGTTAAGCCATTAATCCGAGAAACAATTTATAAACAATTTGTAGGAGGAGAAACAGCAGAACAAGGCGTTATTGTTGCAAACAAACTGTATAAATATCATGTAAGTTCTATTTTGGACTACTCAATCGAAGGATTGACAGAAGAAAGTCAATTTGATGAAGTGCGTGATGTTATGTTACATCTAGTTGATTTAGCTAAAGAAAATCCATCAATTCCTTTTGTAGTTTTTAAACCAACCGCTTTCGGTAGAATAGAATTATTCGAAAAAGTAGGTAAAAAACAAGAACTTACAGAAGATGAAAAAAAGGCATGGGAAAATACTCGACAACGTTTTGAAGCAGTTTGTCAAAAAGGTTACGATTTAGATGTAAACATCATGATTGATGCAGAAGAAACTTGGATGCAAGATTCTGCAGATGATTTAACTGATGAAATGATGGTTAAATTCAATAAAAATCGTGCGCTTGTTTGGAATACATTACAAATGTATCGCCATGATCGTTTAGCGTATTTAAAGGAGATTTTTGCAAAAGCAGAAAAAGAAGGTTATTATTTAGGTTATAAAATTGTTCGTGGAGCCTACATGGAAAAAGAAAGAGCTCGTGCCGAGGCAGAAAATTATCCATCTCCAATTCAACCAGATAAAGAAGCATCTGATAGAGATTATAATCTAGCTTTAGAATTTATTGTTCAACACAAAGAACGTTTCGGATTATTTGCAGGTTCTCACAACGAAGAAAGTTGCGAATTATTAATCAAACTAATGGAAGAGAACGGAATAGAGAAAAATAATCCTAATTATTGGTTTGGTCAATTATTTGGAATGAGTGATAATATTTCTTTTAATATTGCGCATTTAGGTTATAATATTGCTAAATATTTACCATATGGACCTATAAAAGAAGTTATGCCATACCTTATTCGTAGAGCACAAGAAAATACTTCTGTCGCAGGACAAACAGGTCGCGAATTATCTCTCATAGAAAAAGAATTAGAACGCCGTAAAAAATCAAAATAAAAATTTTAAATTTTTTAAATATAAACCACTCAATTTGAGTGGTTTTTTTGTTGATGATATAAATTTGTAGAATGAATTGTTTGAAAACAATCAACCCTTTTACTAACTTGCCCTTTCAATCCAAATAGAATGAAAACATCTTTTTTTGCTGAAATTATTTTACCTCTTTCTTTAGATGGAACGTTTACATATCATTTAACCGAAAAAGATTTACAGCAAATAAAAATAGGTCAACGTGTATCTGTTCCATTTGGAACTCAAAAATTATATACAGGAATTGTACATTCTATTCATGAGAATGCTCCAGAATTATATAAAACAAAAGGAATTCATGCTTTTTTAGATAATGAGCCTTTAGTTACTGTAACACAAATAAAATTCTGGGAATGGATTGCTAATTATTATATGTGTTCTTTGGGAGATGTGTTTAGAAATGCATTTCCTTCTGCTTTAAAATTAGAATCTCAAACGTTTGTTCGATTAATTAATCCAAATTACGATACAATTGAAGAGTTAAATGATTACGAATTTCTAGTTTTTGAAGCATTAAAATTAAGAGAAATAATTTCTGTAGAAGAAGCTGCGCTTATTGTTGATGAAAAATCAGCAATTCCAACTTTAAAACTTTTAATAGATAAGGGAATTATATGTTTAGATGAAAAATTAAACGAAAAATATACACCAAAAATTGATAATTATGTCCGTTTACATTCAGATTTAAAAGGAAATGAACATCAGTTTATGGAGGTTTTAAATCAGTTAGCAAAAGCTCCAAAACAAAGAGAAGCTTTACTACAGTTAATTACTCTAGAAACTCAATTACAAGATAAACCTTTAAAAGTTGCCGATTTTGTGAAACAAGGAGCAACAAATGCAGTAATAAAATCTTTAGCAGAAAAAGGAGCTGTAGAAATTTATCAGAATCAAACTTCTCGAGTTGATAATGGAATTGAGGAAACAGAAAATGTATCAGAATTAACGTTAAAACAAGAAGAAGCTTTTCATCAAATAAAAGAGCAATTCAAAGATAAATCTACGGTGTTATTGCATGGAGTAACATCAAGTGGAAAAACAGAAATTTATCTAAAATTAATGCAACAAGTAATTGCTAAAGGAAATAAAATTCTTTATTTATTACCAGAAATCTCTGTAACAACACAAATAGTTCATCGTATCAAAAAGAATTTTGGAGATAAAGTTGGTGTTTATCATTCTAAATTCAATCAAAATGAAAGAGTTGAATTATGGCAAAAAACATTAATTGGTGATTTTGATATTATTATAGGTCCTCGTTCTGCACTTTTTTTACCTTTCGATAATTTAGGAATGATTATCGTTGATGAAGAACATGAATCTTCTTATAAACAAATGGATACGAAACCATTTTTCCATGCGAGAGATATGTCTATGCTGTTAGGTGGAATGATGAATGCTAAAGTTCTTTTAGGCTCGGCAACACCTTCAGCAGAAAGTTATTACAATGCAACTCAGAAAAAATATGGTTATGTTGTATTAAATGAACGTTATGGACAAATTAAATTACCAGAAATTAATTTAATTGATTTAAAAAAAGCACAAAAGCAAAAAGAAATAACAGAAGATATTTCTAACATTCTCCGTGATGAAATTTTTGAACAATTAAATCATAAAAAACAAGTAATATTATTTCAGAATAGGAGAGGATATGCTCCGATTATGGAATGTAATACATGTGGACATACACCAGAATGTCCTAATTGTGATGTAAGTTTAACTTATCATAAATTTTCTAATCAACTAAAATGTCATTATTGTGGTTATGCTCAAGCAAAACCTATGCGTTGTCCTAGCTGTGGTTCTCATGAATTAAATACAAAAGGAATTGGAACCGAGCAAATAGAACAGCAAATACAAAATATTTTTCCTGAAGCAAGAGTTAAACGTATGGATGTGGATGCAATGAGGGGAAAATTTGCTTATGAAAAATTAATTGAAGATTTTCAAAACAAAGAAATTGATATTTTGATTGGTACACAGATGATCACAAAGGGTTTTGATTTTGATAATGTAGATTTTGTTGGAGTTATTCGTGCAGATTCTTTACTTAATTTCCCTGATTTTCGTGCACATGAAAAAGCTTTTCAATTATTAACTCAAGTTGCTGGACGTGCTGGACGAAGACAAGAACAAGGCAAAGTATTGATACAATCTTTTCAACCAGAGCATCAGATACTACAAAATGTTACAACATATAGTTATGCTCCAACGATGAAAGATATTTTATATGAACGCAAAGAATTTTTATATCCACCTTTTGCAAGATTAATAAAATTGCGTTTTAAACATAAGAGTAAAGAACGTTTAGATAAAACAGCTGAACAATTGGTTATTTTATTAAAGTCTAGCTTTGATTCTCGTTGTTTATTAGGTCCAGAATCTCCATCGATAGGTAGAATAAATAATTTGTATATCACAGATGTTTTAATAAAAATAAGACCAACACAATCACCACAAAAAATAAAAGATTTAATTCTTGCTAAAATTAATCAGTTACATACAATAGCTGCATTTCGCTCTGTAAGAATAGATATTGATGTGGATCCAGTATAATGGTTATAAAAAAAAGAGAGCGATAAAAAGCTCTCTTTTTTATGATTATTTTTAGAAACTATATCCTACAGAAACCATAAAGTTTCTAGGAGCTCCAGGGAATAATCTGGCATAATTGTATCCACCAACCCAATATGTTTTGTCGAATACATTATTTACGTTAAGTGCCATTCGGAAATGATCGAACTGATAAAATATAGCAGCATTACTTACTGTATATCCAGGTAAATCAAGCGTTAACTCATTTGTATGACGTTTAGTAGCATAATTCATTCCTCCAGCTAAACCAATCCCATTTAAGAAAGAAGTTTTTCTGAAATTATATTTTACCCAAATATTTCCTTGACTTTTAGGAGCATTTGGTACAATTCTTCCTATTTCATCAGGATTATCACTTTCTGTTACCTTTGTTTCATTTAAAGAAAAAGCAGCAGTAATACTCAAATTATTTGTAATATGACCATTGATATCAAATTCAAAACCTTTTGATTGTTGCTGACCAACTTGTCTTAAAAGATCAGGATTATTTGGATCAGATGCATTAATTAAAATATTATTTTGTTCGATGTAATAAGTAGATGTAGTAAGCGAAAGTCTTTTATGAAAAAATTCAAATTTAGCTCCAACTTCAAACATTTTACTTTTTAAAGGATCAAAGGGACCTCCATAAATTTCAGGACTTCCGATCGTTCCGGCACTTTGTGGTTGATAACCTTGGTTATATGTAGCATACAAACTTGTGTTTGTAGATGGTTCGAATACTAAACCAATTCTAGGAGTAAATGCATGCTGTTGTATGTTTCTTTCATTGTTTTTAGTATAATTTTGTACATCAGTGTAATATTCTTGTCTTATTCCTAAAAGAGCTTTCCATTTTCTCCAAGAAATTTGATGTTGTAAGTATACTCCGTTTAAGTAGTATTTTGAAGGGGTTTCTTCCTGACTTTTATTTATATAATTAGAAATATCAGAAATAGAATAATCAGGATTTTCTAAATCAAAATAAGGAACATTAGGTACAGGCATTCCATCTTTTATCATATATTTTTCTGGATGTTTTGGGTCATATTTAGCAATAACACTTTTTCCATCTGCAGAAAGAAAACCAGAAGCATTGTAGGTTGAATTACCTTTAGGAAAAGTTTCTTGTATATGATCATAACCAACGAGAGTTTTATGTTCAAATTCTCCAGTTTTATAATCGAAGGTAAAATAACCAGAGAAATTATCAATATAATTTTGTCTAATTCTTTTTATAGTTTGCATTCCCATCAATGTTGGGATTTGATTTCCATCTACATCAACAGCAAAACTATTGGAAGTGCGATGTTCTAATAAATCTTCATCATACATAGATCGTAGATAAGATGCGTTAAAAGTTATATGTTCAGTAAATTTATGTTGTAATGCAATAGTTGTAAAAATACTTGTTTCTTTTTGGTAATCATTTTTTTTACCAATAGCAAAAGATGTAGGAACAGAATATATGTCAGAACCTTTTGTTCCTCCAAATATTGGTTGTCCACGATCTAATCTTCCATCTGTGTTCTGATAGACGAAATCAAAATTTACACTTGTTTTTTCATTTGGTATAAATGAGAATGAAGGAGCAATAACTAATGCTTTTTGATCCTGAAGAATACGAAACGTTTTTGTGTTTTGGTAAGCTAAATTAAGTCGATATAATAATGTTTTTTTTTCATTGATAGGACCTGTAAAATCTCCTGTTAATCGATTTGTATTAAAACTTCCTGTAGAGAAATTAACAGCATTTCGTTTTTCTTTTAAAGGTTTTTTTGTAATTGTATTTATTGTTCCTCCAGGATCTGTATTTGCAAATAATGCAGAAGCAGGACCTTTTATTACTTCTATTCTTTCTACATAAGGTGTTAAGTTTTGAGCCCAACCTCTTGTAGATATTCTTTGCCCATTAATTAATGTATTATTTGCTCTAAATCCTCTTAAAACAAAATCATTGTTATTATATGAACTTTGATTGACACCGCTTATATTTTTTATGGCATCACTTGTTTTAAAAGCAACCTGATCTTCAAGAGTTTCTTTTGTTACATAATTAATGGATTGTGGTATATCCATTAAATTTGTATTTGTTTTTGTACCACTAAAACTACTTGTATTTTTATATCCTTTTTCTTTTCTACCTGTAATTTCAATTGTTTCTAGAGTCTCAATTGTGTCTTTTTTTTCTACATTTTGTGCTTGTACAATATTATTTGCACCTAAAAAGAGGAGTGGTAAAGATAATTTCACCAAATTTTTTTTGTTTTTCATGATAAATAAGTAATTAGTAAATTTTAGGCGACAAATTTAAATTAAATTAGAATAAATAAAAATAATAAATTATATAAATTTTAACTATTAAACTATTATTGTTATGATTTAATTAACTTTAAAATAAATAAACTACTATTTTTTATTAAAAAAAATCTAAATTTATAGAATGAAACATCATTTAGAAAAACATTATGTTAATAGGATTGGTTGGCTTAGAGCAGCCGTCTTAGGAGCTAATGATGGGCTTTTATCAACTACTAGTATTGTAATTGGTGTTGCAGCGGCAAGTTCAGATAGACATTCTATAGTCCTTACGGCATTAGCTGGGACTATTGCAGGCGCAATGTCAATGGCAGCAGGAGAATATGTTTCAGTTAGTTCTCAAGCAGATACTGAAAATGCTGATTTAGAGAGAGAAAAAAAAGAGTTAGAAGAAATGCCTGAATTTGAATTACAGGAACTTGCTAAGATATATGTAAAAAGAGGTGTTAGCAAACAAACAGCACTTCAGGTTGCAATAGAACTTTCAGAACATAACGCCTTGGAAGCACATGCAAAAGATGAATTAGGGATTAATGAGATAACTACAGCAAAACCTTTTCAAGCATCTATTTCTTCGTTTTTTTCATTTTTAGCAGGAGCTTCTTTACCACTGATAATATCTGTTATTGCTCCAGTAAGTAATATGGTTTATTGGCAATATTCATTTTCTATTATATTTTTAATGATTTTAGGCGCAATTTCTGCTAAAACAGGAGGTGCTAGTATTTGGAAAGCGATGATTAGAATTTGTTTTTGGGGAACTATCGCAATGGGAATAACAGCATTAATTGGACATTTATTTGGTGTTAATGTTAACTAATAAAATAAATAGGTTAGATTTTTATAATTAACCTATTTATTTTACTTACTTAAGCATAATGATTATTTTTAGCTCTGTCATATTGTGGTGGCCAGTTAATATCTTCACCTAATTTTTTAGCAGCATCTAAAGCGAAATAAGGGTGACGAAGTAATTCTCTAGCTAAAAAGATTAAATCTGCTTCATTATTTTGCAATATCTCTTCAGCTTGTTCTGCTTCAAAGATTAAACCTACTGTTCCAGTAATTATATCAACATTGTTTTTAACTTCCTTAGCAAACGGAACTTGATAATTTTTTTTAACTTCAATTTTTTGTTCACTTACACCTCCTCCAGATGAAATATCAACTACATCAACATTGTTATCTTTTAATATTTTACATAATTTAATCGTTTCTTCTAAATTCCATCCATTTTCAACCCAATCAGTTGCAGAAAGTCGTACCCAAATAGACTGTGTTGAAATATATTTCTTCATTTCATCAATTATTTCTAATAACAAACGAATTCTATTTTCAAAACTTCCACCATATTCATCTGTTCTTTCATTGATTAATGGAGATAAAAATTGATGAACTAAATAACCATGAGCTCCATGAATTTCTAAAATTTCAAAGCCAGATTTTATGGCTCTTTCAGTTGCTTTTCCCCAATTTTTAATTAAGTCTTTTATTTCGTTTAATGATAAAGAAATTGGTTTATGATCATTTTCATGAAATGGAATAGTTGAACTTGAAACAGTTTGCCAGCCATTTTTATCATTTGGACTTAATTGTTTATTTCCTTCCCAAGGTTTTTCTACACTTGCTTTTCTTCCTGCATGTGCCAATTGTATACCAGGAATGCAATTATATTTTTTTATTTGTGAAGTTAAATTTTTATAATGTTCAACTTGTTCATCTTTCCAAATCCCTAAATCCCCATAAGATATTCTTCCTTCAGGAACTATAGCAGTTGCTTCTTGTATAATAGCAGAAACACCTCCTACAGCACGAGAAACATAATGTTGAAAGTGCCAATCATTTGGAAAACCATCTTCTGCAGAATATTGACACATAGGTGACATTATAATTTTATTTTTTAAAATAATTGATTCATTTATTTTTATTGATTCGAATAATTTACTCATTGCTTATTTTTGTTAAAATATTAGTCTACAATTTATAAATATTTGAAATCTTTGCATTTATATATTATGTAAAATTTTATATAAAATTTACATTTATTTTAAATAAGATTAAATTTAAAATAATCTTTAGTCTATATAAGTTGCATATCATTATTAGACTATATTGATAAAATTGAATTTAACATTCTATTAACTTGTTATTTATAATAAAAATCAATTAAATTTTAATGCTATTCAGATAAACTCGACTATTTTTGTAGCTCAATTTTAAGTAATGAGTAAAATAGAAAAATATTTATTTTCTACCAGAACCATGACAGTATTGTTATTTATTTATGCAATATCGATGGGGTATGCCACTTTTATTGAGAATGATTATGATACAGCTACTGCTAAAGCTGTAATTTATGAAGCGAAGTGGTTTGAGGTTTTGATGGTTTGGTTAATCGTTTTGTTTCTAATGAACATAAAACGATATAAATTATGGTCAAAGGAAAAATTACCTTTATTAGTTTTTCACTTGGCTTTTTTGTTTATTTTTATTGGAGGAGGAATCACTCGTTATATTAGTTTCGAAGGCGAAATGCCAATCCCAGAAGGAGAAACAAGCAATGAAATTACTTCTTCTAAATCTTATTTCAAAATGATTGTTGATGATGGTACACAGCGTTTAGCTTATGATAATCATCAATACAACATGACATACTTTGATAGAAAAGACAGTACAAATTCTCTTCTTTATAGACAATTTGAAGGTGAATATCAATTCAAGAATAAATTAATAAAACTTAGAACATTTGATTATATTCCACACGCTCTTGATACAGTTGTAAGAAAAGCGAATGGGATAAATGTCTTAGAATTGGTTTCTGTTGGCCAAGGAGGAAGAAATACTATATTTATTAGAAATGGTGAAATAAAAAGTATAAATGGAACTTTAGTAGCTTACAATAGGCCAATGGATGGTACAATACAAATTACTGGTGAAGGGGAGAATTTAACAATTAAATCTCCTTTTGAAGGTGAATATGTACAAATGGCTGGACAAAAAGTTGGACAGATTACAGATATGCAAAAATTGCAAGAAGGTGCTGGAAAAGTTGAATTTAATGTTCCAACTCAATTAAAGTTACGCTCTTTATATACAATTAATGGAGCTCAATTTGTAATTCCTAATCCTGCGTTTAAAGGAGAAATTCTTTATCGTCAAGGATCTAAATTTAAAGAAACTGAAAAAAGATTACCAGGAGCTATCAAAGCTGAGGTTATCGTTGGTGATAAAAGAGATACAGTAACTATTGTTGGAGGAAAAGGTCAAACAAATTATACAGCTGATGTTACTATTGATGGAATGAATATTTCTTTAGGTTACGGTTCAAAAATGGTTAAAATACCTTTTAGTTTACGTTTAGATGATTTTGTTTTAGATCGTTATCCTGGTTCATCAAATCCATCTTCTTTCGAGTCAAACATAACTGTAATAGATGAAGGAAAAGAGCAAAAACATCATATTTATATGAATAATGTAATGGATTATAAAGGATATAGATTTTTTCAATCAAGTTATTTTCCAACAGAAAATGGTACTATATTATCTGTTAATCAAGATTGGTGGGGAACTAACATCACTTATTTAGGTTATTTTATGTTGTTCGTTGGTATGTTTGTTTCATTATTTTGGAAAGGAACTCGTTTTATGCAATTAAACTCTTTATTAAAAGGTTTACATACAAAGAAATTAAATGTTTTAATTCCATTATTTTTATTGTCAAGTTTAGTATTTTCTCAAAATCCTACAACTACAGATGGCAATAAATCAACTCATCAAAAAATAGAAACGAATACTTCTACAGATAAAGCTCATTCCTCTGAACATTTGGGAGCTTTTTCTACCAAAATGGCTGATGGTGATGAGTTAGCGAAAAATGTAAAAATTCCTGATGAACACGCAGAAAAATTTGGACATCTTTTAATTCAAGATATAGAAGGACGTATAAAACCAGTAAATACACAATCATTAGAAATTTTAAGAAAAGTATATAAAAAAGATAATTTTCATGGTTTGTCGTCAGATAAATGGTTTATATCTTTACAATTAGATCCTGCATATTGGGTAAATGCTCCAATGATTAAAATTGGAACAAAAGGAGGAGATCAACTTCAAAAAATGACAAGTGCAAATGAAGATGGTTATACATCTTTAATGAATTTGATTGATCCTAAAACGACGCGTTTTAAATTGGATAAAGCATATAATGAAGCATTTTCAAAAAAGCCATCTGAGAGATCTAAGTTTGATGAAGAAGTGATTGCTGTAACAGAAAGATTTAATATTCTTGATCAGACGGCAAAAGGTTATCAGTTAAAAATAATTCCAGTACAAAATGATCCTTCAGAAAGATGGACATCATGGATTTATCAAACACAAAATAATCCTGTAGAGATTGATACTTTAGCACTTGGTATGGTAAGTGTATATTTTAATATGGTATCAAAAGGTTTAGAGAACGGAAATTGGACTCCAGCGGATAATGCAGTTGATTATATTAGTAAATATCAACAGAAATGGGGTAAGAATGTAGTTCCTTCTCCTACAAAAGTAGAAGTAGAGGTATTATATAATAAATTTAATGTTTTCTTTTACGTAATGATTTGTTATGCGATGATAGGTGGAATTTTAATGATTTTATCATTCATACAGTTGTTTTCAGAAAGTAAAATTCTACATACAATTATTAATATTTGTTTAGGGTTAATACTCATTATTTTCCTAATTCAAGCAGCCGGTCTTGGAATTAGATGGTATTTAACAGGGCACGCTCCTTGGTCAAATGGATATGAAGCAATTGTATTTATTTCATGGGTTAGTGTGTTAGCAGGAATGTTGTTATATAAAAACAGAAATGCATTTATACCAACAACAGGTGCAATGGTAGCTGTAATTATGATGGGATTTGCTCATGGAGGTTCAATGTTAGATCCGCAAATTACTCCATTGGTACCAGTACTTAAATCATACTGGTTAATTGTACATGTAGCTATTATTGTATCTTCTTATGGATTCTTTGGTCTCGGTGCTATCTTAGCTGTTTTCTCTTTGATTATTATGCTAATTAAACCAAACAAGAAAATTGAAATTTCATTGAAAGAAATGACTTATGTTTCAGAAATGTCATTGACTATAGGTATTTATCTTTTAACAGTTGGTACATTTTTAGGGGGTATGTGGGCTAATGAATCTTGGGGACGTTATTGGTCTTGGGATCCAAAAGAAACTTGGGCTTTTGTTTCTGTAATTATATATGCTGTTGTATTACATATGCGTTTAGTTCCAGGTTTAAGAGGTAAATTTGCATTTAATGTTGCGGCTTTATGGGCTGTTTGGTCTGTAATTATGACTTATTTTGGTGTAAATTATTATTTATCAGGATTACACTCTTATGCAGCAGGTGATCCAGTTCCAATTCCTTTTTGGGTACCAGCAACAGCTGTAGGAATGTTTATTTTATCATTTGCAGCTTGGTATTTTCAAAACAAAGTTTACAAAGTAAAAAACTAATTGTAAAAAATAAATAGTAAAAAGTCATGTATATTTTATACATGACTTTTTTTATGAAAATTAATGATGATTAGATTTAACTAATTGTAACATTTTCTTTAATTATAACGACATATAAAATACATTTATAAAAAAAATATTTTTTTCAATTTATGATATCTATTCGTGATTTAAATAAATCCTATAAAATGGGTAAAAATAAACTTCATGTTTTAAAAGGAATTAACCTTGAAATTGATGAAGGGGAATTTGTTGCTATTATGGGATCTTCTGGTTCAGGAAAATCAACATTACTGAATATAATAGGTATGTTGGATGAACATGATACTGGAATTTATGAATTAGATGGTGTGAGAATTGAAAAATTAAATGAAACGAAAGCAGCAAATTATAGAAATAAATTTCTAGGATTTATTTTTCAATCCTATAATTTAATTAGTTTTAAAAATGTTTTAGAAAATGTAGCCCTACCATTATATTATCAAAAAGTAAAAAGATCTGAGCGAAATAAAGTAGCAAAAAGTTATTTAGATAGAGTAGGATTAGCTCCTTGGGCTTCACATATGCCTAATGAACTTTCTGGTGGACAAAAACAACGCGTTGCTATCGCAAGAGCTTTGGCAGCTAAACCTAAATTATTATTAGCAGATGAACCAACAGGTGCATTGGATACAAAAACGTCTCAAGAAGTTATGCATCTTATTCAAGAAATAAATGATGAGGGGAAAACTATTGTAATGGTAACTCACGAAGATGATATTGCAAATATGTGTAAACGCATAGTTCGATTAAAGGATGGGGTTATTGTAAGTGATGAGAAAGTTAACCAAGTTCGAGTTTAATTATAATAATTATTAAATTTTATGTTTGATATCGATCGTTGGAGAGAAATTTGGTCATCCATTTCAAGTAATAAACTACGTACAGCTTTGTCTGGATTAACAATAGCATTGGCTCTTTTTGTTTTTATTACATTATATGGATTGGGAAATGGTTTACAAAATGGTTTTCAGAAACAATTTTTTAAAGCAAATTCATTAAATATTACTTTAAGTGGAGGAACTACGAGTGTTCCTTATAATGGTTATAAGCAAGGAAGAACAATTGAATTGGATTTAAATGATTTTAATTTTATAGAAAAATCTTTTCCTGATCAAATTAAAAGCGTTGTGAGTACTATTGCAAAAACTGATACAATAAGAAACGAAGTTAATTCAGGTAGTTATTCAATTACTGGTGTATATCCACAATATGAAAATATGATTAATGAAGAAGTTACTTCTGGTCGATTTATTAATCAAAAGGATATGGATAATCAGGCAAAATCTATTGTTATAGGACGTTTAGTTGCTCAAGATTTTTTTCCAAATCAAATTCCTCTTGGAAAATATTTACAAGTTGGTAATGCGATGTATCAGGTAGTAGGTGTTTTTAAAAGTAATGATGGAGGCGACAATGCAGAAAGAGCTTTATATACTCCTTTTTCTACCTTTAAAATTATTTATGCGACAGATAAGGTTTCTTCAATTATTGTAACCCCAAAAGATAATCTTGGTTTATCCGAAATATCAGATTTGGCCAAAACAATTGAATATAATATGAGAATTAGACATAATGTTGCTGCATCTGATTATTCTGGTTTATGGGTGAGGAATGCCGCTAAAGATATGGAGCAAACAAATCAGTTTTTTGTAATATTGACAGTTATTGTTCTTGTAATTGGTGGAGGTAGTTTAATAGCAGGAATTGTAAGTATTGGGAATATTATGATTTTTAGTGTAAAAGAAAGAACAAAAGAAATAGGTATACGAAAAGCATTGGGGGCAACACCATTTAATGTTTTAAGTCTTATTTTACAAGAAGCAATTCTTATAACTATAATTTTTGGAATTTTAGGAATAGCATTAGCTTCTTTAGTTGTAGAAAATATAGGAGATAGTTTAGAAGAATATTTTATTTTTAATCCAGGAGTAGAAATGAAATCCTTAATAGTTGCTTCCGTAATTCTTTTTGTGTCTGGAACAATTTCAGGATTAATACCTGCTTTAAGTGCTGCGAGAATAAAACCAATTGATGCTTTAAGAGACGAATAATGAACTTTATAAAATTTATTTTTGATGTAGATGCTTGGAGCGAGGTTTATGCAGCTATTCGTAAGAATAAGTTACGTACAATTCTTACGATGATTGGTGTTGCATGGGGTATGTTTTTATTTGTACTTCTATTGGGTGTAACAAAAGGATTACAAAATGGTTTTGATCGTAATTTAGCTAATTCTGCTACCAATTCCTTATTTGTGTGGGGAGGAAAAACTTCAATTCCATATCAAGGTTTTCAGAAAGGCCGAACGATAGAATTAAAGATGAGTGATGTAAAAAAAATTCAAGCACAATTTCCTCAAATATCACTTTTAGCTCCTAGAAATTCAAAATCTAGTACAATTATCGCTTATGGTTCTAAATATAATTTTTATACTGTAAATGGAGATTATCCTGATCAAAATAGAATGTTTGGAAAAGATATTATACAAGGACGTTTTATTAATGAAGATGATATAAAAACAGAATCAAAAGTTTGCGTTTTAGGAATTGAAGTCGCAGAAGATTTTTTTGGAGATGATCCTAAGCCATTAGGAAAACAAATAAGAATTAGTGATAGTTATTATACGATTGTAGGTATTTATGATTCTCCTTCATCACCTGTAGAAGGTAAAAATGAAGTTTTTATTCCATTCACTACTTTTCAAAAAGTATACAATCAAGGTGAAACAATTAATTATTTGAGTCTTAGTTTACCGAATAGTTATGATATTAAAGGTTTTGAAAAACAATTAAAATCATATTTAAAAGAAATTAAAAATATTTCTCCTGATGATGACCAAGCTATTGGTGGATTCAATTTAGGTGAAATGTTAGGTAAAGTACTAAAGTTTGTAAAAGGAATGCAATTTTTAGCTGTAGTTGTAGGAGCAATGACTCTTTTTTCAGGTGTTATTGCAATTGCAAGTATTTTACTAATTACTGTTTCAGAAAGAACAAAAGAATTTGGAATTAGAAGAGCCCTTGGTGCTATTCCATCCCAAATAAGAGGACAAATTCTTTTAGAATCAGTTATATTAACTCTTATCGCTGGTTTTATCGGAATTATTTCAGCTGCTTTAATTTTAATGTTTTTAAATGAGATATTAATACCAGGAAATAAAAACATACCATTATATAATGCTTCCATAGATTTACCAACATTATTTTCAGCCTTAGCTATCATGGTAATTATGGCAACTTTAGCTGGTTTAATTCCTGCTCAACGAGCAATTCAAATAAAACCAATCGATGCATTAAGAGATGAATAATTTAATAAAAAAACAATATTTAACACATAGATATAATGAAGAAATTTATAAAAATTTTACTTGTTGTCGTATTTATAGGTGCAATAGTCGGAGTCATATCTTACTTCGGTAAGAAGAATAGTCAATCTATAGATACCTATGAAACTACAACTCCTTTTATAGGAAATATTGAAGTAAAAGCTGTTGCTACAGGAGAGGTAAAACCTTTAGAAACGATAGAGATTAAACCCAATATCTCTGGTGTAATAAAATCTATTAATGTTGCTGAGGGAGAACGTGTAGAAAAAGGACAATTAATTTGTGAATTAAGAGTCGTTCCAAATGTTGAATCTCTAAATAGTGCTCGCCAATCTATAACTGCTGCAGAAATAAAAGTAGATCAAGAAAGACGTAATTTTAATCGAACAAATACATTATATAACGAAGGTGTTCTACCACGTGAAGATTATGATAATTCTAGAGCTACTTATCTGTCTGCTCAACAACAATTAAAAACTGCTCAGTATGATTATAAAGTTGCACAAACTGGTATTGCTCCTGGATTGGAAAAATATGCAACAACTAGAATTTTGGCAACTACTTCAGGAATGATTTTAAGTATACCTGTTGAGGTTGGGAATATGGTACAGCAGATTAATAATTTTTCAACGGGAACAACAATTGCAACAATGGCAGATGTTAATAAAATGATATTTCAAGGAAAAGTTGATGAAGCTGAAGTAGGTAAATTAAAAGAAGGTATGAAAATTAATGTATCAATTGGTGCTATAGCAAATAAAACATTTACAGCTGTTTTAGATTTTATCTCTCCTCAGGGTGTTACAAGCAACGGTGTTGTTCAGTTCGAGATTAAAGCTCCTATTCAGTTAACATCAGATAATTTTATCAGAGCAGGTTATTCAGCCAACGCAGAAGTTGTGACACAAGAAGCTAAAAATGTATTATTGATAAAATCAGCTCATCTTCGTTACGATGAAAATCAAAAACCTTATGTGGAAATTTTAACCTTTGGTAAAGGTCAAGATGCTAAATATGAAAAAAAATATATAATACTTGGTATTACAGATGGTGTAAATGTTCAAGTTAAATCTGGATTAAAAAAGACAGATAAAATAAAAATATGGAATACAGATCTTAATAAAGCTACAACTAATAAAGAAGAATAATAGGTAATTTAGTTTTTAATATTATTTATATCGATTATAAATTTAACGTAGTTTTTTATTTTTTTAACAATAAGATTTTGTAACTTAGTTACAGAAACAAGGATAGTTTCTCTTAACTGATTTTTAATTAAAAAAATATAAAATGGAAACATTAAAAAAATCTTATATCAAATCAATTAATCCTTTTAATAATGAATTGGTAAAAGAATTCGAAATAATGAGTAACGATCAAGTTGATCAAATTGTAGATAAAGCAGATGAAGCTTTTAAATCATGGAAAAATACTTCTTTTGACGAAAGAGCAAAAATTATACATAAAGTAGCTTCTATCATGCGTGATAGAAAACAAGAATTAGGGAAATTAGCAACTTTAGAAATGGGTAAATTACTTCGAGAAAGTATTTATGAAGTAGAATTAAGCGCTAATATTTTTGATTATTATGCTGATAATGCATCGAAATTTTTATCAGATCATCCATTAGAAACTGAATTAGGTGAAGCTTTTTTAAGTTATGAACCAATAGGAGTTTTATTAAGTGTACAACCTTGGAATTTTCCATATTACCAAATTACACGTTCTGCAGCATCTGCATTAATGGCAGGTAATACTATGGTATTGAAACATGCTTCTAATGTTCCTCAATGTGCCCAAATTATGGAAGATATTTTTCATGAAGCAGGTTTGCCTAAAGGTGTGTATACAAATTTATTTGTTCCAGGAGGAAGTGTTGAACGTATTGTAGATAATCCAAAAATTAAAGCTGTTGCTCTTACAGGTAGTGAAGCTGCAGGAGGAAGTATTGCAGCTGCAGCAGGTAAAAACATTAAAAAATCGACATTAGAGCTTGGAGGTAGTGATCCTTTTATAGTTTTAGAAGATGTAGATATTGATAAAGCTGTAGAAACTGCTATTTTGGGGCGTATGTGGAATGCTGGTCAAGTATGTGTTTCTCCTAAGAGAATTATTGTCCCTGAAACTATTGCTGAGAATTTTATTCAAAAAGCAAAAACTCTTTTAGCTTCTTTAAAGGTTGGTAATCCATTAGAGGATGATACAGTAGTTGCACCTTTGAGTAGCGAAAAAGCAGCTCAAGATGTAGCTGGACAAGTAGAAAAAGCTGTTGCAAATGGAGCTAAAGTAGAATTAGGAGGTAAACGTATTGATAGACCTGGAGCTTTTTTAGAGCCAACTTTATTGACTGGTATTACTGCTGAAAACCCTATTTTTTTCGAAGAAATTTTTGGACCAGTTGTAGTTATCTATACTTATAAAACAATAGAGGACGCAATTGAATTAGCAAATGCTACAACATTTGGATTAGGAGGTTCAGTTTTTGGAAATGATATTCCAAAAGCAAAAGAAGTTGCTCGTAAAATAGATACTGGAATGGTTTATATTAATCACGTAACTGGTATTGCTCCTGAATTACCATTTGGTGGTACTAAACGTTCTGGTTATGGACGCGAACAATCACCAGCTGCTATTTACGAATTTGTAAATGCTAAATTAATTCGAGTAACATCGCCAGAAAACTTATATTAATAAGTAAAAAATTAAATAAAATAATACAAAATCCTCAAGAACTTCTTGAGGATTTTTTTATAATATTTTTGGATTGAATAGTAACCTTTCAGTTTACTTTTTCACGAGTCTATATCTCAAAGTAGCTAGCAACATCAACTTTTCAAGGTAGCTGTTACTCGCTAATCATGCCATGGTTTAACATCGTTAGTATGGAGAATAACTATTTTTTTCCAGTGTTCAAGTTCTTCAGTGTTTAAGTGTTTCAGTTATTAAGTTAGGTATATCACTTATAGCTTAAGACTAATAACTTATGAACTGTCATTCATAGCTTTTCGAAGAATCTTTGAGCTTTGTAGTGTTCAAGTTCTTCAGTGTTTCAGTTATTAAGTTAATCATATCACTTATAACTTAAGACTAACAACTCACAACTAAGAACTCACAACTCACAACTAAGAACTGAAAAACTCTCTGTTTTCCTGTAAAAATGATGAAAAAGTAAAAAAGATTAAAAAAT